>JAHFBI010000100.1 GCA_023250095.1 Candidatus Melainabacteria bacterium
TCTTTACCGGCAGATCCTGAAGTGCCATCCAGACAGCGCTCCGGCGCACGCTGGTTTGAGTCTTGCTCTTGAGATCAAAGGCGAGGCGAGTGAGGCGGAAAACGAGGCAAGAAGAGCTCTGGCTCTTAACCCGAAGCTGGCTGTGGCACAAGCTGCCCTTGATCGTCTCAGCAAAAAAAGGTAGGAAAACAGCCAAGTACTTGCTAAACTTTAAGTAGTCAAGTGTTATGCGTTTCTTCTCCAGCCTGGGTCGAAAGGGTAAATTGGAAGTGAGGGCAGCGTTGCTGTCTTTGAGGGTCAGCGATGAAGAAGAGTTGGCCGCTTTTGACTATTGTTATCTTGCTGGCTGTCTGTCACACGACAGCAGCGCGTGCCGGCGCTTGTTTCGATGAGGGACTGCGGCTATACAATGGCCGGCATTACCGAGAATCTGTTGTCTTGCTCGCTAGAGCCTCCGGTGCCGAGCCGCTCAATGCCATAGTGCATTATTACCTGGCTAATGCTCTTGCTCTGACGAAGGATCACGAGCAGGCGGCAGCCGAGTATCGTATGTGTTATTTGCTCGATCCTCACGGACCGGTGTCCGGATATTGTCGCCAGGCTCTTGTTTCGTATCGCTGTGCTTTGCCGGGCGCCGAGGAGTCCAGGTGGTTGAAGGAAGGTCTGACGGCAAGCGGTGTCTGGTCGGCTGGCGGGCAAAGCGGCGGTGGAGCAGTGGCAGACGAAAAGCCGGTGGATCAGGCGTGTTCTGTAATTCGCCGGCAGTTGGCTTATGAGAAAACCAAACATAAGGTGATTGGCGATGCCAATGCTCAAACAGAGCTCAGCTGCGGCGAGGAGCAGGCGCGTCGTATCGAGCAACAAGCCCAGTCAGAGATAAACTCTTTATACTCGCCCACTACCTGGGTCGGACCTTTTCGTTTCAATCCTTATGCCAATGATGCTGCTCTGCTCAAAGCGCGGGAAGAGCAGATCCGCAGTGCCGCCCGGGACAGGGAAGAGCAGGCCAGGCGACTGGCACAGGACCGAGCTGACCGGTACAAGAGCTGGAGCAAGGAGACCGGCACTGCGCTGGATGAGGTGGCAGATAATCTGGAGCGACAGCTTTCTCAGCCGTCCCATAATGGCGGGGTACAGTTGCAAGCGGTCGGGACAGATCTTTATGTGCGTTATTACGGTGGTCTGGCGGCAAATCATGTCATACCGGATGTGCACCCGGCTGTGGTCAGAATCTTCGGACGGCGCTCAGCTGAGCCGCAGGCAGACTCTGGCGGCTGCCCCGGCGATGAACCAGCTGATAAAAAGGACGCTGAGCGTAGCGTCCGGGGCAAAGTCCTTGAATGAGTGCCGAAGCCTCTTTGGGCGGAAAAACGTTGTCAGGTAGCCATTCAAATCTGCTATGATTCTCCATAGTCTCGGTCGTAGGATGAAGCGGAGTAAGTTTTGTCCTACAACTAAATCGATAAGGGGTGCCGGCTCGATACGACGACGTAGACCTATGAATCTTGCGAAGGGCTCAGCCCGGGAGGCATTAACCAGTCTCCTGTAAGAATTAGGAAACGGAAGACGTTAAGGAGGCTCCCCACCTGGGTAAACCGGGTCAAAACGAGCAGCTGGTCCACGGCTGAGACAAATTATGACAAATGAATTGGCCAAGAGTACGCCGGTCCAAAAGCAGGATGAGCGCTTGGTGCCGGGAAATACTGTTCGGAAAGATATGCTTGCTCTGAATCTGGCAGAAGCAGTCGATACACGCCTGCTTGGAGAAAATCTGGCTGTCGTTTCTGGCAATGGTGCCTTGCTGGCTCTGGTCGGACCGCTCGGAGCCGGCAAAACAACTTTTGCTCAGGGTGTGGGACGCGGACTCAGTGTGCAGGAGGTGATCAACAGTCCGACTTTTACTATGCTCAATGAGTACACATCGGGGAGAATTCCTTTATACCATCTTGATCTTTACAGGCTGAAAGAAGGCATGAGCGGTGACAAGGACTGCGCAAAGACCGGCTTAGAGCATCTGTCGGAAGAAATTGATGAACTGCTTTCCGGGTCGGGAGTCGTTCTCATCGAGTGGGCTGATTTTTTTTCGCCATACATTAGCCGGCAGGATCATATTCTGGTAGAGCTTGATTACACTGTTAACTCGGAAGATGTCGAAGAAAGTGGCGGGCAGCTGTCCGAAATCGGAAGGGTAGCCAGGCTTTCTGCAACGGGCAGTCGCGCAGAGGCAATACTGGATGCTCTCAAAAAAATTTATTTTTCATAATGAATTTTACGAAGCGTGTCCTTGCTCCTTAAAGCGGCTAATGTATACAAACTGGTTTACCATCCTTATTTATGAAGTCGAGCGGTTCTCCAGCTCGCAAAGGCTTCTTGCAGGATATGGACCGGCAGAGGGATGTTGACGACCCGTGTTATACTCACCCAACGTAAAGTACTTGACAGGTCGCCCTCCAGGTGATTGTTTTTTGTTTCCTTAAAGAGCATGTGACTGCGGTCAGCTCCGGTATTCCACTTCCTCTAGACAAGTTGGTGACGGCTCCAGATGGGCAAATCACTCGTAATCGTTGAGTCTCCGGCCAAGGCCAAGACCATCTCCAAAATTCTCGGGCAGGACTTTCATGTGAAAGCCAGCATTGGTCATGTGCGCGACTTGCCGCGCAACAAGCTGGGCGTGAATGTGCGCAAGAACTTCGAGCCTCAGTACGAAATTTTGCGTGAGAAGGAGCCGATAGTAAACGAGCTTAGAGAAGCTGCCAGAGTCGCAGACAAAGTTTATCTCGCGCCTGACCCTGACCGCGAAGGAGAAGCGATTGCCTGGCACCTTTCGGAGTTGCTTGATCTGCCTGGAAGCAAGTTGCACAGGGTAGAGTTCAACGAAATTACGAAGGAAGCTGTTATGGCGGCTATGAAGAAGCCGCGAAAGATAGATCAAAATCTTGTCGACGCTCAGCAGGCCAGACGCTTGCTTGATCGGCTTGTCGGTTATAAAATCAGCCCGCTTCTCTGGCGCAAAGTGAACGGACGCTCGGCCGGGCGGGTGCAGAGTGTTGCCGTGCGCATAATTTGCGAACGCGAACAAGAAGTGGACAAGTTTCTGCCGCAAGAATATTGGAGTGTGAAAGCTGATCTTGGAAAAGCGCGCTCCAAGCAATGTTTTGGGGCAAATCTGGTCAAATATGACGGCAAGCGAGTGATTGCAGCTTCAGACAAGCCAGGCAAGGAAACACTGGTAATAGACTCGCAAAAAAAAGCCGAAGAAATAGTCAAGGCAGTGCAAGCAGAGCACTTCACAGTGGTGTCTGTTACGAGAAAAAGCAGCCAGAGGCAACCACAGCCACCTTTCATCACATCCACCCTCCAGCGCGAAGCGGCCAATCAACTTGGATTCGCCGTTAAGAAAACTATGCAGGTAGCCCAGTCTCTCTATGAAGGTGTCGAGCTGGGGAGTCAGGGCCCGTCCGGTTTGATAACTTACATGCGTACGGATTCGACGCGCGTATCGCAACAAGCTCAGGAAGAGGCGAAGAGTTATATCATCGATCGCTTTAAGAAAGAGTTCTATCCTGACAAACCGCGCATTTATGAGCGCAAAGGAAAGAGTATTCAGGATGCTCACGAAGCAATTCGCCCGAGCAGTGTCTGGCGCACCCCTGAGTCCATTCGCTCCTTTTTGACTCCGGATCAAGCTAAGCTTTACAAGCTTGTCTGGGAGCGCTTCGTGTCCAGTCAGATGGCCTCGGCCGAGCTTAGTACAACGACAGCTGAAATGGCCGCTGGACCGGGTGTGTTCAGGGCGTCAGCGACGGAATTCACTTTCCCCGGATTCACGATTGTCTACAGCAAGTACACAAACGGTGACGCCGAAGAAGGCGAAAGTAGCGAGTCGACGACTTTGCCCGAGCTGAGCAAAGGTGAGGAAGTGAAGCTGAAGGGCCTTGAACCCAAGCAGCATTTTACTCAGCCGCCGCCACGTTTTACGGAAGCTAGCCTGGTGAAGACTCTGGAGGAGCTTGGCATCGGACGCCCGTCCACTTATGCCACAACAGTGGCTACGATTGTCGATCGCAAATATGTGGAGAAGATCCAGAAAAATCTGGTGCCCACAAAGCTGGGCAAGGCTGTGAACGACATGCTGGTGGAGCATTTCGGCGATATAGTCGATGTGGGCTTTACGGCTGAGATGGAACTGCGTTTGGACCAGATCGAAGATGACAAGGTCGACTGGCATGGCATGCTCAAGGATTTTTACAAACCTTTTGGCGAGACGCTGAAGAAGGCCGAAGAGAACATGAACAAGGTGGTCATCCTTTCTGACCACATCTGTCCTGCATGCGGGCAGCAAATGGCTATTCGTTCTTCGCGTTTCGGTCAGTTTCTTGGTTGTATCGGCTACCCAGAATGCAAGACAAAGATTGCTTTGACCAGAGACGGTCAACCAGTGCCGGAAGATCGCCCCTCGGAAGAAGTCTGCAAGACTTGCGGTGCGCCGATGCTCATTCGCTACGGGCGCTACGGGGATTATCTGGCCTGCTCGGCCGAGGCCTGTACAGAGCAGCGCCCGATTGTGAAGTCGACCGGAGTTTGCTGCCCGCGTGAAGGTTGCGGTGGCGACATTGTCGAGAAGAAATCAAGACGCGGCAAGATGTTTTACGGGTGCAGTCATTACGGGCTCAATAAGTGCACAATGGCCTTCTGGTATCCCCCGCTTAAAGCCGGCGGTCCGAAAAACGGTACAAACAGGTGTCCACAATGCGACAGCGTTTTGCTCTACAAGACATTGAAGCGTGGCGATCAGATTGCCTGCTCCAACAAAGAGTGCGGTTTTGCTCAACCGATCAGCGGACAGGAAGTGCGTGCCTGATGACGCGATCAGGTTGCCTGCTTGAGAGAAACTCCGTCAGGAGACACGCGCTGTATGGACATGTCAACAGTGCCCTAATTGTTAAATCTAGTGGTTTAGCCGTTGGCGGGCAAATTGTTACCTAAGCAGGCAGATCCTGAGGCGAATTCTCTGCTAAAAAAAGAATGTAATTCTTCGAACCGGTAATTAGCCGGGGAGTTAGCGCTTAGCAAGGGGAAAGAGCTGCTGCTTATGGTATTCATGTGGTATCGACCGGCAGGTAGTGCGCTCAGCTTTGGTCTTTTGTCTGGGTGTTAGAATATAATCACTTAACGGAAGCAAGGGAGGCTGCCGGCCGCCATGTTTGAACGGTTTACAGAAAAGGCCATCAAGGTCATCATGCTTGCCCAGGAAGAGGCCCGCAGGTTGGGGCACAACTTTGTCGGCACTGAGCAGATATTGCTGGGTCTTATCGGTGAAGGGACTGGCATTGCCGCCAAGACCCTCAAGTCCATGGGAGTCAATCTCAAGGATGCACGTGTCGAGGTGGAAAAAATCATCGGCCGGGGCTCGGGCTTCGTAGCAGTGGAGATTCCTTTTACGCCACGCGCCAAGCGTGTGTTGGAGTTGTCCTGGGATGAAGCCCGGCAGCTGGGACACAATTATATTGGCACCGAGCATCTGCTCCTAGGCTTGATCCGGGAAGGTGAAGGAGTGGCCGCCAGAGTGCTGGAGAATCTCGGTGTAGATCTCACCAAAGTACGCAGCCATGTAATAAGGCTTCTTGGTGAAAGCGGCGCGGCCACCGCCGGCGCCACCACATCTACTGGCACCGGGCGCTCGAAAACCCCGACACTGGATGAATTTGGCGTGAATCTTACCCAGGCTGGACAGGAAGGAAGGCTCGATCCGGTTGTTGGTCGTGAAAAGGAAATTGAAAGAGTCATTCAGATTCTCGGCCGTCGCACAAAGAATAATCCTGTACTCATCGGTGAGCCAGGTGTGGGCAAGACGGCTATTGCCGAGGGGCTAGCCATCCGCATTTCCAATGCCGACGTGCCGGATATCCTTATGGACAAGAAGATTGTCCAGCTCGATATCGGGCTTCTCGTTGCCGGTACCAAGTACAGGGGCGAATTTGAAGAGCGTCTCAAAAAGATTATGGATGAGATTCGCTCTGCTGGAAATGTCATGCTGGTCATCGATGAATTGCACACCCTGATAGGGGCTGGTGCTGCTGAAGGAGCCATCGATGCTGCCAATATCTTGAAGCCGGCTCTCTCTCGTGGTGAATTGCAGTGCATCGGGGCCACGACAATGGACGAGTATCGCAAGCACATAGAGCGTGATGCCGCTCTCGAGCGCCGCTTCCAGCCAGTGATTATCGATCCGCCAACCGTGGAAGAGACAGTCGAAATTTTGCGCGGTCTCAGACCCAAATATGAAGAGCACCACAGGCTGATCATCTCAGATGAGGCTATCGATCAGGCTACCAAGCTTTCGGACCGCTATATTTCCGACCGCTTTCTGCCGGACAAAGCCATCGATATTATCGACGAGGCTTCCTCGAGAGTGCGCCTCAGGGCAAGCAGCTTGCCGCCGGAGGGCAAAGAGGTCGAGCGCGAGCTGCGCAAGGTGCGTCGTGACAAAGAAATGGCCATTCGTAATCAAGAATTCGAGAAGGCTGCTTCCTTGCGTGAGCAGGAAACAAGACTCTCGGAGAAGATCAGGGAGATCCAAGCCCAGTGGAAAGCCAAGCAGGAAACTGAAAAGCCGGTGGTGAGCGGCGAAGAAGTGGCTTACGTTGTCAGTTCCTGGACGGGAATTCCGCTTTTGAAATTGACCGAGGGTGAGTCCGAGAAGCTTTTGCATATGTCGGATGTCCTGCACCAGCGTGTCATTGGGCAGGACGAGGCTGTGGAAGCTGTGTGCCGTGCTATTCGTCGAGCTCGCGTCGGCTTGAAAAACCCCAACCGTCCGATTGGCAGTTTTATCTTTTCCGGACCTACCGGAGTCGGTAAGACCGAGCTGGCTAAGGCGCTTGCTGGTTATTTCTTCGGTTCTGAAGACAATATGATCCGCATCGATATGTCGGAGTTCATGGAGCATCACACCACCTCCAAACTGATTGGCTCGCCGCCAGGCTATGTCGGTTATCAGGAAGGCGGGCAGCTCACTGAATCTGTGCGCCGCAAGCCATACAGCGTTGTGCTATTCGATGAAATAGAAAAGGCTCATCCGGACGTATTCAATGTTCTTTTGCAAATCCTTGATGACGGAAGACTTTCCGACAGCAAAGGGCGTACGGTGGACTTCAAGAACACGATCATCATCATGACTTCAAACGTGGGCGCGCAGTTTATCGACAAGTCCAATCTGGGTCTGGGCTTCCAGGTCCAAACCCAGGAGAGCGCTCAGCATGTCGAGCGTTATAAGAAAATTCGGGATCTGGTCATGGATTCCATGAAGAAGACTTTCCGTCCTGAGTTCTTGAACCGCATAGACGAGATTATCGTCTTCCAGCAGCTGACCAAAGAAGAGATCCGGCGCATCGTCGATCTTATGTCGGCGGATCTGCAGGGGCGCATCAAGGCACAAGGGATGGAGCTGGTCATCACCGACGAGTGCAAGGACTATATCGCCAAGGACGGCTACAATCCAACATATGGAGCTCGTCCTTTGCGACGCTCTATCCAGAGGCTGCTTGAAGATCAGCTGGCCGAGCAGGTTCTGCAAGGCAGATTCAAGGATGGCGACACAATCACGACCGTGCTTGACGGCGACAGTTTCCGCTTTGAGAAGGCTCCGACCAAGAAAGCCAAGTCTGAAAAGGCGGACAAAGGGGAGAAGGGGGAGGTCTCCGCCGACGATAAGTCCGGCGAGGAGAAGACCCCGGCGGCCAGCGGTAGTTAGAGCTGGCAGTAGAATCCATCGAAGACACCGCCCTGCATTGCAATGTAAGGCGGTGTCTTCTTATTGGAGCCAGAGAAATTCCTGGCCCCACTTAGCCAGCTGGCGAATGTGCTTGAGCTTCTTGGAGCCTGGTAGACTGCGCAAAGATTCTCGAACGTAAGGCTGGACTCAAGTTTGGCTTGGAAACCACAGTGATTTAATCTTGCTGCTTTATCCTGGCGATAATCTGAAAGGCTGGGACCGATTGTTCTTGTCCGGTCTGAAGTGATAGGGGCTAAACTATAAGATAGTGTAAGGTCCTGTCCGGGAAAGCGCTGGCAGCGCTTTCAAAATCGAGCCGGCAGCACCGGCGGCGGTGTCGACGAGCCTCCAGGCAATGCCAGAACGTTCCCGTCAGTTTCAGGAGAATGTGTTGCCGATGGCAACTGAGATCGATGAAGGCGCGACGATTGTAGCCAGAAACCCTGCCAATATGCAGGAGCTGGGACGGGTTTTTCTTCCGTCGGCTGAAGAAATACGTTGCCTTGTGGACAGGTCCAGGAAAGCTTTTCAGTCCTGGCGCCTTGTGGATATCGGCAAGCGTCTTGAGTTGATCGAGACTTTCGGAAAGATATTGTTCGAGAGCAAGGATGAGCTCAGCGCTCTCATTACGGCAGAGACGGGCAAGCCGCGCTCGGAAGTTCTCATTTCGGAGATTTTTGCCGTTCTGGAAGTTTGCACCTGGCTGAAAAAAAATGCCGCCCGGGTGCTTGCACCTGAGAAAGTGGAGCTGAATCCGCTCTTTTTTGCCGGCAAACATTCGTACAATGTTTTTGAGCCAATGGGTGTAATTGCTGTCATTTCGCCGTATAACTATCCTTTTTCGATCCCGGTTTCAACCATGTTGCATGCGCTTGTCGCTGGCAATGGCGTGGTTCTCAAGCCTTCGCCGAAGACTGCTCTGACAGCATCTGCTACAGTCGATCTTTTCCGGCGTGCTGGCTTCAGCCAGGATCTGGTTGGACTTGTGCAGGGCGACAGAACCGAAGCTGTCGAGCTGATCAATTCTTCTGTTAGCAGGGTGATGTTTACAGGCTCAGTTACCGGCGGTAAAGCAATAATGGCGCTGGCTGCCACCAAGCTTCTGCCTGTGACGCTGGAGCTTGGCGGCAAACATGCAGCCATCGTTCTGGAAGACTCCGACATAGACAAGATAGCTGCGCCGCTTGTCTGGGGAGCCTTTACGAATGCCGGTCAGGCCTGTGCCTCCATCGACCGGATTTATGTCGTCAAACCGCTGGCGGAGAAGTTGGCGGCCAAGATTGCCGGGCTGTCCTCACGGTTGCGCCTGGGTGATGGCATGCTGCCTGATACAGATGTCGGGCCGCTCGTTGACGCTCAGCAGCTGGAAAGGGTAAAAGGGCTTCTGGAAGAGGCTGTCAGCCTTGGTGCTCGTCTTCTTTGCGGCGGATCGGCGCGGCTTGATCTTGGCGGCTATTTCCTGGAGCCGACTGTGCTGGCTGATGTGACTCCTTCCATGAAAATTGTCAGCGAGGAGATATTCGGTCCGGTTCTGTCCATTGTGGCTGTGGACGACGCCGAACAAGGAGTGGCTCTGGCCAATGAGAGCAGTCTCGGTCTGGGAGCTTCGATCTGGAGCGCCGACCTGAAGCGTGCGGAAGAGCTTGCCCGTGGGCTCGAAGCTGGCATGGTCTGGATAAACGATGGGCTTTATTCGCACGTCTGTCCGGATGCCCCCTGGGGTGGCATTAAAGACAGCGGTTTCGGGCGGATGCATTCGGCAATAGAATTGCGCGATCTGGTTTATGTCAAAAATATCGGTGTTGGCAAGCAAGGCGTACGGCAGTGGAATTTTCCCTATAACCAGAACCGCCTCGATTTTATCTCGGGCGCGCTGGGGCTTTTGTACAGGAGAGGTCTTCTTGGACGGTTCAAAGCGCTGGTGGGTGTTATCCGGGCTTATGTCAAGCTTAACGGTTCCTAATGGAGCAAATGCAAAGAAGATAAACTCAAGCTGGGGCATTGCTCCGTTGTCCGGCCCAGGGACAGGGCTTTGAGTGGAGAAGCAATTCAGTCATGAGTGAGAAAAGAGAAGTCTGTCTTCTGGGAGGCAGCCGCACGCCAATCGGGACTTTTGGCCGGACCATGCGCAAGGTCGGTGTAGACATTCTGGCGCAGCATGCCATGATCAATGCCATACGTCGCTCGGGCATTGCCAGTCATCATCTCGACGGCATCGTGCTTGGGCACGGCTACCAGTCGGCTTACACACCCAATACTGCCAGGTTTGCCGCGCTCAACGCTGGATTTCCTGCGTCCATCCCGTCCATGACAGTGCAGCGCCAGTGTGGTTCCGGGATGGAGGCGGTGATAATTGTTGGTAAGGACATCGCTCTGAGCAAGGGCGATGTCTATCTGGCGGGCGGGGTGGAATCGATGTCCACTGTGCCTTATCTTTTGCCGGGGTCTTTGCGCTTCGAAGGATTCTTGTCGCGCTATTTCAAGTTCGGACCTCGTCCGGTCCTGGGCAAACTGGCTGACGATGGGCTTGTTCCTACAAAACTTCTCTTTGATATGAAGACAACACACATGGCTGGCACGGCTCAGCGACTGGCCGATACATATGGCATCAGCCGGCAAGAGTCCGACGAGTTTGCTCTGAGATCTCATAGCCTGGCTCTGGCGGCTAACAAATCAGGACGTTTTCAGCTGGAGATTGACCCCATAGAAATTCCAGGCAAGGGACTCTTCGCAGTCGATGAGCATCCGCGCCAGAGCACTACTTACGAGAAGCTCTCACAGCTAAAGCCGGTTTTGAAAACAAGGTCCATAACCGCCGGTAACAGCTCCGGTATCAATGATGGTGCGTGTGCACTTGTTCTTTCTTCAAGGAGCAAGGCCGCGGATTTGGGGATTGAGCCTCTGGCGTACATCGTGGATAGCTGTCTGGTCGGGCTCGATCCCGAGCAGATGGGTCTAGGACCGGTCGCTGCCATCGAAGGATTGCTGATGAGCAATGGACTGAGTCTAGACGATATTGATCTCTTTGAGATTAACGAAGCTTTTGCCGTCCAGTATCTTGCCTGTGAGAAGCTGCTCGGGCTGGACAGGGAAAAAGTGAATGTCAACGGTGGGGCTATTGCTCTCGGGCATCCGATTGGCATGTCCGGGGCCAGGCTTATTCTGACTCTGGCGCATGAACTCAGGCTGAGAAAAGCAAGGCGTGGCATCGCTTCTTTGTGCATCGGCGGCGGGATGGGACTGGCCACTTTGATTGAGAGTGCCTGAACTGGCCTCTTGCTCATGGCTCCAGGCGCTGGTCCTGAGCCGGGGCACTGTTGATGTTCTCTGGAGGGAAAATGGCAGACAAGGCTGTAAGGGTGGAGATCAAAGACAATGGAGTGGCTTTTGTCTTACTAGATGTGCCTGACAGCAAGGTCAATTGTCTCTCTACAGCGAGCATGACGGCTTTGAGCGAGGCTATTGATCTTGTTTGCAGGAGCGAAAAGGTCAAGGCAGTGGTGATTGCCTCGGGCAAAGAAGACAATTTTGTCGTTGGTGCCGATGTCGGGGAGATTAGGAAAATACAGGGAAAAGGACTGTCTGAGGCTTACAATGCCAGTCAACTGGGCAAAGAGATTTTTGCCAGGCTGGAGAGTCTGAAAGTAAGAACTGTGGCGGCCATAAACGGCGTCTGCCTGGGCGGAGGGCTGGAACTTGCGCTTGCTTGCGACTTTCGAGTGGCAGCCGCTGGTTCCAAAATTGGTCTGCCGGAGGTGAAGCTAGGCTTTATTCCGGGCTGGGGTGGCTGTGTGCGTTTGCCCAGGCTTACGGGCTTGACCAGGGCCCTGGAGATAATCATGGGTGGCAAGATTCTTGAAGCTCGTAAAGCCTGGAAAGCCAGTCTCGTAAACGAAGTGGTGGACAAAGAGCAATTGCTTTCTCGTGCGGAGGAAATTGCCCTCGGGAGCGCAGTGAAAAACTACAACCGCCCGGCAACAGATGTCCTCAAGTCCTTCTTTCTGGAGAACAATCCGCTCGGGCGTTCTCTGGTTGCGGACATGGCTTATAAAGCCATGATGCGCGAGACGAAAGGAAAATATCCAGCTCCCAGAGAAGCTTTGAAAGTTGTGCTCAAGGGCTTCAGCCTGCCTGTCGACAAAGCATGCGAGCTCGAGTCGCAGACTTTTGCCAGGCTGGCTATGACAGATGTTTCGGCAAATCTGGTCGGGATATTTTTTGCCCAGCAAGAATCCAAGAAACTGCCGGGTGCTGGAAGCCCCTGCCAGGCAATTGATTGCGTTGGTGTTCTGGGAGCAGGGGTCATGGGTGCCGGGATTGCTCAGTCCTTAGCCAGAGCAGGTTTCAAGGTCGTCCTCAAAGACATAGAAGATAAATTCCTGGAGAAAGGAAAAAACACTATCGTCGGGCTCTTCGACGGGTTGGTCGCAAGGAAGCGTCTCAGCAAGGAAGAAGCCGATGAGCTTGTTGGCGGGATCAAGCTCACAACTTCCTATGACGACCTGAAAGATTGCGATCTAGTAATCGAAGCTGTGGTGGAAGATCTGAAAGTCAAACAGCAAGCTCTGGCTGATCTGGAAGCGGCCAGCGGCAGGGACTTTGTTTTTGCCACAAACACCTCATCTCTTTCTGTGACAGAAATTGCCATGTTTGCCCGCGATCCCGGACGTGTGGTCGGTTTGCATTTTTTCAACCCCGTGCACAAGATGCCTCTGGTGGAGGTCGTACGTGGTGACAAAACAGAGGACGCAAGCCTGGCTGCGGCCATGAGCGTAGCTCAAAAACTGGACAAGACCACAGTTATATCAGCCGATGCGCCCGGCTTTATCGTCAACCGTATTCTGGCGCCGTATTTGCGCGAGGCGGCGGTGCTTGTCGGCGAAGGCACCCCGGTCGAGGACATAGATCGGGCGATGAAATCGTTCGGTATGCCGATGGGTCCGCTTACTTTGCTTGACGAGATCGGTCTCGATATTGCTGGCAAGGTGATCCACGTTATGGGCTCGGCTCTGGGAGCGCGTCTTTCCGAGCCGCCTTTGATGAAGGCTATTGAACAGGCGAAAGTACTCGGAAAAAAAGGTGGCAAAGGGATTTATCTATATGACGAAAAGGGCAAACCGGCAGGCGTAAATCCTGATGTGCTTGCCTTTGTAAAAGCAGAGGCTAATCCAAAGACGGCAGGCGAGATTCAAGACAGGCTCGTCTTGTTAATGATGAATGAAGCAGCCCGCTGTCTGGAGGGAAAGGTCGTCGAACAAGCCGGACAGCTCGATCTTGCCTTGATCTTCGGCACAGGTTTCCCGCCTTTCCGGGGGGGTATTCTGCGTTATGCCGACAGACAGGGACTTCTTGTTGTTTGCCGCAAGATGGAGTATTTGTCCCGAGTTGTCAGCCCCGGTTATGCTCCGTGCCAGCTCATAAAACAGATGGCGGAAGAGGGCAAATTGTTCTACTGCAGCTAGCTTCAGCTGCCACGTGAGTCCAGATAAGCTGAGACAAGGTCGTTTAAGTTTGAAAGCTCTGTGACGCGCCAGAAGCCTCCGACATCTTCCATTTTGAATTCGACGAGGAAATCACGGCTCAGCTTCGGGCTGTGGAATTTCAGAGCGAAAAAGGCCAGAGGTCCTTCCGTTTTCAAATACTCCACGCCTTTGAATCCTTCTTTGCTGAAGCCGTATTCGGCAAGTACGCGCTTTATCTTGCCGGCACCGTGAGAGGTGCCAGTCATTCTTCTGTTGCCTGCCGCGGTATCGTCATCATCCGGGGCGCTGGCAAGGAGATTGCCTGGCAACCGCCGGGGTCGATTGTTTCCTGAATTGCTGGCAACGGTAAAGACATGTTCCTGTGTGATATTTATTCGGCTTGATTGAACTGAGCGCGCTTCGGCGGCGCCTGCTTGTAAGCCCGGCGTGGTGCGAAGTGCTGTCAGATTGCCCTCGGCGATGAAATGCAGCACTTGCTCTTTGATGATGTCGATCAACTCCGGCTTGAAAAGACCGATAATCCCGGCGCCAATCATGCTGTCGAAGCGCCCGAAGATGCTCGAACGGGCGGGCCCTCTCAGGATATCGTCTATTGCATGCGAGGCGATGGAGTCGATGTCCACATATTTTTGAAATGAATCGACGTCTCGGTTCTTGATTGAAGTGGCAACCTGGTTGAGCGCGTAAGACGGAGTGGTAGTCCAGTACCAGTATGTCAGCCCGATGGCTGCTGTAATGATAAACAAAGGGACAATGAGACGTTCGAGAAAGCGCATTTATGGGGTAGGAGCCGTCAGGCAGGGGTCGGCAATAGCTGATGAGGTTATTCCCGGCAGCACAGGACAGCCATCATCTCGGGAGAACTTTTGGGCAGTACGGTCACTTTTTTTACTCAGCTGGTCTTAGAGATTGGACCCTGCCAGCAGTGCTCTGAGGAGCAAATTGGTCTAGGTCAAGCAGACAGGTTTCGCGGCAAAGCAGCTTTTTGTCCCAGGTTTGCGATAATTACCTCTCCGGAGCCCCAGTCCCTGAACGATCAGAGGGTAAAACAATGGACCAGGAAGTGAAGTCCAGCTCGATTGGGCTGACCAGGGTAGTCCTTTACAAGCATGGCATCGGTTATTTTGAGCGGCGCGGTCAGGTGGTGGGCGCAGGCGGGGTTGATCTCCTGTGTGGGGCGACGGAGATTGACGATATGCTCAAATCGCTGCTTGTGTTAACCAGCGACGGTGGCAGGGTGGAGGCGATTACATATGATTCGTCCAAGACTCTGGAGCAGCGGTTCATTGAATTCGGTTTTGACGTGCGTCAGTGCGACGGACTGGTGGATCTCGTCGGACAGTTGAAGGGAATCCCCGTCACGGTCACTGTCTCTGGTGGTTCCGTGTCCGGTCGTGTGCTTGGTATAGACGAGGTCGAGCAAATCGTAAACGATACCACCGTCAGGGAGCAGTTTCTGGTTCTGTTCACGAGTGAAAACTCTTTCAAGCGCCTGGCTCTTTCTTCTATCAGCGCCATCAAGATTGAAGACGAAACGCTGGCTGGGGAGCTTGCTCAACAACTGGATCTCTTGTTTGAGAATACGAGAAAGAAAGACAAAAAAGCTTTGAAAGTTGTTCTGCAAGGGGCAGAAGGTAAGGATCTCA
>JAHFBI010000101.1 GCA_023250095.1 Candidatus Melainabacteria bacterium
GGACCGGCAGCCCTTCTACGCTTCTACGTTCTGCACTGCATCGTTCTGCCTTTGTTTGCTACATGGTTCATCATGGTGCATTTTTACCGCATCAGGAAAGACGGCGGAATATCCGGTCCTAATAAGGCATTGGAGGAACAATAGTGACCGCATCGGAAATTAGCAGTAAACCTGCGGCCCCCAGCAAGTTCCCGGAAAAGGTTTTCGGCTGGCCGGCCTTGCTTCGCATCGAGAGCCTCGTGGCACTGGTGGCAATGATCGTGCTTTGCGTCTGGTCCGTTGGCATTGACGCGCCTCTTGAAGAAGCCGCCAATCCGGCAATCACACCAAACCCTGCCAAAGCGCCCTGGTATTTTCTTGGCTTGCAGGAATTGCTGGTCTACTTCGATCCCTGGATCGCCGGAGTCATCCTGCCTTCACTCTGTATAGTGGGCTTGATGGCAATTCCTTATCTGGACATCAATCCGAAAGGCAACGGCTACTACACTTTCAAACGCCGCGCTTTTGCCGTCTCCACTTTCCTTTTCGGATTCCTCGGACTCTGGATCATCCCGATCGTCATCGGAGTCTTCTTCCGAGGTCCAGGCTGGAACCTGTTCTGGCCCTGGGAAGAATGGGACATCCATAAAGTCGTGGCCCAGAACAACGTCAATCTCGGCTATATGCTGGGCATCAGAGACTACGGCGTCGAAGCGGTGTTCGGACTTCTTTTCCTCGGCGCGTGGTATTTGATACCACCGGTGATGCTATGGAAGAAAAAATATAACGAGTGGCCGACTCTAAAAAAAATGGGACTGACTCGTTACGTCATTACCGCCTTTCTCTTCCAGTCTATGATGCTGTGCCCGCTGAAAATCATCGCCAGACTGGTTTTCCATATCAAGTATTTTCTAGTATTGCCCTGGTTCAACGTTTAACGTTTAGCATCCCTTGAGCGAGGTCGCCGTGGACGGTAAAGCATTTAAGGATCCTGAAAAGCAAAATTTCGGCAGGATTTTTGTCATCCTGGGAGTCGGGCTTCTGCTCGCGCTTGGCTGGGAACTGTATGAAGAAGCATACGGGCGCCAACCCTGGATAAGCTTTCAGGATGAATTCAAGAGCCTCGAGCTAGCGGCTCTGAACAAGGATCTGCAAAACGCCCAGCAAGATTTCGATGCCAAACAAAAGAGGCTGGAGAATTCGCCAGTTTTTGCCGAACCAACGTCTCAAGCTAACTACCGCAAGCATCTAGCGCAAGTCGAAGCTCTGCTCAATAGCCCTGCCTATCGCGAGTCCCTGTCGAAACTCGAGCAACTCAAGGCACAGCTCACAGAACTCGGCGTCCAGCATCGCTTCTTGAAAGCTGATCTCGACGCAGCTTATTACGGACGCGATCTCTCCATAGAGTCGTCCGGTAAAGCAAACGAGCCTCTCACCGACACTGCCGAAGTCGCCCGTGTCAAAGAACAGATAAAGAAAAACGAAGATGATGCTGTCGCCGTCCAGGACAAGTTGAATGCTGCCAACGCCGCGCTGGCTATCACTGAAAAGACCCTGGACACCATCAAAGCACAGATGGACAAAGAGGGGCTGGCTGTCGCCATCATGAAAGAGCGCGTTGCCAAAGTCGAAGCACGCCCGCCGGCCATCCAGCAAGTAGTCGTCAACGGGCTCGGCGAATACCAGAGAGTGGATCGCTGCACGACCTGCCACGCCGGCATCGACCGCCCGGAATTCGCCAGTGCTGAGAAACTCGTCTTCCGCACACACCCGGATTACGAAGAACTGTTCAAGCACCACCCCATAGATAAGAACGGCTGTACGTCCTGTCATGACGGGCAAGGCCGCGCTCTGAACGTCAAAGAAGCACACGAGGGTGATGAGCACTGGCATGCCACCTTACTTGGAAAAAACTATGTCAACTCGACCTGCGTGAAGTGTCATGCCAACGCGCCGCTTTTGCCTGAGGCAGCCAATGTCGCTCAAGGCGCCACCATCTTTCAGGACAGAGGCTGTGTCGGCTGCCACAAAGTCGACGGCTCGCCTTACCTCACCGCCACCATCGGCAAACTCGGACCGGACCTGAGCAAGATAAAAGGCAAAGTCCGCCCCGACTGGCTTGTGACCTGGATCACAGATCCCAAGAAAGTTCACCCACGCACGCTGATGCCGGAATTCGGTGTGAAGGACCGGGGTCTCGAGGCAGATGACGCAATCAAAATCGCCTCATATCTCAGCGCCGCCTCAGGCGATCTAGCAAAGTCACCAGGCTCGTCGAAATATGTGAGCGAGCACCATGCAACTGCCGAAGACGTAGCCTGCGGCAAACACATATTCGAAACACGTGGTTGCCTCGGTTGCCACGAAGTCGGCAACTATCGCGTGGCAGGCAGCAGGCATGTCAGCCTCGACGGCATCGGCAGCAAAGTTTCTCCCCAGTGGATCTACAGCTGGATTGAAGATCCTTCGGCGATGTCCAAGACCACGATCATGCCCAGGTTCGATCTCAAACCCGAGGAGTTAGCCTGCCTGACCGATTATCTATCGTCCCTCAAGGAGCCAGAGACCAAAGTCACCTGGGCCAAGGTCACAGCTGAGGATTTGCATCCTGACTCCAACATGGACGCTGGCAAAAAGCTCGTCAAGAAGTACGGCTGCTACAGCTGCCACAATATTCCCGGCTTTGAAAATAATGTCGAAAGAATTGGTCCGGAGCTGAGCGATTTCGCCGCCAAAGATCCCAGCCTTTTGTTCTGGGGCACCAAGAATGTGGTGCCGCCCAGCCAGCGCAACTGGTATACGTGGACCAGAGCCAGACTCAACGAGCCCAAAGTCTTTGAGACTGATCGCATCGCGGCGGTCATGCCCAATTTCCACCTCAGCGATGATGAGACCGACAAAGTCATGTCTTTCATCAAGACACTCTCGAGCCAGCAGACTGTCGCCAAGGAACACAGACGCGCTCTGCGCCCCGGAGAAGCAGAACAGATGGTTGGCTGGCAATTGATCAACGAATACGGCTGCATCGGCTGCCACTCCCTCTATGATCCAAAGCTGACACAACAGGTTGCCGGATTCCGCAAAGAGCCCGTTGCGCACTATGGAACGCTGGCGCCGAACCTGAGCGTGGAAGGCGACCGAGTCCGTCCTGACTGGCTGGCTGACTTCTTGCGCGCACCATACAAGATGCGTCCCTATCTGGCCAGCCGTATGCCGACTTTTACTTTCCAGAACAAGGACCATCAGGCTCTCGTCGGCTATTTCAAAGCTGGCGCCAAAGGACAGCCTTTTATCGGGCGCAAAGACACACCGGACCTCTTGCCCGTGGCAAATGCCGAGCGGGGCAAACATCTCATTTCTCAATACCAGTGCGTCACCTGCCACCAGGTCGGCGGCAAGGAGTTGCCGGCAGGCAGCACAGTCAGCTGGTATCACGACATGAATACAGCGCGCAAGTTCGCCCCGGACCTGTCCAATGCTTCGGCCAAGCTGAACCCGGACTGGGCCGACCGCTGGATCGAGAACCCGCACAGGATATTGCCTGACACGACAATGCCTTACGTGCAGCTTACACGCGAGGAAGCCTCGGCTATACGCAGCTTCCTGGTAAGCGCTGCCATGCCGGCAAGCACGAGCAAAGCCCCAACCCCAACCAAAGCCCGTTAATCGGAGTGGAATATGAGCAAGAAACAGGAAACTACTGAGAGCAAGGTAAGCCGCCGGAGATTCCTCCAGGTAGGAGGGGTGTTGAGCGCACTCGGGCTCGGTGCAGCTTACTCTGTCACAAAAGGTACGGGAATACTTCAGACCCTGGCACCGGTTGAGGCTACGTTCGTCGACAACCCGATCGATCACTATCCCACGCGCGGATGGGAAGACCTTTATCGCGATCAGTATTCTTACGATTACAAAGCGCGGGCAATGTGCACGCCAAACTGCACACATTCCTGCGACACGACCGTATACATTCGCGACGGCGTAGCCATACGTTGCGAGCAGTCCTACAATACGCAAAATGCTGACGTAGATGTCTCCTGGAACCCGCGCGGATGCCTGAAGGGCTACACAATTATCCGCCGTTTCTACGGTCCAACGCGTATCCGCTACCCGATGGTGCGCGTGGGCTATTTCGAGCGCTACACGCGCCCGGACGGCAGCGAGGGCATGAAACCGCTGCCTATCGAGAAACGCACAGGCAGGCGAGGTGACGGCAAATGGACCCGCGTCAAGTTCGACCAGGCTCACGAGCTCGTCGCCCGCTCTATCATCAAGATAGCCGAAGACGACAAAAACGCCTTCACCGACCCTGAGACCGGCCGCAAATTCGACCCGATGAAGCGAGTCCATGTCTACCCGGCCATCCGCGCAGCCGGAATGGTAACCAGGCACTCATCAGCATCGCGCTTCACCTCGACCATCGGCTGCATGGAATACACCGAATACGACTGGTATGCTGATCTTCCCCCGGGGCACCCCATCACCGCTGGCTATCAGACATCCGACCACGAAGCAAACGACTGGCGCCGTTCGAAGCTTGTCATGAACATGGGCAAGAATCTGATTGAAAACAAGCTGGCCGATAACCATTTCACAACCGAGAGTCTCGAGCGCGGCTCCAAAATTGTCACTGTCTCACCTGACTACCAGGCATCCTGCACGCGGGCAGATCTCTGGGTAACGATAAGACCTGGAACCGATGCTGCTTTTCTTCTAGGCGTCTGCAACTTGATTATGCAGAACAACTGGATCGACAAGCCCTACGTCATCAAATACACTTCGCTGCCCCTCCTTGTACGCCAGGACACGCAAAAGTACTTGCGCTGGTCGGATATCGATTCCACAGCCGAAAAGTACGACCACAATATTCGCGACCGCAAAGAGCGTACAAAGCGCTACATCGACAAAGAGTGGTGGGGCGACTTCGTTGTCTTCGACCTCGATTCCAAGAAACCGGTGAAAGTCTCGCGCAAAGAACTTGGCGACAAGATGCCGAAATGCGATGCGGCTTTGCGCGGCACTTATAAGATAAAGCTTGCCGACGGCAAGGAAGTGGAGTGCAAGCCTGGCTACCAGATGCAAGAAGAGCACTGCGCTTATTTCACCCCGGAGATCGTACAAGAGATATGCAGCGTCCACCCGGACGCCGTGCGTAAAGTGGCCAAGATGTTTGCCACCATCAAGCCAGGCGCCATCCATCAAGGCGAGGGCATCAACCACTGGTTCTATCAAAACCTCGCGCAGCGCAACGCTTTCCTTCTGCAAGCTCTGGTCGGGAATCTGGGCATGGACGGCGGTGGCGTCAGCAACTGGGCAGGACAATACAAAGGACCCAACGCGCCCGGGGTGTTCAAAACCTGGTGGAAAGTTCTTATCGACGGTCCGGACAAAGTGCCGAACCCCGAATACACAAAAAAATGGATCGAGTGCCCGCAGGTCAATCCTGAGCACAAGCATATCGACCCGGACACTGGCAAAGAAGAAATCACTTACGCGCTCCACCACCAGCCCTACTGGACTGGCTACGGCATGGCATTCGGCGGCAGATTCCCGCTTGATCCAGTGAAAGTGCGAGCTTACGACAAAGTCCGCCGCCGCGACGGATCTCTCTACGACATCAAGACTCTAAGCGAGATTGACAAAGGTATAGATCCCACGGGCAAGGTAACGAGCGGATACAATTACCTCTTCAACCGCGGACAGTCATACTGCTACACGCCGCCGAAGTTCTGGTGGACTCTGCACTGCAATTTCCTCAACCAGACAAAAGGGCAGCCACAGGTTCTCCATAGCCTGGTCTGGCACGATCACGACCGCGACAAAGATCTCGCAGCCGATCCCAAAGATCCTACAGTCGCTTATCTCGATACAATCGTCACAAGCGACATCGAGATGACAACGACCTGCGATCATTCGGATATCGTTCTACCTGTTCCCAGCTGGTTCGAGCTCGATTATCCGGATATCAGCGTCAGCCCATCCAATCCCTTCCTGCAGATCCAGATGGGTGTCATGCCCAAGGTCTGCGAATGCAAGCAAGACATAGATCATTTCGCCAACGTGCTGAAGTGGATGGACACCGTCTACAAAGAAGACCACGGACGTGAGACGACTTACGCCAAGACCGCATTTCCGCACATACTCCTGGGCGATATCGACGAAGCTCGCGCTAAAGGCGATCATAAGCTCGTCGACAAAATAGTCAAAACATGCGAAGGCTACATCCAGAAGGCGCTGGATAACGGCACTTCTACGAAGGGATTTACAGTAGAGCGCCTGAAAGAAGGACCGGTAAGACTCCACCTCAAAACTTATCCGCGTGTTCCTTTCTGGGACAACGTCCACATGGACGAGCCTATATACACCAAGACCGGACGCTTCGAGTTCTACAAGGAAGAAGACAAATTCATCGCCCTGGAAGAGAATTTGTGCGTCCACAAAGAATCGATCGAGTTCACTCCATATGGTCCAGGCATGCAATGGCCCGCAGCCAAAAACTATAAGAACCCGGCCTGGGAAAAAGGCTATCGCTTCTATTACAACACGCCTCACGGGCGGCACTCCGTGCACTCATCCTGGCGCATGACCGACTGGAACCTCATCTGGAGCTCCGACTTCGGCACAGCGCGCAACGTTAACATGCGTGACTTTGTATACGCGCGTGCCAATGACGGCGACACCACCAAGAACTACAAATCGCCGTTGTCCGGCGAGCCGCAGCTGGAAATGAATCCCAAGGATGCAGCCGAGCTGAAGATAGAACACGGCGATTACGTGCTCGTCTACAACGATCGCGGCAGCTTCATCGTGCGCGTCAAGCACAACCCCAGAATGTCGCCGAGACAAGTGACCATCTATCACGGCTGGTGGCCGAAGTCTTTTGTCAAGGGGACCTGGCAGTCGGTGACGAGCCTGCACATAAATCCCGTTCAAGAGACCGATGACATGGTGCACAAAACCGTCTGCGGGCAGAACCTGGAAGAAGGCTACAGCCCGCAGAACTGGGCTCCCACTGGTGTCAACCGCGACTGTGCCGTCGGCATCGTCAAAGTGACCTCCCTGGAAGAAGCCCTCGAGATCGGCAAGAAGCTTGGCATTAAGGACATGCAGGTGCAGAACATCGGACGCGGACGCCCGGTAAATTCGGTAGCTGATCTTCCCGACGTATGGGTAGAGGCAAACCGTACCTGGAAAGCGCCGAAGTGGATAGCCAAAGATTTCACCGGCAGCGACATAATCAAGAAATTCATCACCGGCGATCCCCAGCCGGAAGAATCATAACGGGAGGCTAGCCACATGGCTCGTGTTTGGAACGATCAGCTCAAAAAATGGACCGTTTATCCGTACGAACTGCCGGAGAAGTATGATTTCCAGTGGTCGGCGGTATTCAACACCAACCGGTGCATAGCCTGCCAGACATGCACAATGGCATGCAAGAGCACCTGGACCTTCGGCAAGGGACAGGAGCATATGTGGTGGAACAACGTCTCGACAAAGCCCTTCGGCGATCACCCGCGCGGTTTTGACGCCAAGCTCCTCTCAATGCTCCCGAAAGGCAAGACAATTTTCGAGGCGGCACCAGAGGGCGAGCGTGTGCTTGGCTTCATACCGGACGATGCCGACTACGATTATCCAAATGCCTTCGAAGATCGCACGGCAGGCGATCATATCGGTCCAGCTCAGTACGAGGAGATCATTCCCTCCAAGCACCAGACACAAGACAGGCAGTGGTTTTTTTATCTACAGCGCATCTGCAACCACTGCAAAAAGCCCGCCTGCCTGGCTGCCTGCCCGCGCAAAGCCATATACAAGCGCAAAGAAGACGGCATAGTGCTCGTCGATCAGGAGCGCTGCCGCGGCTACAAAAAGTGCGTTATGGCCTGCCCGTACAAGAAGACTTTCTACAATACGTACACCAAAACGACACAGAAGTGCATCGGTTGCTATCCCCGTGTCGAGCAAGGCGAGACGACGCGTTGCATCGCCGCCTGTGTAGGCAAGATTCGCCTGCTGGGCAATATCGAAGACGAGCAAAGCCCGATCCATTACCTGGTTCACAAAGCTAAAGTCGCTCTGCCGCTCTATCCACAATTCGGCACCGAACCGCAGATCTACTACATACCGCCTCGCTGGGTAAATACGAAATTCCTGGCGATGATGTTCGGGAACTACGATGAAGATAAGATCAAGCATGCCGTCAAGACATATACGAATGCCAGGCATGACGTGGAGCTGCTCGGCGTTTTGCAGCTCTTCGGCACGACACAGCAAATAATTGGGCGCTACGAGATCATTAACCGTGAGACTCCCAAGGAAGCAAAAGTAAGGGCCTTCGACCTGAAAGGTCAGGAACTCTTCGTCGTACCCATCTATCCCAAGCTTGAAGTGCACCTGACCAAGGATGAAGAACTCAATTCCATGGCCAAGGCAAAGCTTGCCTCGCTGGACGTGCGCCGTGACGCAGACGTCCCCTGGCGCAATCAATACTGAGGAGCAGAAAATGGTCAAGAGCATGAAAGCTTACACTGTCTCAATCCTGGCTGGTGCCCTAATCGCTCCGCTCATTCTTTGCCCCTGGACGGAAGCCAGACCGAAGGCAATACAGTCCAACAAATTGATCGCCATGCGCGCGCCGGCTAGGCCTGCTCCGGTCACACCGCCTGCCTCTGTGCCCAAACTCCCCGCCGGCGGTGCCGTACTTGAGATGTCCAAGGCAAGCGTCAGCGAAAAGGAGGCACTCAATCCCCTCAGTGGAGCCTGGGCGTCCGCGCCAGCTGCCTCAGTGCCTCTGCAGGCACAAAAGATAGTCACTCCTCACGGCGGCGGCAGCGTGCCTGCGCTGTCAGTAAAGTCTTTGCACCTGGATAACGGCATTGCTTTCCACTTTGAATGGTCCGATGAGTCGAAAGACAACGACACCGTCCACCAGGTCAAGTTCAGAGACGCCGTAGCCATCGAATTCCCGGTGGGCAGCAGCAAAGATACAGTGCTGTCCATGGGCTGCCCACACGGCCCCGTGAACATCTGGCACTGGAAAGCCGACTGGGAGCCGGATGCCCCCAGGATGAACGATCTTCCTTACACAGCCAATCCTGACTGGCCAAGACCCTCTGCCAAAGACAATTTAATATATTCTCGCCTTCACGTCGACTCAGATCTCGAGCCAAATGCTGCGCAAGGTCTTGGCGGTCCTTCAAGCAAGGTCTACACGCTTTTCCCTCAAAACGCTCATAAAAGCCCGGTCGAAGACATAGTGGCCATCGGTGTCTCGTCCGTCAGCACCAAGCCCGAACGCTTCCAGGTGTTGAAAGGCCGGGGAGTATGGCAGGACAAGAAGTGGCACGTGGTGATCTTCAAGCCTTTCGGTCTCGACGATCCTGCAGCCCCACAGTTCAAGGCTGGCGAGAGCATGAATGTAGCCTTTGCCGTCTGGAACGGCTCCAAGCAAGACCGCAACGGACAGAAGTCCATCTCCAACTGGGCGACTCTGAAATGCCGGTGATTGGCCCTGAGGCAGGGTATGCAGAGCCAGAGGCTCAAGGAGCAAACAAAATGACAATGGACGAGTTCGAGAAGGCAGAAACGCGCAGTTTTTTATACAAACTGCTGGCTGTGTCTTTTGCTTACCCGACCGAAGAGCTGGTGGCAGCGCTCACAAGAGAGGAATACTGGAGGGATCTCGACCAGCTCTTCTTCGACATAGACCCTTCCGGCACCATGGCTGAAATCACAAGGCGCTTCAAGCCAGATATCTCTTCTGAAGCTGCAGGCGGAAAGGAAGGGATGGAGATCGAGTACAACCGGCTCTTCCAGCTTTCCCAGAGCCTACCCTGCCCGCTTACTGCCAGCGAGTATATGAAAGGTGAGAGCCGACAGGCTCTGGCAGTAGCTCAGCTCAATGGGCTGTACAAGAGCTTCGGCGTGAAAATGAAGAACTTGAAAGAACCGGACAATCTTTCCACAGTTCTCGAGTTTATGTCCTGGTTGTGTGCCAAACAGGCAAGAGCAATAGAGCAGGGCAACGAAGAGCACAAGGCCTCGTGCCTGAGGGCGCAGGAAATCATACTGGAGGACTATCTGGGCTGGGTGCCTCTGCTCCAGGATGGAATCAGAACTAACGCCGAACTCAAGCACTATCTCTGGCTTGTGGCCTGTCTTGTCGAATTCATCAAACTGGAGCGCAGGGACCTGCTTGCCATGGCAGGGACCGCAGTCTAGAAAGCAGAGGATGTCATGGAACAGTTTATCCATATCTTAACGGCGCCGGACAACATACCCATTGTTGCCATGCTCTTTATCATTTGTTTCGTTCTTCAGGTAGCTTTCAAGCAAGCCAAAGAGAACGACCTCCTGCTCGACGAAGGCAAGTTCGACGAGATGGTCGAACATATGAAGACTTAAGTCATTTTTTCTCCATTTCTCCTTGAGTTGACAAAGATTTGCCCTGAGGGATAAACTGGACATGAAGGTCCAGTTTTCTGAACGCGACCGTTGGTCAGCTTTCGAGCCAGGTTATCAGCAATCATGGCTGTCTCAAGGAGAAGATTTATCATGGACGCAGCCGCTCCAGAACTTGTAATCACCCCGGAGACAATGATCCCGGACATGCTGCAAGTCTACCCGCAAACCCGCGGCGTCCTGGACAGATACGGGTTGAAAGGCTGCGGCGGTCCGCTTGGTCCGCACGAATCCATCGGTTTGTTTGCCAGAGCACATGAAGTGGACCTGCCGACTCTGCTCCTGGAAATAGCTCAGGCACTCAAGTCTCCTCCTGCTGCCGGAGCCTCTGGCGCTGCTCTTCCTCATTCCGAGCCGGCAAAGCTGGATATTGCCGACACTATTTACAGGCGTTTCTTCCTGGCGGGCATTGCCGTCATGCTGACTCTTGGTGCCAGCTGGGGAGCATATTTGCTCTTTGCCATCGGGCACGGCGGGTCATTTTCCAGCATCAATATGCATGAGATCAACGCCCACGCTCAGGCTCAGGTATTTGGCTGGATGGGATTCTTCATCATGGGCTTCGGTTGCCAGGCCTTTCCCCGTTTCTGGCATACAAGCCTGCAGAAACCGGCTCTGGCAGTGTTATCTTTCTATCTCATGCTCTCAGGGATAATCTTGAGCTGCCTGGGCATAACAGGTGTTCATGCCTTGCCGTATGCCAGGGAGGCAGCCGTGGGAGGTAGCCTGCTCGAGCTTTCAGCGCTCATCATATTCGCAGCGCAGATGCTTATTACGTTCAAACATAGCAGAAGATCACTGGAGCCTTATATCGGCTATGTTTTCACGGCTCTTGCCTGGTTCATTGCCTCGGCAGCTTTCAATTGCTGGCAGGTGGCCAGCGGGCTTGCTGCTGCAAGCCCATCCGAGATGGAGCGCTTCGTCTCCATTTACCAGTGGCCGCTGCGCGATATGCAATTCCACGGTCTGGGCATGACGATAATCATGGGCGTCTCAATGCGCACGCTGCCGCATCTCTTCGGGCTGCCGCCGGTTCCGCCCCGTCGCGCCTGGACGGCTCTTGCCCTTCTTACAGCCGCGGTCATCAGCGAAATTGCTCTTTATATAGCCTTCAAACTGACGCAAGAGACATTGTATGCCTCCATGCTCATCGTCCCCTGGACAATGCTCCTTGGCGCCTCAGTCATGCTTGTCTTGCCTTTCAAGCTCTGGCGCCCCTTTCCGGAGCCTGACCGCAGCGCCAAATTCATTGCCTGTGCCTATCTCTGGCTCATGATTTCGCTTGGCATGCTCATCCTTGCCCCGCTCTACGCGGCAGCCAGCCATTTGCAATTCAGCCACGCTTATTTCGGCGCCATCCGACATGCTATCACTGTCGGCTTCATCTCCCAGATGATCATGGCGTATGCTGCCAAAGTAGTCCCGACTTTAAATGGCGTTGATAAGAAGCAGTTGAGCCAGCTTATGGGTCCTTTTCTCCTGATCAACGCCGGTTGTCTGCTGCGCGTCACTTTGCAAACTCTTACCGACTGGAATCAGGCTGCATTTCCGTTCATCGGCATCAGCGGCACCCTGGAAGTTGCAGCTCTTGCCTGGTGGGGATTGCACCTGACCCAAATAATTTTGAGAGGGCGGCGTGAAATGCAAAATATTCTCCAGGCAGCCGACACCCCGGTCCCCCCGACCACGCAGCGACCGGAAAAGATAAGCGCCGAGCACATGGTAGCCGACGTTCTTGACTGGTATCCGCAGACGGAGCCCGTCTTTGTGCGCTTCGGCTTTGCTGCCGTCACAAACCCGGTAATGCGAAAGACTGTTGCCCGGCAGGTTCCTCTCAAACGAGCTTGCATGATGCACGGCACATCCGAGGCTGAGTTCATTCAAGCTCTGAACGAGGCCATCTCGGCTGAGCCGGGACAGGCAGTCGACTCCTTTTGCGCAAACAGTTCTCCTGCTTGCGATTGCCCACATGCCCCCTTGAATTAGGTAAGATGTCCGATGGCAATTTCCAGGAGGCACAATGATTTCACAGACAGCTGAATATGCTTTGCGAGCTGTTGTTTATCTAACAATGAACTCCGGAGCTCCTTTTACGACCGAACAAATTGCCAAGACGACAAAGGTTCCTCCTGCCTACCTCTCCAAGATCCTGCAGTCTCTTACTAGAGCCGGGCTGGTGCAATCGCAGCGCGGCTTGAGGGGCGGGTTCATTCTATCCAGACCGGCTGAGTCCATATCCGTTCTTGAGGTGATAAATGCTGTGGATCCAGTGCAGAGAATCCGTTATTGCCCGCTCGGCATAGAAGAGCACGGAATCAATCTCTGCCCGATGCACCAGCGGCTTGATGATGCCCTGGCCATGGTCGAGCAAGTGTTTGCCCAATCGAAGCTGACTGAGCTTCTAGCGCAACCGTCATCATCCGTGCCGATGTGCTCATTTCCCGGCAAGTGCCAGGAAGAAAGGAAAAAGAAGGAGTAAGGGAAAGCCAGAGACCGCGCGCGCGCCGGAGCCCAGCCTCCTTTGCCCCGTCAGACGGCGCTTCTTGCCATGTAATAAACGCCCTGGAGGCACAATCATGCCAAAGGATGACTGTTGCCTTTATGTGGTTTCCATCTATTAATTAACCACGTCGAACGATGCTCCTCAGGCACTTCGTTGCGACAATGATTGGCGGACCTGGCAAGGGTAAAACTATTTGTCAGCTTTCCGGAAGCAGGATTCTGGTTGCTCATTTTTCCCTCAGAGATATCAGATTAAGGAGAAAAGCAAATGAAAGGTGCCAGGCTTGCAAGACAGCTGCCGGCGACTCTATCGTCTGCCCTCATGCTGGCGACCCTGACCTGCCTCGTCGCATTGCCCGCCACGGCATTGCGAGCCTCCCATGAAAGTCCGCCTCCGCAAGGGCGGACTGACGAGAGCGGCAGGAGTCTATCGCCGCAAGAGGAGGCGGCACAGGTAATCACAATGACTTGCGGCTCGAGCAAATTGAAAGACGTGCTCAATCCGTTAAGCTCTCTCTGGACGGCAATGCCGCAAACTACAATCCCCCTGTATGCGCAGAACATTGTCGCCCCGCATGGGGGCGGCAGCGTCACAGCAGTGCAAGTGCGCGCCACGCGGGCGGCAGACGGGATAGCCCTGCAGCTTATCTGGCAGGATTCCTCTCGTGATGACGCTGTCCCCGAGTCCAAATTCGGCGACGCGGCAGCGGTGGAATTCCCGATTGCCACAGTACCACATACGGTGCTGGCTATGGGGCATCCGGGCGGTCCGGTGGATATCTGGCACTGGCAATCAGTCCCTTCGCTCAGTGCTGCTGACAAAATACCTCTGTCTGAAGGAGCCGATGCCTCGGCTCACCGTGCCAGTCAACTTATGTGTCAACCTGCACAAATACCGGCTGACAAAAGTGGCATCAACGGATCAAGCAAGAAAGAAGAAGGTGTCTTCCAGCCCGGCAATCAAGAGGCAGACAAGAACCCTCAAAAGGGAGATGGCAGAGGCATGCACAGGGCAGCCGACGGCGAAAGCCCGGTAGAAGATTTAATAGCTGCCGGCACAGCCAATCTCAGATCCAAGCCACAGGCGCTCCAGTGCTTGAGAGGCCGCGGCATCTGGCGGGAAGGGCAATGGTATGTTGTCATTTACAAACCTTTCAATAAGGAAGATCCTTCCAGCCCTTCATTTGAGCCCGGCTCAGATTTGAACATAGCTTTTGCGGTCTGGAATGGTTCGCAAGGGGATCGTGGCGGGATGAAGTCTGTTTCTAACTGGGCAATTGTGCATTGTCGTTGATTGGCAGGGTGCGTCTTTTGTAGAGATGCAAATCTTTGCTTGTTTTGTTCGACGTTGACATCTTTTGGTTGGAAATGGTAAAGTGGATATTAAGGTCCAGATATCCAGAACTTAACAAAAGGAACCCAAAGCCATGAAACCAGGAAATTACATCTGCACAGTTTGCAACTATATTTATGACGATCAAAAGGGCGAACCTCGACAAGAAATTGCCCCTGATATTCCTTTTACTTCACTGCCGCCAACTTTTGTTTGCCCGGAGTGCTCCGCCGACAAAGAAATGTTTCAACCGTGTTCCTGCGTGAGCCTTGAGGAGGCTCAAAGCGAGAGAATCCAGAACCTTTGCGCCTGAGACCATTGAACCAAGTGAGACCAGCCAATGAACGATGGCACTATGAGAACAATATCGGACAAAGCAGCGACCGCGCCTCTTCCTCAGCCGTCGTTTCTCATGCGCGAGAAGCTCTTGATGCGTCTTCTGCTTACATACCTTGCCACAGGTCTTTTTTTCATGCTCGTGCCGGGCACCATCATTGGTGTCTGGAATTTGTTGACGATCTCTCAGTCCCATCTGGCAAGCTCGGCTCCAATCGGCTGGGTTCAGGCGCACGGGCACGCTCATCTTTTCGGCTGGATCGGCACATTCATCCTTGGCA
>JAHFBI010000102.1 GCA_023250095.1 Candidatus Melainabacteria bacterium
CAATATCCCTGAAAGCAAAGCCTGATGACAGTTAGGTAGAGTGTTTTAGATAGGTGGAGTCTTTATCTCAAGAGTGAAACGAGAAGGGAGTAGTGCCTAACCCTATATAAGTTCCAACCGCAAAAGCAATTGACATCTTCAAGTCTGAAGATGTCCCCCTGCCTGCCTTGACGATAGAACAAGCCGTTGATTGCCAGTCGGCCGCCCTCAGAGCAAGGCAATGCCGGAGGTCAGGGTCCGCCTTTTTTTAGCTCTGTCAGAGGCACATTAATGCTTGATAACTAGCGCACCTGCACAAGATCCGGCAAACTCACACCAGACACGAGCCCGTCCCTCCCATGTCCTCCAGTTTGCCCGCGTCTCATCGGTTCGGTGAAGGCTCGTCTTCTGTCGGTCTTCCAGCTTGTGATGGTTAGCTGCCAAGTCCCTGCCCTGAAGCCGGAAATTCCACCTGCCACAGTCGAGGAAAGACTGGCAAAAGAGAAAACGCCTCAGCCCTTATTCTTGTCGGGGACAGAGGTCCACAGCAACCCGCCCAGCATGAGGCCGCCCACCAGCGCGCCCGGAAAATAATCACTAATTTGCAAGAAACCTGGCATCATCTTGGCAGCGCCGACCAAAGCTAGCGAAGGTGAAAGCAGGGCGGCAACGAATTTCAGCATGCTGGTCAGAATCGCGCCTAATCCGAGAGTGCCGATGTTGACACCAAATACAATTACTGCCAGCAGACACTCCAGCCCCCAGAAAGCGGCATTGAAAACAAGCGACGTCGCCAGCGCGCCCCATAAATCGCCGTGAAATTTCAACCCAGCCACATACGGACTGACATAGGCCAGCGCTATCGCAACAAGAGCAACTCTGGTCAGGAACCTGATTAGCACGAAGGATCTTTCTAGTCGGAGCGCATCTATAAAGCGTATATAGACCGACACCGAAACCCGCTGTGGGAATAGCTTTCAGAGAAACATTATAGCCGCTCAATGTCACTTTGAACATGGACGGCTCTTCACAAAGTTTTTCCAAGACTTCGCGCTAAGCGCCGGTGTCCGAGCCAGATACAGACTGACACTACCTGAGACAAGGCTCTGCGTTTAAAATCGGCCTAGTCTTCAAGAGCAAAAGAAAGGACTGCAACCCGAAACACAGGCTAAAACCGCCGGACAGCTCCGCATGACATGTGTAGCTGACTTAACACTTTTCTTGATAACCGCCGGACAAATTGACAGAGTATGGCTCTCTTTGTTCACCCACACTCTCAGGAAAGTCTTACTCAAACAACCGCCTCGGCTTCAGCACTCAACTATCCGTTCATCGGCATTGATGGAGCGATAGCGTATCGCAAGAGGCATGAGAGCGCAGGTGAACGTTGTTAAGGACGGGATATCGGTCCTTGTCTTGGGCTCGGTGCTCAAGCGAACTCAACTGGCTGCCAGCGGGGCGCTCTGTCGCCCGAGCAGTCTTGTCTTCCCGCGATCAATCGCGGATGAAACCAGGAGAATTTGAAATGGAACCTAGCAGCATCGTATCACTCGTCATCTGGGGCGTCGTCGGACTGTTCGTCGTCTCCTTCGCGGCGATCACTCTCGCCAAGACCTTCTTCACCACCGACCAGCAGACCGTCCGCATGGTCCGCCGCTTCGGTAAGTTCAAGCACGTTGCCGAGGCCGGACTGGGGATCAAGGCCCCCTGGCTCGACGACGTTTCCGAGCCTATGAGCCTGCGCACTCTCCAGCACAACGTCCGGGTCGAGACCATCACCAAGGACAAGGTTTCCCTCCATCTGACCGTCTCGGTGCAGTACCAGGTACTGCAGGGTCGAGCCTTTGACGCCTTCTACAAACTGCAGAACCCCACCTCGCAGATCGAATCCTACGTCTTCGACGCAGTCCGGGCACGCGTTCCGGAAATGGACCTCGACCAGGTCTTCCAGAACAAAGGCGAAATCGCCAGTGCCGTCGAGAACGAGCTGAAGAAGGATATGGAAGACTTCGGCTACGGCATCAGCAAGGCTCTGGTCACCGAAGTCGACCCCGACCCCAAGGTCAAGGCGGCTATGAATGACATCAACACCGCACAGCGCGAGCAGATTGCCGCCAACGCCCGCGGTGAGGCCCAGAAGATCCTGACCATCAAGGCTGCAGAAGCCGAGGCCGAGAAGAAGAAGCTCCAGGGTCAGGGCGTCGCCAACGAGCGCACCGCCATAGCCCAGGGTATTCGCGAGTCAGCCAGCCTCCTCAAGGAAGCTCTCGGCGAAGGCATCGATGCCCAGCACGTCATGGACATCCTGATGATGACCCAGGCTTATGACGCTCTGCGCGAAATCGGCGCCAACTCCCGCAGCAACGTCGTCTTCCTGCCCAATACGGCAGGCGGACTGCACGAGCTGGTCACCGCAACCATGTCCTCGATGACCGCGGCCAACCAGATCGCCAAGGACAGCAAGTCCATCGGCACCGACCAGACAAGCAGCAAGAAGTAAGCTGAGTTCCCCTCAGGCGCCTGAAGCGGCAGGAGGTTGACAGCGCCGGCTGTCAGCCTCCTGCCCTTAGGTTTTACTTTTTCCGGACTCTTTTACTACCTTCTGTAGCATTTAGAAGCAAAAATTTTTAAAATGCTCGTGTGACCACACCGACCGCTCAACTTCCTGGCTCCGCCAAATACTGATTTAACGGCCGGTCGGCCGCCTCAGGCAAGCGAGAACAGTCCTCGCCCACCTGAAGCCGCCTTCTTGCAAAGACATGTCCGTCCGTACGCCACGGATAATTTTACGCAAGACAGGAGAGGCACAATCGTGCCTCTCCTGCTATTTATGCCGGTCCGGGTCGCCCTTTTTTGAGGCGAGGCCTGGGTCGAGGCTTAGGCAGTGGACGCGGAGCAGTGCGCTCTTGCCGGGCACGCCAGATTTCGTAAGCGGCGCGCAACAGAGTCTCGGAAAAGCGAATCGCCGACACGAACAAGACTCCGCACAGATCCAGTAACCCACGCATGACGGGCTCCGGTCTGGCACCGCACATAAAACAGAGAGTTGCCACCATAAATAGTGGCAGCATCAGGGGAGAGAGCAGATAAACAAGCAGCCAGTGAACAACAATATCCATACGCCTTACCTCACAAACGGGTACTCCTGCGCCACAGCCTGCCCTTGTCCCGAAGTGAACTGTCCCGGGCTGTGCAAAACACGCCGGTAGGAAAGTCAAATGTCGGGTACTTGTTTAAAGGTTGTAAAAAGGTGCGCAAAAGAATTCAAGTAGAGCCCTCACCTTATGGCTGCCGGAGCGCCCGCGCCAGAGAAAAATGTTGTTCTTACGAAGGCGACTTGAGAAAAGAAGTGACGGAGCTATGAGAGCGATTTCATAAGACGCCAGAAACACGATAGCTCATCTACGCTATCAACAAACTGGAACAGGGCTTGATCCAGATGCTGTCTCCGTCCTAGAGTGAGTGACATTTTCCGATTTTTGGAATCATCAGGACACAGCATCCTTACCACACACCAAATCAACTGATTGCCAACGCTGCCAGGAAGATCTCCTTCCCGGGGTGTATGTCTTTCTTTCATCTTCGTTCAACCATATCCAACGCTGGAGAGGGGGATTTCATGTCCTCAGACAAATACCCTTCCCTGGCGGCTCTCAAAGACCACCTGCGGAAGGACGACTACCGCATTCGTTGCCTGGATCGCCGCTCGCCTGTAACAATCATCGCGCCACACGGCGGCTACATCGAGCCAGGCACATCAACAATCGCCAGAGCTGTTGCCGGTCGACAATACAATCTCTTTGACTTCCAGGGATTGCGTGAAGACCTGGCAAAAGACATGCATGTGACAGCCACCAGATTCCGCGACCCGCTGCTCACACAGCTGCTCAAGAGTTCAACGCTCGCTGTATCTATCCACGGCATGGGAAACCAGGGGCACACGGCCATCTGGCTCGGAGGACGCAACAAGACGCTCAAAGAACTCGCTTTGCTGTCAATGCGCGCGCGCAGCTTTGAGGTCAACCCGGACAGCCCCCTTTATCGAGGCGAAAGCCCGAGAAACGTGGTGAATCTGTCCGCCGGCCAGGGCGTGCAACTGGAACTTTCCATCGAGCTCATGGGAGAACTTTTCAACGGCACCTCCTTCTTCTACCCCCGTGGTCCCAAACCGGAGACCACCGACCGCTTCAATGCGCTGATCGGCTCCATCCGAGAAGCCCTCAAGCTGTACCGCGCCACCCCCCTGCCGGCTGAGGCTGGAGACGATAGCGAGACCGCCGCCTGACAACTTCTCGACCATCAGGAGACAAGTCCGACACGTTGCCTGCCTGCAGGCTCTAAGAAGAGCTCCCTGCCTACCCGAAACGGTGCTTCTGTGCGCTATCAGTTCACCAGCACCCGGGGATGTCCCGATGCTCGTTGGAATTGTTTGCCTCAAACAGGCACGCGATCATAGAAAAGGACAAAAAGCGGCCGTTTTCGGTCGCTTTTTGTCCTTTTTTGCATTCTGTGGACGCAATTGTCCTCAGAGATTCTCGAAAACCGCCCTGGATTCCTAACTTATGCAGCGTGACTGTTTGCTCTACCTGCCCTATTGCGTTTTCGAACTCGGTCCCAGGCACCTCCTATCTTGGCACAAACGCCCGCTCAACAACTATATGTATGAATAGATCGGGAAAGACAAAAAATTCGGCAGATGCTACCAGAAAATGCTGTGCGGGCTGAAACAGGAAGGTCCTCTGCCGAGGGCAAAGCATCTTCCTGTTTCAGCTACCTCCCTGAAGGGCATTTGCCTGTGGCAAACAAGACAATCCGGATTCTGCTATGACGACACGGCTTACGCACATCTGGCAAAACACGGATAGACTTGCCTTGGTCCACCTTGGACAAGCGCCGGATTAATGCACGCTGGTCAGGGCAACCAGGGCAATCAGCCCGACTGCAAACAGCAATGCCAGAAGGCAGCCGTTGCCGGAGCGTCGGCCCAAATACTCATCAGGGTTGGTGACGATGATAACGGTCGGCTGAGGCGGACGGCGGCAGGCGACGGCCAGCAGAAGTACTACCAGAAATCCAATGACGATCAACAACTCGGTTTCCATTTCCTTGTCTCCTTGAGCCCATGGCTCACTGGCGCCTGGTTCTTCCAGGCAAGTTTAAAACCCTGAAGACGGCTATGAAACAAGGATGATCAGGGTGAGAAACGGCTTCTCCCATCCTTCCTGTCAGAAGTAGCTGAAGCTGGCCAAAGTCACTGGCGAGGCAGATATGAGGCGGGTATGTGATCCAGGCAAAGAGGCGGGAGAAAGTAATTCGACCCTAGTCAAAACTTGACATCAAGAGCAAGCGCTTCCAGGCGCATTGTTAGTCCGTTTCCCAGATTTAACTTTTCCTGCATTGCTGCAGCCTGTTTTTCAAGTAAAGGGACTAGCACAGTTGGCCAAGCTAACAGCCTGCAGGCTGTTAAGCCAATTAGAAAACAAGAAATCAGGGTGTCTGGGTACTTTCGTCAGGTGCATTGAACGTTGGCAAATGAGTGTCTTTCTCCAGACGGTCAGCCTTTTTGTCCAGCGTTGCCGCCTCCTCACTTCGCCCTAGTTTCCTGAGAACAATAGCGTAACGACGGAGACAATCACGAAATTTGGCCGGATCTGGCTCGCTGGCTTGTTCATAAAGTTGCTTAGCCTTCTTGTACAGGGGCTCGGCTTCGGTATAGCGCTTCTGCAAAGCAAGCTGCCTACCTATGTTGCGCGTGTTCTCAGCCAAATAGCGATTGTCCTTGAGCACAAAGCTGGTCCGAAGATCAAGAGCCTCTCTGAAACAAGCCTCGGCTTTGACAAATTCATGTTGCCCTTCATAAAAGGTACCAAGCTTATCCAGGACAATCGCCACGCAAGAATTCCCCAGAGGTATTTGCCGGGCACGTACCAACCCCAGCTCGTACATTCTTAAGGCATCGGCAAGGTGCCCTTGCGCGTACTGCAAGTCACCCGGTCCGAGATATCTGACCATGACTTCCGTTTCGCCCCGGGCATAAATAAAAGACAGCACTCCCAGTCCTGTTCCTATGGAAAGTAGAAGCAGGACAACAGCCAGCAATGCCGTTTTCCAACGATTGCGCGGGGTAGCTTTCTCAAGTGGAGCAGCTTGCGGACGGACAAAACCTTCCAGCTTCGCCGGTTGGCTTTCCTTGCCGATATGCTCGAGATCTTCTTTCAATTCAGTCATGGACTGGTAGCGATCCTGGGGTTTTTTCGCCAGAGCTTTGAAGACAATATCTTCCAGATAATTCGGTATGGAAAGATCAGGACGCACCTGCGCGAAAGGGGGCGGATTGACATTCATGTGCTGATACATCGTCTCGATCGTGTTCTGACCCGTAAGCGGCAGCTTGCCGGTAAGAGTCTCGTACATCACACAACCCATGGAATAAATGTCGGAGCGGTTGTCCAGTCTCAATCCCTGGCATTGCTCCGGGCTCATGTATGAAGGCGAGCCAAAGACTTCCCCGGCGCGGGTCAGCCCTTGAGCCTGAGTACCTTCTGCGTATACCCCGTCGGTATAAAGCAATTTGGCAATGCCAAAATCGACAATTTTGACCACACTGGCGCCGTTTTCAGCAGCTGTGACCATGATATTGCTTGGTTTGAGATCGCGATGGATGATGCCTTTTTGATGAGCATGAGCCATGGCATCGCATACCTGAACAAAGATGCCAACTGCCACATCCGTCGGCACGGCGCCCTGCTCTTCAATCATCTTGTCCAGGCTGATGCCGTGGATATAGTCCATGGCCATGTAAGGCTGCCCGGCCGGTGAAATTCCAAAATCATAGACAGCGGCAATGTTGGGGTGTGAAAGCTGGCTGGCTGCCTTACCTTCTTGCTTGAAACGCAAGAAAGTCTCCTTGTCCGGCGAGCGATCAGTGAGCAACATCTTGATTGCCACCAGTCTGTCCATGAAACAATGCCTGGCCTTATAAACGACGCCCATACCGCCGACACCAATCGGCTCGATGATTTCGAAACGCTCGACAAAAATCGTTCCTTGCGGAAGGAGGAAATCGCCAGGAGAAACGAGATCAGTGCCGTCATGCGGGCACTGTGTCACATCTCCAGTGAACTCCTCACCGCAAGTCCGACAGGAACGCCGCGCGAGAGTCTTGTCCTGAGCATCGAACTCGACCATGGCACCCCCGGATAAGCCATGACAGGATTCAACCACCTTTGTTCCACTTTTGCATGAGCCTGCCACAAAAGGATCAAGGAATGAGCTAAAGTCTGGCAAACACTTGTTTAGTAACCGGGCAGTAAAGAAAAACAATTGCCCGGGAGGCGACATTGCTGCCGCGCTTCAATTTGATCCCATCTGCCCGAAGACATGATGTTTGTCATCCAACCGCTGCAATATCTCTTCTGGATCCATCGACCCGCTTGGGAAACATCCACAAGGACAACCCCCCGATTTGGGATTGCGCTTGAGGAAAGAGGGTAATTCAAAGAGATCCAGCCCTACACAGAGAACGAATATGATGAGCGCTTCCACACTAAGAATAGCTAGCCACTCCATACGGCACCTCCTGGTTGGGTTGAGACGAACAACCTCAAACTGCCCTTTTTACCCCTTGAAATGCAAGAGGGCATTTATTGCTAGCCAAGGAGCGGAAAACCCCACCAGTTAGGCGATTTAACACTTAACGCTAATTGAACTAGCCTGCAGACCCCAGTTTGCGTGATAGCAAAACAAGTCCGGCATGAGTTCCGGCACCCATGTCAGGCTGTCCGTGGCGCTTTCCAGGTTCGTCCTGCCTCAACTGTTTTTGGTGAAACGCCTGGCGGCCGCCGGCTTTTCAGGGAGATTTACATGTCAATCACGCTCAAACTGGCCTTACCCCTCGATTGCAAAGTGGCCCACCCAACAGTCCAAATAGCATCGACGACAGAATAAGATCTTAGCAAAATGCCTGCCCGACAACTATATGTATGAATAGATTAGGGGCAAAAGCAGAAGCACGAGGGAGTCCTGTTTCATTTTTCAGGTTTTCCCTCGTGCTCTTATCCTGCTCTATCGAGACAGCTGACTGCTGCCAGGACAGCACGAGCGATTCTCAGTGCTGGAAGCCGGCGATTCTGGAGAATCATGTTGCGACCCTCCTTAAACACCGGCTTTGCACTTCGATTCATCAAGCCGAGCGGCAGTCGCCTCGTAGCCGTACGCGACCATCTGCTCGAGCTTCCGCTGCGAAAGACCGAAGGTCAACCCGGCAACATCAGGCACACCGACCTCCACAATCAGGTGCCCTTCAGGGTCCGGGAAGGTGGCGTTGAAATAGCTCGCAAGAGCCATTTCGCGCATATGCAGCATCAGGTCACCTGCCGACAGCCGCTCCGATGGCATCTGTGTCGCGAAACCAATCTTAAAGGCAAGAGCGGGAGCCTTGCAGAGCGCAGCCGGAGTCGGGTGGTAGTAGACCCCATCCACTAGCAGGTGCCCGAACATAGCCGGACAACCATGCCCACTGAGCGGATCGCTGTGGTTGCCTCCGGTGTACCAGACAGGCTGCATCATGCCGGCAACGGCAGTGGATGCCGTCAGCGCTTCGACAAGGTCATAGTCGGTGCCTTCGAAGGCAACTGGCTTGTGGGTGAAAGCGTCGGCGGCAACAATGCGCAGAGATTTCTGGGGTTTGAGCTGATATTTGGCGACTATGTCCTTGAGCCAGGGACCGAAGTCGATAGCTCCCAGCAATCCGCCGGAGAACATGCGCGTATACCAGGTCCAGGGGTCCCACAGGTGGAGCACCTTGGCCCAGACATCCCAGCTGGGGTAACGAAAGTCCTCGGCGAGAAAGATTGCCTGCATCTGGTCAGCGGTGTAGCCGTTGGCATAGAAAGCTGCAATCAGCGAGCCCACCGAGGCGCCCGTAACCCGTCCTACAGAAACGTGCTGTTCCTCAAGGAACCGCACAGCCCCGATATGGGCAACACCCTTGACCCCGCCGGCACCGAAGACCACATCAAGGTCCTGGCTTGGCAGGCAGGCAAGGGAAAGTTTGGGTGCATTCATGAAACACCTCCTGAATGGTTGGACTTTGAGGTTTCCCTGTCGGACCAACATATCTGTGAACGGAGGGCAGGAAGGACCGGTCGCACGGGCGATCTGATACAACTTCTGCCTCAAAGCAAAAGAACAACGGCTATAACTGCTGGCAAGCTAACGTAGTATGGGCTGGCCGTTTCTTTCAGTAGGGATCAAAAAAGAGAGTGAGTTGACTCTAGTTACAGTGCGCGACTCAAGTCAAGAAAAACAGGCACGCTCCAAACTTGGAGATTCTTTAAGCGGTTGCCAGGTGGCTCCTGCTGCCAACTTCCTCCCCGTATCTTCCACAATTAGTCGAGCGATCCTGTCCTGATAGCAATTATCAGAGCTGGCCTAAGCAGAAAAGGGCAGCCTTTGTCTTGTGGCTCAGGTAGCGGGAACTGCCTGAGGCTTCAGCTTGTCCCGGTTCTCAATTCCGACTGGCTCAAGCTGATCTGCCGGAGTCAGCCCGAGAGCCTGACAATGAAAATACAGTTCCGCCTCAAGCGCGCGTTTGACATTCCTGTCCTTCCGGAAAACATGAGGCTCGCCAGCAAAAGGAAGGTAAGCAAACGGTTTGCTGCAGGCTCTCAGCCTTTCCGCCAGGCGCTCGGATTGATCTGGCGGCACTATCGTGTCGTCGAGCCCATGGAGAAGGATAAGCGGGCACCCGATGCGCTCGACGAAGTTAATTGCCGAGCAAGCGACATAAAGATCACGGCGCTCAGGCCAAGGACCAATCATCGATTCGAGATAGCGCGCCTCGAACTTGTGGAAATAACCGGCCATGGCTTCCATGTCGCTGACACCAAATTGCGCTGCTCCCGAGCTGAACACGTCATGAAAAGTGACAGCATTGATAGTGGCATAGCCTCCGGCGCTACCGCCGCAAATCGCCAGACGTTTTGCATCGGCCAGCCCTTTGCCCACAAGGTAAAGAGCCCCGTTGACGCAATCTTCGACCTCCAGCACGCCCCACTTGCCCTTGAGCCTTTCGCGATACGCTCGCCCGAAACCGGAACTGCCGCCATAATTGACGTCCAGAACGGCAAAACCCCGACTGGTCCAGTATTGCACCATCAAGTCCAGAGTGGAGGTAGTGGCATTGTTTGGTCCACCGTGTACACGCACCAGAGCCGGCGGTGCAAGCCCGGCAGGAGCCGAAAAGTCTTTGTTCTGCGGTTTGTAATAAAAGGCGTGGGCGCTGAGAGCGCCTCCAGTAGGAAATTCTATAGCTTCAGGCTCGGAAAGATACCCCTGGAGAGCGTCCCTGAGGAAAGCTGCCTCCTGTGCTCTTTCCAGCCGGGCTGAGAGGGGACAACTATCTGCGACCTGTTCCATACCCCGAGCGCGCTCAGACAGAAGCGAGCTGCGGAGAATTTTCCAGCTGCCATCGGCTATATCAACCTGCACAACGGCAATCGGCTCAACCGGCGATCCCCCGCGGAAAACCAGGCAATGATTGTTGACTCTGAGAGAGGTTATTTCCTGGAAGGGAATATCGACAGGAATAAATTGCCCCGTTGAAGTGTTTAACTCACCTAAGTGCCAGATGCCCTGCCGGCAGAAAGCACAGAAGATGCTCTCCGCCGAAGCAAAGCCATAAGTTGCTTGACCGAAATACCATTGCGGCATACCGAATTCTGCGCTCATCTTACAAAGAGGCTCGATCCGACCTTGTTCGCCCAGACGATATATGTTCCACCAGCCAGTGCGATCGCAAACAAAATGAAGCGTTCCATCAGAAGCCCATTCCGGCTGGAAGATAGCTTCATGCCCGCCACCAGCTATGTGCTCCTGGTCACTCAGACTTCCATCCGGCTTGATCGACGCCACCCACAATTCCGCCGCATCCCAGGGCATATCCGGGTGCTTCCAGCACAACCAGGCAAGCTTCGACCCGTCAGGGCTGACTCGAGGAAAGCTGTAAAAATCAAAACCACAGGCCAGCGTTTCAATGCTACGCTCGCCGTCGAGCCAGACACTGACGAGCGAGTTCACCGGCTCTGCGCCATGCTGGCTGTGATCTTCCTGCACGCAAATGAGACGCTGGCGCCCGGGATCGCAAGCAATGTCGGCAAAGCGCAGATGCCTGCCGCTGCTTTGCGGCTCAGGCGTGAGGGGCTCCGGATCAGAAAAGGTGCCGTCGGATCTTTTGATCTGGCGGTAAATTCGCTGGTCGACAGCATTGGAGAAGTAAACCTTCCCGTCCTGCACGCTAAAAGCGCCCCCGCCAAACTCGTGCACACGCGTGCGCGCATTGAAGGGAACAGGCGTTACATCCTGAGCCAGTCCGCCAGAAAGACTGCAAACGACCATATCGCGCCCCGCCTGCTCCGGGCGCGTCTCCAGCCAGTAAACGTCATCTCCATCCAGGCAGACCTTGCCGAGGCGAACAGTGCTCTCAACTATGACGTCCGCAGTGATTGGCGACTTCCAAGAGCCAAAAGGCGCTGTCTTTACACCAGCCATCCCGACTTCCTCCTTGCCTGCCGGCCGGCAACAAACATAGCACACGCCTCATTGTGCCGGCAGCCAACTCGACAATTTTCAGATCCTTTCGAAATCCGTTCGATGCCGACGGCAATACTTGCCTGAGGTGAGGGAATTGCAATCTGAAAGGAGCTTGTGGGACAAGCTTAGATTTCCAGGCAACTGCGCTAATGCTGCCTGTCCTTGTTTAATCTATAAGCTCGTATTCTTACCATAAGCTTGACCCTTGCTTGCTTTGCTCGAGCTGTCTTTATTCACTAGAGTTGAAGACATATATTCTCCAGAAATTCTCTTTCAAGGAACACACTTATCGTCCAGTCCTAATAGTGGCTAACAAAGAGCCCATCCTGAGAGCTGCACCGCTTCTGGCATCGCATGTCTGTCCGGTCAACAACAGGATGGTGTCACTCAGGTGATGTTTCAAGACAGCCTCCTGAAAGGGCTGCTGGGCAAAAGTCGTGCTCGGCGTCTAATTTCTGCGTTATTCAACCCAGTTTTGCTTGGAAAGGATAGATACATGAGAAACGACATGGGTTCGGTTCTTTTCCGGGGCTCGTCCGGAAAGTCAAAGAAGGTCCGCCGCCGGATCAACCTCCCGCACGAGCTGACGCCGTCCACCGCACAGAAGGTGCTGCAAATGGACTTCCGCCTCGGTGAGGAGCCGGAGCACTGCCAGGTGGTCCGCTACATCTGCGTGCGAGAGGCCTCGAGCCACGGCGGCTGGGTCACCGCCGAGGTGGTGTTGGGCGGTGCGGCAAGAGTCGAGCAGGACCAGCCGCTGGACACGATGCTGGATGAAGTTTCCACGCGCGAGCCGATGCGCGGCAAGACCTCCCACTGGAGGCAAAAGGAGTTGAAGTTGAGCACAGCTGTCACCAGGCGCTTCCTCAGCAGCCGGGTCGGGCGCAACTGGGGTCTGGTGCTGGGTGAGATCCGCCGCGGCAGCGACAGGCGGACGTTCCAGGGCCACATGCTGGAGCAGTGCGTGCGCGACATCGTTGTCACCAACGTCGAGGAGGTGGACGGGCAGCTGTTCGACGTCGAATTCTCCGCGCCCCTGTGCAACAGCCCGGAGCGCTTCCGCTACTACGTCCACCCGCGCACGGGCAATCTGGAGCACATGCCGCGCGCCAGCAAGCGCGCCAGGCAGAAGCGCAAGCAGGAGACGGTGCAGCGCCCGGAGCAGGTGGACGTCAAGGCCCTGACCAAGCTGGTGCGTGTCGAGGGCATCTGGTACGTCGTGGACTTCCAGCCAATCCCAACGCTGGCCGAAGTGCTGTGCAACCAGCAGTGCCAGCCCGGTGACTTGTCCGACACTCAGCGCATGCCTCAGGACATCATCCTCAAGCAGGACGCAGTCAACGACCCGTCGCGCTGCTACCGCCGGTGGCCCAACAAGCTGACCAACTACACTGTGGACAGCTTACGCCAAGCGTGGGGTGCCGAGATCTACGCCGTGAGCAAGCGGCAGGCCGCTCACCGCGACCTGATGCGGCACGGTGTCAGCGGACAGGAGCAGGTCGCCCGTTGAGCCATTTGCTGGCGCTGCCAAAACAGGTCTGGACTGCACATGCTCCAGACCTGTTTTTCGCTGGCCGGCCTATTCATACATATAGTTGCCCGGGAAGCCTTCCCCGAGAGTAGAACATGGGGGCTCTAGCCATCCACTATATGACCTAATACCAATAGTCGCAAAGAAAATTGCAGGAGCGCTCACAGAAAGTGAGGCTCCTGCAGCAAGATCAGCTGGCGCAGTGAAGCTGGCGCAAAGTCAGCTCCACAACGACTGGGTGATCGGCTCCGAGTTCTCGCTCGAGGGTAATGAGGCTGCTCATCCCCAGTTCGCAGGCCTGCCGATAGGCGCCTTTACCGATGAACTCCAGAACCTTTTCCATTGTTTCCACGGCACCATGGATTGGTTGACCAGGACAGTCAGCACCAGATTCTTGTTGCAACAGTGTTTTCATTTGATCAAGCAAAATTCTTCCCTCCTTCCAATTAACGACGATTATCTGTCAGGCAGTCTGGTTGCCTGTCCAGCAATGCGGGATACCGAGCGCCTGGTAGCCGAATTTGTGAGCGACCATCTGGCGCACGACAGCGGGACTTGTGCCTGCAGGCACCTCAAAGGTCGGGCTTCCAACAACAGTAGTGACAGTGATTGTGAGCATGATTAACTCCTCTTTTGAGATTCGATATATTGCCTGAGGAGACCACCCAGGCGGGCGTCAACCACAGGCTCCAGGGTCAAAATAGCCGTCTTGGACAAACGGCTGGATAAGAACTCAGACAGATCTGCCCGGACTCAGCCTGCTGCCTGCAAGAGGCGGGGCAATTCTCCGCTGAGGGACTTGCAAAAGATCTCGTGCTTGGGAATGAATGTTGCGGCACCAGCCTCCACCATCTGGCGGTTGAACCAATTGTCGCCGCTGATGCCCACGACAGGAAGCCTGGAGCGAACAAGAGCCCCGACGAGGTCCGGTCCGTCGATAGGGCTGCCCTTAAGGCGCCCGTCAATCAGAGCAATGTCGTAGCGCTCGGGGTGCAGAACCGATTCCACACCGTTGACGTCCATGACGATGGCATCATCACCCATGAGTCGCGCCCGACAAAAATAAGTGACTGCAAAGCCGTCCTTCGTCAGATAAAGGGTGATGAGCTCGCCGAGATCGAGGTCGTCCTCGATCAGCAGGATTTTCGTTGCTGCCATTTTGATTCCTTTGCATGCAGGCTAATAAGTTCCAGCCTGTCTTGCCTGGCCTGCACAGGAAAGACAAGCGTAGCGACCGCAGCAAAGCCGAGTGCCAAGACTCTGCCAGCGCCGAGGTCACCTCCGCAAACTAAGATGCACCATCCCTTGTACCTTGCCAGCTGAAAAGGCAGGCGCGATGAGAGGACGCGATACTCTTTCCACCAGGGTGAAAACTTTGCCGACAGCTCAAGCCGCCAATCGAAAAGTCCTCATGCCTTGTTGTGGTGATGTTCTGAACCTGTGCCTCCGTTTCTAATATTTTGAGATGGTGATGTCCTGTCCTAACAAATGCGCTCCCCGGCGACCAGAAAAGAATTGTTTCGCCAGGCATTGTAAACAGATATGTCAGCAGCTCACAGCCCGCTCGTACAGCCGTCTTAGCTGCTCAAGCCTTAGGCGACAAGCATCCACCGTCGCGAAAACTTTGCAAGAGTTCACTCCGTTAGAACGCTCGCGCAAGAGCGCCAAGCTGAAATTTTGCCTGAAAGAGCGTTGTTTGGAAGCGCCAGCTGCCAGAGCGGTTAAGCCATTAGCATAATGG
>JAHFBI010000103.1 GCA_023250095.1 Candidatus Melainabacteria bacterium
TCGGTATGAAGCCCACCTACGGCGTGGTGTCGCGATTCGGGCTCATTGCCTTTGCCTCCAGCCTGGACCAGATAGGTCCCCTAGGTCGACACGTCGAAGACGTGGCCTTGACTCTCAAAGTCATAAGCGGGCACGACAAGCAAGATTCGACCTCTTACAATCGGAGCCTTCCTGACTTTACAGAAAGGCTCCGATCCCATGGGGTCAAAGGGCTTAAAGCAGGGCTTATCACAGAGTTGATCGGCGACGGAATCGACGCCGATGTCCGCGAGTCTATCCTGGCAGCCTGCCAGACATTGAAAGATCTAGGCGTTGAGGTCGAGCAGGTCTCAATGCCGTCGCTCAAACATTCTCTGCCTGTCTATTATTTGATCGCCACTGCCGAAGCCAGTGCCAACCTGGCTCGTTACGATGGTGTCAAATATGGTTACCGGCACAAAGAGTCCCGAGACATCCTTTCCATGTATTTCCAGAGCCGCGCAGCCGGTTTTGGCGACGAAGTTAAGAGAAGAATAATGCTGGGGACCTACGCGCTCAGCTCCGGGTATTACGATGCTTATTACAGGAAGGCCCAGCAGGTGCGCCGCTTGATTAAGGATGAATTCGATAAGGAATTCAAGAAGTTCGATATACTGTTGTGTCCCACATCACCCTCCGTTGCCTTTGAAATCGGGGCAAAATCAGAGGATCCTCTGCAAATGTACCTGTCGGACATTGCCACCATCCCCGCCAATCTTGCCGGCATTCCCGGCATCTCCCTGCCGTGCGGCTTCGGGGAGCAGGGCATGCCGATCGGGTTGCAGATAATGGCTCCGGCCCTGGGCGATGCAACAGCGCTGGCGGTAGCGTATGCTTTCGAGCAAGCAACCGACTTCCACAAGCGCAAGCCACCTCTGACCAGGGCTCAATCGACGCCTAATTAGAAAACTCGCTTAAACAGGAGATCCCTCATGAAGGCATTATCGTCTGGACTAGCAGCGCTTCTTGTCGTGGCTGCCACTTCGGCAGCGCAAGCAGGCACCAACGATTTCTTCGGCAGCTCGCTGGGCAGCACCGACCCGTCAACCGCCGGAGCGGTTGCACCTCCGCCTGGCGCCGCGGCAGCAGCCTCGACCCTCAGCAATTCAGGCAGCGACTATACCGCCGACGAAAAGCGCATGCAAAAGAAGTACAAATCCAATCTTGCCAGCGCGCAAAAGCTCATCGCCAAAGGCGAGATGATGATGAAGAGCAAGGACGACAAGGCTGCCAAGAAAGGCAAGATCTTCAAAGAAATCGGCGAGAAGCGCCTGGCGGAATTGAAAGCAAACAGCCCCTTCCCGGAAGTCGCTGAAAAGCCCGGCAAGAAAGTCGACTGAGGCTTGAGACATATGAAGGCAGGAAGCGGCTTCTGGCGCGTCGCCTGCCTTGACGCCGACACAGTTTCTGTGTTCAAGCATCTGTCTGCAGCACGCCGTGCTGGCTGACGCCTGGCATAGCCTTCTTCAAGGACAACATTATCAGATCCTGCAAGGAAGGAGATTCCTGTGCAGGATAAACAAGACTTGTTGCCATATATACATAGTTTTGCAGGCGCAAGGGTACATCATTGTCGACCCCTAAATTCAGGTGCGCTATGACATTTGCCCCGGAATCTTCGGCTGAGACATTCAGTCTTCCAGATATGCTGAAAGCCTCCTGGCAGGTTTCCTTCCCTCAAATCCTCATTCTCATTGGCGCCTGGTGCGTAACGCAAGGGGTGCCAATCGCCGTCACAATGGTGGCGGGGCTGATAGGCGGTATCGCGGATCTCGCCTCTGGACACGGGCTGCATGGACCGGGAGCCTTCCTCTCGATAGTTGTTGGCACATTGTCCTTCCTCTATTTCTTTCCAGGCTGGATAACGGTAGCCACCAAAGCAGCCAGCGGGCAATCCGTGCGCGTCGGCGAAGTTTTATGCTCGCTGGACTTGATCTTGAAGATGTCCGGGCTGATGATACTTGCCGTGATGGCGGTCAGCATCGGTTGCATCTTCCTTGTTTTGCCAGGTGTCTATCTGGCCGTCAAATTGCAGCTGTCACCGTATTTTCTCGTCGATATGGAGCTCGGGCCTATCGAGTCCATGAGGTGCAGCTGGAGAGCCACAGAAGGTGTGTTCTGGAAATTGCTCCTTTTCGACTTTATCTTCATCATCCTCAACTGGATTGGTAGCATGATCATCGTCGGCACTGTTTTCACATCGATAGCTTTCGCCGTCGGCGCGGCTCTCATTTATCGCAGTCGGCTGTCCCAGGCTCACGAGCATTAAGATAGCTCTCAGGAGTTCGACGGCGAGTCTTCGATTTCATCGAGCACTGCCAGGAAGATGTCCACAAGGAAAGGATCGAATTGCGTACCGGCACCGTTGCGCAGCACGCGCCTGGCCTTATCGCGTGACATGGACGGGCGATAAGGCCGATCGCTTATCATGGCGTGATAGGCATCGACTATAGCCACAATGCGCGCGGCAAGGGGAATTTCTTCGCCTTTCAAGCCTCGCGGATACCCGGTGCCGTCCCAGCACTCGTGGTGATTCTCCAGGATGTCGCAAATTTCCTTGAGCGCGTGGATCGGGCGAAACATCTGAGCACCGAGTTGCGGATGTTGCATGAGCACTCGCAGTTCCTCGGCAGTCACCTGACCTGGCTTATTGATAATGTCATCCGGAACATTCAAAAGTCCCACATCATGCAGGAGCCCGGCCACCCGGATCTGCTCGACCTGTCTTTGATTGAGACCGAGAACCTTTGCCACCATTTCCGAAAAGCGAGCAGTCTCCAGATGGTGCACCTTGTTGTACTCGGACTTGGCATAAAGAGCCCCGGCCATGGCCTTGACCATTTCCACCACCTCCGGCACGAGCTCCCCTTTGTCATCAGCTTCCGGAGGCGGGGCCGGCACGGCAGGCTTCTGCTCCTCGAACTCATGGAACATGAGATCGGAGGCGGTGTGCACTTGATTCCTCCCCATACGCTTGGACATATAGAGAGCCTTATCGGCAAGTTCCAGCAAATGATGCTGGGCCTCTGCATCCTCAGGATACGCCGCAACACCAAGAGAAGCCGTGACAGAAAGCTGTACTTCGTCATGAGCAATGACTTCGCGCAGGAGAGTCTTGCGCAAGCGTTCAGCCACCACGACGGCTCCTTCCTGATTGATCTCGGGCAGGATAAGCAAGAACTCCTCACCGCCGTATCGCACCGGAATATCCACGTCCCGGCAGTCCCGGCGAATAATATGCGCCAGAGCCTTCAAGACCGTGTCACCGACAGGGTGCCCATAAGTGTCGTTGATCGACTTGAAATGATCGACATCGATCATCACGACAGCCAGATTACGTTGATAGCGCTCGGCAACTCTCAGTTGTTCGGCAAGCTTCTCCTGACCAGTGCGGTGGTTGAACAGACCCGTCAGCCCATCTGTAATAGCCTGCCTTTCCACGCGCTTGTAAAGCCTTGCGTTGGTCACGCCGATGGCCAGCTGATCCGCGACCTGGGCCAGAAAATTCTCGTTATCCAGAGTCCACTGCGCCTCGGATTCGCATTTATGCCCGCCGAGGATCCCCAGTAGTTTCTCCTCATATGTGATCGGCACATAGAACAAGGAATAGAGGTGGTAGCTGGAGAGAACATCTCTGCGGAAAGGGTCGACTCGCCTGTCGCGTTTCACGTCGTTCACAAGCAGAATGTCACCAGAGGCGAAAGCGCCTTTGAAGATCTCCAAAATGGATAGATCGAGATCCTTTTCCACTATCTTGTAACTGTCGGCGGTGACGTACTCCCTGCGGATGGCATCCTGCGGTTCGGATTCCTCGGGAAGAATGACGAAGCAGCAATCAAGCTCCAGCCATCCGGCAAGGCTTTCCAGCATTTCCCCGACATTTTCGTCGATATTGAATGATCGTCTGATGACATCAGAAATGCGGCGCAGCAACAAATCCTGATTGTTGCGAATCTCCATTTCGCGCCTGCTCTGCCCGAGATTGCGATTCAGTTGATCCAGTTCCTCATTCTTCTTGGTCAGCTTGGCTGCCGCCAGATTTTCTTTCTCGTGCTGATGCTCGAGGCGTTGCGAATAATCCTCGAGAAGCTGAAGCTGTGTCTTGAGTTCGCGCTCGGTCTTGCGCAAGCGCAGGGAAGCGCGCGCCCTTGCCAGAAGCTCGGCATCGAGGCAGGCATCCGAAATACAATCATCAGCTCCGACATTGAGCCCCTCAACTTTGCTGTTCGGATTAGCGTCCGGCGCAACAAGAATCACGGGCAAAAATTTCCACTGCAAGGACTGTTTGAGGGTTCTGCAAAATCCCTCTCCACCAGGAGCCTTGAGCTCCGAGTCGACAACAAGCAAATCCACTGGATGACTCTGTAAAACCTCCAGAGCTTTGAGCGAATCTTCGACCTCCAGAACGAAGTACTGGCTCTTGAGCGCGCGTGACAGCCGGCGGCGCGTCGCCCTGTCGGCATGCACGACCAGAACAGACTCTTGCTCGGCGCTGCCGTGGGCATCCTCTACCTGGCGTTTCGATTCGGCAGCCGCCAGATGCGGCATGCGTGTCGAGAGATTGGAGGCAATCAACTTGAGCGTCGAGACGTCGCTTGCCTCGATTTGCCGGTCAGGATCAAAGGATACGACCCGGACCAGCCCTTTCATTACTCCGCTGCTTTCGTCGATGGCATCGAGGATGGGGACAATCACGTAAGGGAGTCCTCCCTCTATCTCTTCTTTCAGTCCGGATGCTCTGCCGATGTAAGGATTGAAAGTGTCTTTCACTTGTAGCGCCAGTTCGCTGGCAGCCACCGCCAGTGGTTCCAAATTGGCGTCAACCAGCTGTGTGAGCGAATAAGCCGGCTCGAGATCGGGATCTTCAGCAAAAAACATAATGAGATTGTCGATGTCGTGCCCGCGGATTATGTCGATGAGCGCGATATCGAAGCCAAGGATGTGGCAGATATGGCGCCGGAGAGCATCGATCTCCTGTCCGGGGAAAGGGCTCTGCGCCCCGGCGGGAGTAATCGAGCCGGCAGAAGGATTGTTCAGATGGTCTTGGCTGTGGCTCACTGGCTCCTGCGCTTCCGGAATGATTTCTTCAATTGGTCATTTTTGTGTTGGGCTTATGTAACTGAAACAACTGCCAGGCTGATTGAAACAAGGCTCAAGCGTGGCGCCTTTCCAGTCTTGAGTCTAACAGAAAGATTAGCGGGCTCTCAAGCTTTCTTGTCAGGTCCTTACATCTTAATTCCCCTATCCGCCTTAGCCGAAAAATTTACGCCACCACCACTGGAACATGAACAATGTCCACAGCTCTTTGCGCCGGTCGAACCGCCCTTCATTATGCTCGGACAGGAGCCGCTCTATATACGGGAAGAGAAAAACCCCCTGCCGCTTCACAAAATCCTCACAGAGCAGCTCGTCGACCAGTGGCTTGAAATCATGACGCAACCACTTAGCTACCGGTATGCCGAAACCCTTCTTGGGCCGCCTGATTGTCTGAGGGGGCAGATAAGGGCTGATTGCTTTCTTGAGCAGATATTTTGTCGTCATCCCCCGGACCTTCAAAGAAGGAGGCAGCGACAGGGCAAACTCCACAAGCGGATAGGCCAGGAAAGGCAGTCGTACTTCCAGAGAAGCAGCCATGGATGCCCGATCGGACTTGACCAGCAAATCATCAGGTAGATATGTGGTCAGATCCAGGTGCATGATTGTCGAAACTACGTCATCTTGCCGGTTCTTGGAGCCATTTCCTGTCAGACGCCCCGGATAGAGAGCTTCCTCGCTCCCCAGCCTCAGCAGCTCTGGCTGAATAAGACTTTCCTGCTCAGCCAGAGGAATCGAGCCCATCCAGTGCAAGTGCCTTGTCACTGCCGGCTCGCCAGCAGATTGTATAAAACGCTTGGCTTTGTAATCGAAGCTGAGATTGTTGTGCGATACGGGCAAGCTGCGAATTGCCGGCTCCAGCAAGCCCTGCCTGAGAGCAGACGGCACACGCCTCCACCACGCAGCCAAGCGGTGCGCCTGATAAGTGGGGTAACCGCCAAAAAGCTCGTCGCCGCCTTCGCCGGCCAGAGCGACTTTCACATGCTCCCTGGTCATCCTGGAGAGAAAGTAAGTGGGAACAATGGAAGCGTCAGCAAGGGGCTCGTCCAGGAACTCCCAGAGCGACTCGAGAGTGGCGCATGCTGCCTCCGGAGAGAATTGCGCCACATGATGCTCTGTGCCAAGGTGCTCGGACACGAGCCTGGCGTGCTCGGATTCGTCAAAAGATTTGTCTCCAAAGCCAATCGAGAAGGTCTGAAGGCGCTTTCCACAGGCCCTGCTGGCCAGGGCTGCTATAGCAGAAGAATCGATACCCCCAGAAAGAAAGACACCAAGCGGGACATCGGCGATAAGCCTCAAAGAAGTTGCTTTGCCGAGCAGCTCGATCAGCTTCTCTTTCGCCTCAGACTCGGAAATGTCTCTCGGGCAAAGATTCCCCTGCCAGTAGCAGCCTTTCTTGAGCGCTCCGCGCTCCACAAGCAAATAGTGGCCAGGCATGAGCTTTTCGATGCCCTGAAAAATGGAGCTCGGTGCTGGTACATACTCCAGAGCCAGATATTTCTGCAAGGCGACAGGATCCAGCTGCCGACAGGCACCAGCGGAAGGATGAGCCAGGATGCCTTTTAGTTCGGAGCCAAAAATCAACTGTCCGTTGAAAGTCCCGAAATGCAACGGCTTTTCGCCCAGGCGGTCGCGCGCTATGAAAAGCCGCTCTTTGTTCTTGTCCCAGATGGCAAAAGCAAACATCCCTTCAAGGTGCTGGAGACAGTCGATGCCATATTCTTCATAGAGGTGGACTATCACTTCGGTGTCACTGGCAGTCTTCAGGTTGTGTCCCTTGTTGACAACCAGCTTTTGCAATTCCTGAAAGTTGTATATCTCACCGTTGAAAACTATCCAGACAGTCTCATCCTCATTGGCAATGGGCTGCTGACCGGTAGAGAGATCGATAATCGAAAGCCTGGTCATGCCAAGAGCAACCGGTCCAATCGTTATCTTTCCCTGCTCATCGGGGCCTCTGTGCACAATGCTGTGGCACATAGCCTCGATGTAATCTTCCTCCGGAGAAAGACTGCTCCCGTCGAGATTGAGATAGCCGACTATGCCGCACATATTATGTATATGCTCCATGCCCACCCCTGTGTCCGGAGTGATGCCTTTAAGCAAGCCCCATTCTCCATTATTCAGCTCAAAAGGGCATTAGAGACCTGAAAGCAGTTCACAAAAGTCTGTGCAAAAAAAATGATAAACTGAATTTGTGAAAATGCTTGAGAAGGTCTACCAGAGCGAGTTTTACGCCAGACCGACGTTGGCTGTGGCCAGGGATCTGCTGGGAGCGTACCTCTGCCGCCGCTTGCCGGACGGCAAGCTCTTGTGGGCACCCATCGTCGAGACGGAAGCTTACACGCAAGACGACCCGGCCTGTCACGCTTTCCGCGGGCGAACGCCACGTTGCGCAGTCATGTTCGGCCCGCCAGGCTTCGCTTACGTCTACTTCATATATGGTATGTACCACTGCTTGAATGTAGTCACCGAGCCGGACGGGACACCGGGAGCCGTCTTAATCCGAGCTGTCGGTGTTGGCGGCGGCGAAGGTCCTGGCAAGCTTTGCCGGCTCTGGCAGATAGACAGCAACCTTAACGGGGCAAATTTGATGGAAGCCGGCTCTGACATCTGGATCGGCAAGGGAGAGCCGGTCGAGGATTTTCAGGTGTGCGTGACTCCGAGAATCGGACTATCCTTGGCGCAAGACCGTCTCTGGCGTTTTCACATCAAAGACCACCTGCAAGTCTCGCAAAAAATGGCGAACAAAAAGCCCTCGAGCAAGCAGGGCAAGAGATGATTGCCACTGCGGGCAATACTATATTGAGCCGGGTGACTGAGAGGCTCTCTTCCTCGGACTGCTGGCGCTGGCCTGCAGTTCTTGCCTGGATGGCCATGATTTATTATTTTTCCGACCAGCCAAATTCCAACGAGATCACGCAGCATTTCTTCGGCAATCTCAATTTCTGGGCGCGCAAGCTAGCGCACATGAGCGAGTATTTCATTCTTTTCTTGCTCAATTTTGCTGCTCTCATAGGACCTCGAGCCGTCACCCTGAAAGCAAAAGACTGCCCGGAGCGCTGCCGTCCAGAAATTGAAGAAAGCCCATGCCGACAGGAGAAAGCAGCCAGGACAGTTAGTTTTGCTCATGGCACTGTCCAGGCTGGCGGTAAGAGTGCTCATTTGCCATTGCCTCAAATGATCAAGGCTTTGCTTTTGACCATCCTTTACGCGCTCAGCGACGAGTGGCACCAGTCTTTCGTCAAAGGGCGCAGCGCCTCCATCTCGGATGTCTTGATCGACACGACCGGCGCGGTCATAGCCACGTCCATCCTGGCTTACTTGAGCAAGAGCAAGAAAGAGACTCCCTGAGCAAGTATTTGGAGCCAAGCTCTCAGGCAAAGGAGACTCAGGCTTGCTCTTAATTCCCGGGGCGCGGGCAACTGTCAGGAGCCTCGAACTTATAGCCTACCCCGTGCAGATTCTTTATCATGGAGGGCTGCCCCTGCGTATCTATCTTATTACGCAATTTCTTCAGGCAAGTCCGGAGCGTCTCGGGCGAGCGATCCGACTCGGCTGACCAGACCCGCTCAAGAATGGCCTCCGGAGAGAAAACTTTGTTGGGATGCCGCATGAAAAACTCCAGCAAAGCAAATTCCATGCGCGCCAGATAAACTTCTTCTCCGCTGCGCGTCACCTGGTAAGTGCTCCGGTCGAGCACCAGATTGCCCGCTTTCAGGACCTGGTCGACAAAAGCAGCAGGCCGCCGCAAAAGCGCTTTCACCCTTGCCGAAAGCTCCTTCATATGAAAGGGCTTGGTCAAGTAATCATCGGCGCCGGCATCAAAACCAGCCTCCTTATCGGGAATTGTCCCCCTCCCTGTAAGAAACAGAACAGGTGCTTGCCCGCCCTTTTCCCGAAACGCCCGGCATAGCTCCAGCCCGCTCAACTTCGGCAATTCCCAGTCGAGAATAATCAGATCGTATTTGTAAGAGCCAAGCAACTCCAGTCCGCTCAAACCATTGTCAACTGCCTCGACGATATGATGCTCGAATTCCAGCCACTCTTTAATGGTGGTCAGAAGGTTCTGGTCGTCTTCAACAAGGAGAATTTTGGTCATGAGCACCCCTAGCCGCTGCCTTTCGTAATATACCGCCTCAAGCCTGAGTCCTCCCACCTGACAACAGGCAGCGAATTGTCCACCCCCTTAGACTCTGAGGGCATTAGAATGGTTAAGAAGAAAGTCCTTACGGCTCAGCTATGCCCTTCAAGCTCAAGATCTCTCACAAAGGAATAATCCTTGTTTCAGTGCCACTCATCTTCGAGCTGGTTTTCGTCCTCGTTCTCACTTCCCTGTTGCATCAGGCCGAAGCCGAGCTGAAGCGCGAAGCGCACTCCAAAGCCATCATTTCACACGCAAATGATCTTATGAGAGGCATCCTCGATGCGTCCACCGCAGCCGGCGCCTACAACCTGACCAGGGCGCCGATGTTCGGCGCTCGCTATGAAATGGCTGTGGGCAATGTCGCAAGCCAGTTCTGTGAACTCGATGTGCTGGTGAGAGATAATCCAGACCAGCTTTCCAACCTGCGCCGCATCAAAATCACTGCTGACAATATGATCGTCTTTCTCACCAAACTAAAAAGAGGCTCGGAAGACGAAACACCGACCCTGGCAGCGCTGCTTGGCAGACCACGCGATTTCGGCACGGTCAAATCCAGCATCGAGCAGCTCAGCATAGGCATGCGCAGCTTTCTGGAAGGCGAGCGTGAGATTGAACGGATAAGCCCGGTCCAACAGGAGCGCAACCGGCAGAATATCGAACTGGCGCTCATGGGCGGATTGGGGCTGAACATAGTACTGGCGCTTTCGCTGGCACTTTTCTTCAGCCGCGGCATTACCAGGCGCCTGCGCGTCCTCATCGACAACACGCTCCGCCTCTCCCGAGCCCAAAAGCTCCATCCGCCACTTGGGGGGAGCGACGAAATCGCGCATCTCGACAAAGTCTTTCATACTATGGTCTCAGATCTTCGCGAGCTCGATCGACTCAAACAAGAATTTGTCTCGATGGTTAGCCATGAGCTGAAATCACCGCTTACATCCGTGCAGGGTACTCTCACCTTACTCGAAGAAGGTGCCCTCGGTGAGATCTCGCCCAAGGCAAAAGACAGGGTCCAGAAAGCGGAAGTCGATGTCAGACGGTTGATCACTCTCATCAACGACCTGCTGGACATCGACAAGATAGAATCGGGCAAGCTGGAAATGTATCTGGAAGATGTGCAGTTGTCGCAAGTGCTGGAGCGCTCGGTCATCTCCGTGCAAGGCATGGCCGACCAGCAAGGAGTCCTGCTTTCCATCCTTTCGACAGACGCTGTCGTCTATGGCGATGAAGACCGGCTTGTGCAGGTCGTCATCAATCTGCTCTCCAACGCCATCAAATATTCCAGAGCCGGGCAGACGGTAACAGTAACCGTGGAAGACCTCCCTGGACAAGCACAAGTAAAAGTCATCGACCATGGGCGCGGCATCCCGTCCGAGTATAAGAGCCTTGTTTTCGAGCGCTTCCGCCAGGTGGAAGCCGCTGACACGAAAGTAAAAGGAGGCACGGGACTAGGTCTGACCATCTGCAAGAAAATCGTCGAGCAACTCGGCGGCACAATCGGCGTCGAGAGCGAAGAAGGGCAAGGCAGCACTTTCTGGTTCAGCATCCCCAAGAGAATCTCTCTCAACAGCTGCCTGAGGGAGCCAGCGGCAGAAGCTCTCGAGAGCTGATAGCCGATGGTTCTAAGACTTGAGGCAGCTCCCTAAAATGTCTCTTTCCGGCGCAGCTCCTCTGCCCTGGCTTTCTGTTTGTCGGCATCTTCTATGCGCCCCTGGGCACGCAAGAAAGCTGCATATTCATTTACGCTTTCGGCAATCATGTCCGGGACAGTACCGTTGAGCTCCTGATATTTTATGTATTCGACGTATGCCAGCTCGGTTTCTTTGGGGCGCCCCAGATTGTAATAGACAACAGCCAGCGCCTTGAGCACAGGCAAAACCTTTTCCATCTCGAGCGGGTGTTGGCTCAGGTAAAAACTGCGTGCAGCCAGCAGGTGCGGCTCCGCTTCTGAAAACTGGCGCAAAGGAACGTATGTACGCCCGAAATCAGCCTCGACTTCGGCGACTCTCCTGTGCCCCTTACCGAAAGCACGGATTGCCAGGGCAAGCGCTTGCGGGTAAAGTTTGGCAGCGCGCACATAATTAGCTCCCCAGCAATTGGATAGCGCCTGCTGGTAAGCTGCAGAGGCGGCCTGTCTCACGTCGGCGGGGCTGGCTAGAAGGTAGAGATCCAGGGCTTTGCCATACAGGTCGTCTGCCTCTCGAAAAGAATTGTGATGCGCAGCCCGGTAAGCCTTATCGTAGAGCAAGTTTGCTTGCTGCACCTGTGCCTCAACAACTTCTTCATGGTGACGCCGCCACATAAGCGAAAGTGGTATCACCGACAGTGCAACAAAAACGAGGAGCGCCAGAGTAAGCACTGGCTTGAACAAATACCGCCGTGCCTTGCTCGAGGCAGCAAGCTGCTGCACAGCTATGGTTACGGTCTCTGTCATGGCCCTTTCACCTGACCTAATTCGCTTGAGTTCGGCAGCCATTTCGCTGGCACTCTGATACCTGTCCTGAGGGAGTTTGGACATTGCCCGAAAAATGACAGCCTCAAGAGTAGGGGGCACGGGAAACCGCACAGGGCACTTGCTGAACAGGAGCGGTTGTTCGCTCAAATGCCGCTGAAGAATTTTGGTCGCAACAGTGTCCATAAAGGGCGGCTGCCCGGTGACAGCCTCATACATCACACAGCCCAGAGAATATATGTCCGAACGTGCATCGAGCATCCCTGCCCGGCAATGCTCCGGACTCATATAGAGCGGACTGCCTACCAGAGCGCCGGTCTGCGTGAGCTTTTGCAAAGAAACATCTCCTTCCGGCAAGAGCTTCGCCACGCCGAAATCCACGAGCTTTACCAGGTCTTGCCCGCCCGGACACTCAAGCAACATGATATTGCGCGGCTTCACATCCCGATGGACCACACCGCGTCCGTGAGCATGTTCCAGGGCATCGAGAGCCTGAATGAAGATATTGAGATAGCGCAAGTGCCCTACCTGCGCCTGAGACTGGAAGAGCTCGCAAAGGGAGGAGCCCTCCAGATACTCCATGACGAAATAAGGCAGCCCCTCCCTGGATACCCCGATGGCATAGACCTGGACAATATTGGGGTGATCGAGGGCGCTTATCACCTGAGCCTCGCGCTGGAACCTGCGCAAGCTCTTTTCGTCGCAGATATGGGAGCTGTGCAGCATTTTCACAGCGACTATCCGCTGGTAAGCCCTGTCCTCAGCCTTATATACGACCCCCATTGCACCCTGCCCGATTGGGGACAGAATAACGAAACGATCGTCGAGGACCGTCCGGGGCTCCAGCCGCTGATCAAATTGAAACTCGCCCATCACCGGAGCCAGCCCGCTGCCTTCTGTCTAGTGCCGGGTACGTCCTACCAGTCTCCCTAGTTTACGGCATTTGCCGGAACCCTCCCTGAAAAGTTGCCTGACGTCTGTGAACTATGGATGCTCAGGCAAAGACGGCTCCTGTGACATGAGAAGCCAGAGGCTGTGAGCCCGTCAAAATGTCCTCAATGTCGGCTTCAAATCAATGAATACCGGCGGTGAGATCTTCTTGCTCCAGAACGCGAATGCCGCCTTCTTCATTGACGCCGAGTTTAAGCTTCAAATGTACGGGGCTGCTGATTTTTGTGCCCGGCTTAACCAGCTCGGCAAAAATATCCACGCAAGCCGTCTGGGCATCGAGCGGCTGCCGGGCAATGCGGGTGATAATGACCGTCGTCCCCTGGGGCAGAGCCCTCAACTGCCTTCTTGTCAGAGGGAAATTCGTCTCATCCCAGTATTTCTGCAACAATTCTGGCGACATATATGACATCGCCTGAATCTGGGACACTTTGTAAGTATCCGGATTAAAATCCAGCATGCCCGAAACGAAAAGGCGCGCAAAGCGGTCGATGGCTGAAGCTGAAAGCGGATCGACAGGAGTCGCCTTGACGACCGGTTGGACGTAGTGCTGACCAACGAAAAAGCAGCATAATCCAAGCGCCAGTCCCGAAAGAAGAACGATTACCGCCAGGCGCGGTCCGGAACGTCGTGCTGCCGTCCGTCCTGGTTTGGCGCCGAAGGATAAACTGCCCAGCGATAAGCGCCTCTTCGAAGAAATCAGATCCCCTGAGAAAAGATCATCTGCCGCCGGATCGCCCAGTCCGGAGATACTGCTGGACAGAATCCGAGAAAGCTTTAAAGATTCATCAGGCGTGAGAACAATCGAGCTGGTGGGCGGCGTACCAACTCTGCGCTTGAACGACAGCCCGAGCCTCTCCTCGAGCCGGCGGACCACCACAAGGAAACCAGACTGCGTATCGACGACACGCTCTTGAGTCACAGGCGACTGCAGAAGGACGTCGGGATGATCGAACACTCCCCCATCACCAGAGAAAGGAGCCGGAGCCGAAGTCGGATCATCAGAGTAAGCCATATAAATAACTCCTGTAATTCTTTAGATCCGCCTGACAACGAAGTGCGCCAGAGCCTCTGTCTTGCTTGCCCGGCACCAGGCTTTCTCTCTTGGGGCTCCGGCGGCATAAAGCCACCGGAGCCATTTGAGTTGCCATGATTTTATCAGGCACCAGGCTTTTTAGAGATACTCTCTCAGGCGAGAAGAACGTCCAGGCTGTCTGAGTTTTCTCAGAGCCTTGAACTCAATCTGCCTCACGCGTTCGCGGGTGACAGTAAAGAGCTGTCCGACCTCTTCAAGAGTCCGCTGCCGCCCATCATCGAGCCCGAAACGCAGGCGCAGAACATCACGCTCGCGCGGGGTCAGCTCGTTGAGCATGCGCGCCAGATCCTGGCGCAGAAGCTCGTGCGTGACAGTTGTTTCTGGACGCTCGGCCTCACTGTCCTCGATGAAATCACCAAGGCGCGAATCTTCTTCCTTGCCGATAGGAGTTTCCAGGGAGATAGGCTCCTTGGCAGCCTTGATGATTTCATGCAACTTGACCAGGGAGACACCCATGGAACGCGCCAGCTCCTGCTCGGTCGGCTTGCGATTGAGTTCCTGAGCCAGCTGGCGGGTGACTTTCTTCAGCTTGTTGATAGTCTCGACCATGTGCACAGGCACGCGGATAGTTCTTGACTTATCTGCAAGAGCACGGGTGATGGCCTGACGAATCCACCAGGTGGCGTAAGTGGAGAACTTGTAGCCGCGCTCGTGATCGAACTTTTCGGCAGCGCGGATTAAGCCGAGATTGCCTTCTTGAATGAGATCCAGGAAAGACAACCCTCTACCTATATACTTCTTGGCAATCGAGACGACCAGGCGCAGGTTGGCTTGCACTAACTTTCGCTTGGCCATCATGTCACCCTGGAGGATCTTTCTGGCAAGCTCGATTTCTTCATCAGGCTTGAGCAATTGGATACGGCCTATCTCACGCAGATAGAGGCGCACTGAATCCTCAGTGGCTATCTCGCGGCTCGAAGGCATTTCGACAGGCTCGTCGTCATCGTCGAGATCGTTGTGCTCGTCGTCGATGATCGTGAAAGAATCACCATCATCGAGCAAATCCAATTCTTCTAAT
>JAHFBI010000104.1 GCA_023250095.1 Candidatus Melainabacteria bacterium
AGATCCCCCACTGCCTGATACCACTCTTGCCGATTTTCAGACTCATCCCAGAGATCTTTCAAACGAGACTGTTCTATGAGTTTGGTGATGGCCTTCTTGGCCGTTGAAACCAATTCCGCATCAGCCACCAGCGGCACCTGGCTCAGCCAGCGCTTTGCGCCAGCGGGAAATTCCGCCGGCGGCGCTCCGCGGGAGGCAGCCACTATTTCGGCAGCAGCCAGAGCACAAGAACAATCCCATGCCTCCGGCGGCTCGAAGCCCGGGAAATCGGCCACGATTTCCAGCGTGTTCATCACAAAGTCAGGATCCTGCTCGTCGATGAGATCGCCCAGCCAGTCAAGAGCATCGTCATTGCCAAAACTTGCCGCGCTCCAGGTACCCATGTCCAACCATCCTCGCCACCATTTGCCTCATTTTACAGCGACAGCCGCCTGGCGCATATGTCTTTCCAGCTAGCTGGCAGCTTATAATGGACACGGGTCACTGGCAAAACTCAGGTCGGCACAGCCTTTGAGACAGCAATCGCCCGCAAGCAAGCGAATTTAAAGCCAGGCACCAGGCTCCGCCAGACAGCAGATGCCTGCTCAAGCAAGGGAGGAGGACAGTGGCGGAAAGGAGCACAAACGGCCGAAGAGAGTTCCTTCTCCAGCTAGGGAGTCTGTTGGCAACGGCGGCAGCAACACCTCTTTCCTTCGCCCTGGACAGAAAGGCTCTCAGCTGCCCCGAGCAAGGAGCGGCTTCCGGAAAGGGCTCCCCGGACCTTGTCCCGGGGTCAGCAAAAAGCTTTAACTACAACATCTCTTCCTGGACAGGCGACCATTTTGAACTCGGGCACAGACTGCGCATCCGCGATCTGCCCCCAAAAATTCCTGCAGAGTCAGAAAGAAAGGTCGACTTTGTCATAATCGGCGGCGGCGTTTCTGGATTGGCTGCAGCTTATTACCTCAAAGATCACGACTTCCTTTTGCTCGAGCAATACGATGAGCTAGGCGGGCAGTCAATCGGCAGCACATATAAGGGCGTCGACTATTCTATGGGTGCTGCTTACATCGGACAGCCGCAAGGCATTGTCAGGGAGCTTTTCTCCGAACTCTCCCTCAGCCCTGAGATCCTGCCGGACAATCACAACTCTTTCTATGCCGGCGGTAAATGGTTGTCCGATATCCAGACCGGACAGAAAGAAAGTATCTACAAGGAATTCCAGCGTTTTTTTGCCGAGGCGCAACCTGTATTCAAAAGTCTCCCCAGCGACGACTCACCGGAACTTATCGTTTCCACCTTGCTGGCAGCTCTGGACAACAGCCCTTTTTCTCAAAGCCTGAAGGGCTACAGCAGCCAGTTCTGCTCCCTTGTGGAAAACGTCCTCAAATCAGCCTGTTGCGGGACATCGACACAGTTATCCGCGCTTGCCGGCTTCTGGCTGATGCTTGATCTCGTCTCAACTGACTGCGTGTTCAAAGGCGGAAACTCGGCAATCCCGCGTGCTCTTATGCAAAAAATTGCCCTCTGCGGCGCACAGCGTTGCCTGACTGGCTCTTTTGTCTGGCAGGTCGAACTGAAGGCGGACGGCGCATCTGTTGTCTACACAAGCAAAGACGGCTCCGCCCACCGGCTCGACTGCCGCCATGTCATAGTTACTGCACCACCGCTGGTGGCAGCACGCATCTTGAAGAACATCGACGACCACCTGCGGGGCAATCTTCTGTTTTTCAGCTACGGCTCTTACCTGGTAGCCAATTGCCTGCTCGACAAAAAAATCTTTGAGGGCACTTACGATAATTTTGTCAGCTCTCCCTTCACTTTCGCCGACCTTGTCGTCGCCGAAACTCCCTACATTCTGTCCGACACATACAAGAGACAGACGATGGGTTCCGTTCTCACCATCTACCAGCCTTACGTCCCGGCCTCAAAAGGACGAGGTCTGCTCTATCAAGGCAACCGTGAAGAATTTGCCACATCCATCTGCGACCAGCTCTGCCAGCTAGTCGAGCACCTCGACAAGCAGCTCAGGCAAGTCGTGTTGACCCGCTGGGGTCACGCGATGCCGGTTGCCGGACCGGGGTACTTTCAGCGCATACAAAAGATAAATGCTCTGACGACAGGACCCTTCTCACTGGCGCACAACAGCATGCAAGGTCTGCCCTGCGCCGAATCAGCCATCCGGGCCGCCAGAGCAGCCGCCAACCGCGCCCTGCGTGTCAGCGCCAGAATCAGCGCCGTCGTCGACGGCTGGCGCTCACGGTCGGGGACGGGACAATAAGTTCTTGGACTTTCAATTCTCGTTCTCACGCGAGCTCTGGCTTAGCTCGGTGGAACGAGGATTCCTCTTGTAAGCCCATAAGACGATATTCTTCAGCAAGCGCCCTAAGCCGTACAGGCTCGCCAGAAGACCAATGACCATCCAGGTGAAAGGCTCGTGATAATCAGCAAGGTGTTTCTTGGCACGCACGAGATCCGCTGGAAAATGGCTGTCGGGCAAATATTCGATAACTTGCAAGAGAAAACCGATGCCGATATTGAACAAGCCAAAGACAAGCCAGGGCCAGCTCCAGCGCCAGAAGAAGAGCAAGGGGACAAAGCCGGCAAGCAAGAGAGCGTCCGGAACCCAGATAGCGGAAGACGAAGGCGGTAGGCAAAAAGCCAGAAGAATACCGCCTGTCCACAGCAAAGCCGATGCAACGGCAGCAATCCTGCCGGCGGCGGACCTGTGGCTCTTCTTGCCTGCAGAGGAATCATCCGCGCCGGTGTCCACGACTTCAGCGCCTCCGCAACTGGCAAATAGATTTGATCACTGCCACCACATCCGGAGGCACATGCTCCGGATGTGAAAGATTCTCGACTACCGACTCGGCAAAACCAATCTTGTCGAAATTCCCGAACCCCCTGCGGCGAAAGAGCCTGTCTAGAACGGCGGTGCGGCTCTGGCCCTGGGGAAAGTCTTGCGGGACCACGAAAGTCGTCGTGCCCAAGGCATGGAGATATTTGTTCAGCTGCTCGACAAGGACATTTATGGCAAAAGTGTCTTCGATTTCCCCCTGCCTCCAGACCTTGAGTAAATCGCACTGCCGCAAAGAGTCCTCAAGAAGAGCGGCTTGATCGCCAGCGTCGGCATCGATTACAAGGGCGATGCTCAAAGATGTGACGTCTCGCAGATTCAGATAGCGCCTTGCCATTTGCCTGGAACCGCCGGCTGAAAGCACCATCGTCCCCTGCCGGGGGAAATCGCATTTCAACAAGGTGGCGAAGTGCGGCAGAAGCAATACCTCCGTTGGACCTTCCACCATCAAAATCGAATAGGGCAAGACATTGCCGGGCAGAAGCGGCCGCCATTTCTCGAGCAACTGGCGAAACTGCCTTTGCGCCGAGAGATAATCCGCCGCTGACAGCCCTTGTGCCTCTGGAAGTACATCAAGGCAATCTCTGACGAATCCGGCTGAGCCACCCTCATCCCAGGGTCCGCCCTGCCGCAAAAGTTCCCAGTCAGGCACGACATGAAAAGCCTGGCGCAGCCACAGAGATTGCGCTTCCGTCAGGCTAAGCCGCACAGAAAGCTCAGTCAATACGCCGTCCTGGCAAGGCGCAGGGTCCGGCAATCCGCCCGGAGGCTCAAAGGTCCCGCCGTGGGAAGCATTTTTCAGCCATGAGGCGAAAGTCAAAGGCTCGAATATATCGAAATCCTCCAGGGCCAGCATGACATTGAAAGTAGCAGCACTGCCACCCTGCTGGCGACACCCGCTTTTGGTGCCCAACCCGAATACATCAAGAAACAGCTGCCGCTGAGCAGGAAGAGCAAGAGTGCCAATATCTCTGGGCTTGATGGCCGGGCTCTTGATTTGCTTGCCTGTGAGGGCAAGCAGACGTTGCCAGCGGCTGCCCGGCTCCTCGAACGAAAAAAACCTCTGCAGGCAGGACCAGTACTGTTCAGCCGTCGGTGGCTTTATCGAAATGGACTGAGAACTTCCCTGCGGCAAGCGCATCGATAACCTGTGCCTGATAACCGTCAGCCTGTATCTAAAGAATGAGAGCCATCGTACCATAATGCCAGTTGCGCCTTGATGGGGTTTGATAAGTGGTTGAACAAGGATGCGTCCACGAGCTCTTCGCAAAGCTGATTAATGAATGGTCGGTGGGCGACCCCTCGGGTGAGTCGGCGATTCAGTCGGCATCTCCGGCCTTTATAGAAAGGGCTGATTCGGTCAGCGAGGAATTCACTTTCGATGCTTACTTTCACACAGGGCCAGTTGATGGCTGGTCCTGGAAGGCATTGGAATTTTCGGAGGCCTTTCAGGGAGCTTTTACCGTCTACTTGCCGGACAAATGGGCTGACGTGCGAATTCATCGCACAACTGCCAATGTGCTTGAAGGTGACAAAATTCGCCAGTCAATTTTTATCCTTGACAAAGCAAGCTGGGTACAGACATTGCCGTCCTTCCTCGAAGAGTTCGAAGTGGAATCATTTGCGCACTATTGCTTGCTTCCACCTGCCTTCGACCAGTGGATCTTCACAACCAGAGACAAGACAAGAGAAGTCGACTGGCTCTATGCAATTTACAGCGCGGGTGACTGGTTGTTTGTCACTAAAGCCGATGCCAATACACCGTCTCTGCTCTTTGATCAACTGACTTCAATCCTTAATTCGAATCCGTGGTTCGGTTGGATTCAGGAAGCGAAGAAGCAAGCTGCGACGGCGTCCGGGGATGAGGTCCTCGCGGAGCAATGATTTTTTTTTCCAATCACCCCCTTGCCTTCTGAAAAAAAAACGCTATCGTAGAGATATGAAGCTGTAAGTACACGGCCAACCGCTTTCCGTTCGTCCATTCAGACGTCTGCGCAAGCTGTTGGTTTTTTTTGTCTCAAATTTCCCTTGAGACAGTCATGCTTCTCCCGGTCTGGCCCTTTGATACAGGGCTTGAGCCGTTCTTCTCAGGTAATTTCTCATGAACACGATTGAAAACAAGCAAACAGAAATCAGCGGCGACGAGCAAATAATTGCTCTGTGCGAGTCTCAAGCCGGCAGGGACGGTTCCCAAAAAAGTCTCGATCGCGATGATGTGATCATCAACGGTTCAACCTGGGCTGCCATATGGCATATGTCCTGGCCGCTCTTTCTCAACATGATCACAATCGCCATCGCCAGTTTCGCAGACATCTGGGTTGCCGGACAGCTTGGCTCGAACGTACAGGCGGCAATCGGCATCGGCGGACAGATCTGGTTTTTCATGGTGCTCCTGGCCGTGGCGCTGTCATCCGGCACAAACGCGCTGGTCAGCCGCTTTTGGGGAGAGCGCAATATCGAAAAAACAATTGAGTCGGCAAGACAGTCGCTGGCATTTTCGGCTATTTTCGGCGCGGCCTCGGCGGCTGCCGGACTTCTTGTTTGCCGCCCACTCTTCCGTTTTTTAGGAGCCTCCGCTCAAGTCGAGGATCTCGGCTGGGACTACATGAAGTTCGATCTGGCGGCCCAGCTTCCTTTCACTGTGCTCTGGGTCTCAAACTCCATTTTCAGAGCCAAGGGCAACGCCCGCGTTCCCATGATCATCATGGCCATGATGACAGCCCTGGTCATTCTTCTCGACCTCGGTCTGTGCATCTGGCCCTTCCATGTCGGCATTGCCGGAATCGGCATCTCGTGGGGAATAGCTGGCTTGCTTGGAGTGGGGCTTTCCTTCTCGATCATGGCTTCCACCGAGATCGGCGACTGCCTCAACCTGCAAAAAATGATCAAAGGAATGTCAATGGAGTGGTTCGCCCGCCTGATGAAAATCGGACTTCCAGCCTGCGTACAAGATCTTTCCTGGGTGGGAGGAAACTTCATTCTTTTCCTCATCTTCTCCCTGACGAAAAATCCAACTGCCTGCCAGGCATCCTGGGCAGTCGGACTGAGGGTCGAAGAAATGATCGGGGGTTTCCCCATCTACGCCCTCAGTATGGCTGTAGCCACGATTGTCGGGCAGAACCTTGGAGCTGGTCAGCCAGACAGAGCCGAACGTGCAGGCTGGCAAGTCACATTCCTGGGCGCGGCGATGAACTGCGCCGTGGCGGCAGTGCTCTTTTTCGGAGCAGACATGCTCGCGCACTGGATGAGCACAGACTCGGCTGTGGTTGGCTATTCCAGGCAATATTTGCAGGTCGTCGGGCTTTCGCAGCCTTTCGTTGCCATCTGGCTGATCCTTGTAGGAGCCATGCAAGGAGCAGGCTATACGCGCTGGCCGATGATCGTGACCGTGCTTTGCCTGATTGGAATAAGACTACCGCTTGCCTGGTATCTTACCGTCTGGAAAGACATGGGACCGATAGGCACCTGGTACTCTATCGCCTTCTCCTCGCTGTCGGTCGGATTGCTGGTCATCTGGCGCTTCAAGACAGGCGCCTGGAAGCACCAGAAAGTCTGAAACTGCGCCCCCGGCTCATCGCTCAGCTTGCATACGGCAAGCTGAGCGATGAACAGCAATCGAGAAAAACATGCAGCGGCTGGTCGGGAAAGTTTTTCGCACAATCCTGTTCGCAATACATGGCTATCAGGCAATTGAGCGTCTCGACAGTGTCAGGATGCCTCAATCCAAGGTGCTCTCTTTGAATGGAAAGGGCTTTCAGCAAAAGTTCCTCTGCAGATTCATATCTGTCAATGGCAAAACAAACCAGTCCGGCCCCGAAAAAATATTCGGCAAGATCTAGATGGTCCTTGCCCAGACACCCTTCCATAACGCCAATCGCTTGTTGCCAGAAGAATGCGGCGCCGGCATAATCACCACGATCTTCAAATGATTCGGCAAGGGTCTCCAGTTGTCTGACTCTATTCATGATCAATCTTCTCCTGAACAAAAATTGTCCCCCCAAAGGACAGGCAAAGCCGCAACAAAGGCATCGCCGTCTGCCAGGAGGTGCCGCCTAAAAGAAGGTTTCCGGAAAGCCAGAAAGAAAGCCAGAGCTCACCATTTGTATATGCAATACATATACAGCCGCCAGAGCACAGGCCGACAGTCTATATGCCGTTTGTGAAAACCATGTGAAGATCCCTCCCCTTAGAGAGAATTGCTCGAAAAAGCCGACAGCATTGCCGTCGAAGCGATGGCATCCGGCACTGTTCTCTTGATCCTATTTTTTCCAGAAAGCCAGACATTTTGAACTTCTTCAGCGAGGTGTCCGTCTCAAGGAGAACAAGGACACAGGAGGGGAGTCAAATGGCAGACAAAACAACCACTCTTGCCCGGCAACTGAAATACAAGGTTCCCAGATTAAAACTTTGCCTGGTTCGGGAAGGCACTTCCGGGATTGCCCCCTGCCCTGTGCGTACCCCGGAGGATGCCGCCCAGTTCCTCCTGCCTCTGGCTCTGGCACCGGAGGAGCATTTCGTCAGCCTGCACCTCAATGCCAAACACGAGATCATCGGAGTGCACGAAGTCTCCCACGGCACCGTCTCATCGAGTCTGGTACATCCCCGGGAAGTTTTCAAAGCAGCGCTTCTTTCCAATAGTTACGCCATCCTCGTCTGTCACAACCACCCTTCCGGCTCAGTTTTGCTTCCCAGCGCCGAAGACATGGACACCACCTCCCAGCTGCTGAAAGCCGGGCAAGTGCTCGGCATCTCAGTTCTAGATCATCTCATCGTCAGCCCCGCCGAAGCCGTATACAGTCTGAGAGAAAACCACCCGGACCTCTGGTCGACCTGATTAGTCGACTTGATTAATAGATAGCTGCATTGCCGCCGGAGCCTCAAAGCGCCTGATACGACTTGCCGAGATATTTCGGTTTTGGGCCGCATATAACATGTTTTACAGGACCGGAGGGGGAAGGCATCCTTTATGCTATCGTGAAGTTGACTCTGGTCGCCCTTCGAGGCAGATTCCGGCATGACTTTGATTTCCAGGCGGCAGTCTACTTGCGTGCAAGTTGGCGAGAAACTGATAGGTGGAGACTCCCCCATCCTTGTGCAGTCGATGACGAACACCGACACTGCCGATCCGCTTGCAACAGCCGCGCAAATAAGAGAGCTCTGGCAGTCCGGCTCAGAGATCGTGAGAATAACGGTCAACACGAAAGAGGCAGCTCAAAGTGTCCCTGAAATCGTGTCTTCTCTGGAGAAAATGGGCATCTGCCCCCCCCTGGTAGGCGATTTCCATTACAACGGTCATATTTTGCTCAAACAATATCCGGATTGTGCCCGCCTGCTTTCCAAGTACCGCATCAATCCTGGCAACGTCGGACACGGTAACAAGCACGACGAGAACTTCCGGCAGATGATCGAAGTTGCCCTGCGTTTCGATAAGCCTGTTCGCATTGGAGTGAACTGGGGTTCACTCGATGCTGAGCTTCTGTCCTCGATGATGGATGACAACGCCAGATTGGCTGAGCCGCTTGCTGGCAGGGAAGTGCTCATCGAAGCAGTCGTGGGAAGCGCCCTTAAGTCCGCTTCCCTGGCTGAGTCATACGGCATGAAGCACGATCGCCTTATTCTCAGCGCCAAAGTTTCCGAAGTAAAGGACCTGATAAGCGTTTACCGCAAACTGGCTCAGCGCAGTAATTACGCTCTGCACCTGGGGCTGACGGAAGCTGGTATGGGCATGAAAGGGATAGTAGCCTCGACAGCTGGAATCGCGCCCATCCTTCTGGAAGGAATTGGCGACACAATTCGCGTCAGCCTCACCCCCGAGCCAGGACTGAGCCGCGCCCAGGAAGTTATTGTCTGCCAGCAGATTTTGCAGTCTCTTGGTCTGAGATCTTTTGCCGCGCAGGTCACAAGCTGCCCCGGCTGCGGCAGGACAGCAAGCGGGACTTTCCAGCAGCTGGCTCAGCAGATTCAGCAATATCTCAGCGATCAAAGAATAATCTGGTCGGAGCAATTCCCCGGAGCCGAAGATCTGCGCGTTGCAGTGATGGGCTGCATCGTGAACGGGCCGGGTGAATCCAGGCAGGCGGACATTGGTATCTGCCTGCCTGGATCTGGCGAGGAACCACGCGCTCCCGTTTATATCGACGGCGAGCATGCATCCACTTTGTCCGGGGCGGATCTGGTCAAGGATTTCATCGACATCCTCAATGCTTATGTCGAACGTCGCTTCGGCAGTGCAACTCACTCACCCAAGCCGCCCGTGAGATCCTGCTGCCCCCGGAATTGCGCCGCTCCCCAAGATGCCAGATAGACCATAAGAGCCAGCAGAACCAGCCCGTTAGCACCAAAAACCACAGAGAGATATTCCAGACAACCGCCAAGTATGGCGCCGAGAATATTAATGCCAAGCGCCACTTCCGGCTGTCTGACGCGGGAAAAGGCACGGGCAAAGATGGTCCCTGTGAAAAAAAACGGTACTCCCAGAAGAAGCCCGGCTGCCAGAAGCTTCACCAGCATTTCTTGACCGACAAAGTTGGACAGAGGGCAGAAATACATGAAAAGCAAAGCAATCGTCAGAAGAACATAGGCAAGACCCTCGCCAAAAGCCTTCTGCCTCATGACAAAGAAATTGGCAATGAGAGCCATAAGGAGCACAAGGCTGATGATTATGGAATTGACTATCCAGGTGGAGCCGAAAAGGATGGCCACAGCCAGCATAGCCCTTGTTTCCAGCAAAAGGAAACCGGCTCCCAGCAAGAAAAACTGTAGATTCTCGGCGAAGGTGCCCCCCCTGAGCCGGAAACGAGATTGAATCAACAAAGCCGATATGACGAGCACGAGCAAAAGAGTGGACAGCGATACAACGGGCAGATTGCGCGCTCGCTGGTAGAGAAAAGGCCAGTCGTCAGTCGGTATCTCCACCGGTGTCATCAAAGAGGACGGCTCGGCAAGGATGTCGCTGTATTTTTTCGACAGTTCTTCTGCACACCCGGCCAGTCCCGGTCCCCAGATGATCAAAATAGCGTTGGGAGCGTCGAAGGATGTGTTGAAGGCCAGCAGCTCGCCTCCGCCTTCTTCCTTGACCATCTGGTAAAGCCTGGCTCTCAACCAGTCCGGCTGTGTAGCAAAACTCAGGGAAGCTATGCCGCGCGCGGAAAGATGCTTCGTGGCAGCAGAAATGCTCTCTCTTGTATAGAGATAATTGTCCAGGCGCACTGAAGACATCGTCGAAAGCGCTGTTTGCGAATCGAGATGCCCGAACTGAATCAGATCGTACTTGTCCGGGCAGCTGGCAAGAAAGGCCCTGGCATCGCCGAGAAAAACACGCACGCGCTTGTCGTCGTACGGCTTTTCCGGGTGTATGGACCTGCCCAGCTTGACAATGGCGGGATCTATCTCGACGGCGTCTACCCTGCCTGCGTTGTGCCTGAGGGCAGCGGCAACGTCATTGCCGGTGCCTGCCCCGACGACCAGAACAGTGCCCGGCTTCTGGCAGGCTGCATAAGGCAGATCGTAAGTTCTCAGCTCGTTGCTTTCTTTCAACTCAGGATGACTGTCAATGAATGAAGAAGAAAGATCCACTGTGCGCTGGTGCTGATTGTGGTTGACTTCGACGATCGTCCCGAGCTGGTAAGGGACATGGATCTGGCTCTTGTCTTTCAGCCACCAGGTGAGCGGTTTCAGGTCCAGCCGGTAATAAGGCGACCAGAGACTCATCCTGGTCGACTCGAAAGCCATACCCAGACAAAGGGCAGTGCAAGACGCAAAGATGACAAGCTGCCTTCGGTGAGACCAGTAAATGGGTAACAGCGGCAGAAGGCAAACAGCAAGCCAGACCGTCGGCGGCAATTGCATGAAACTCATCGCTGAGAACGCTGCCACGCCGCCCAGGCTGCCGGCTATATTTACGGAATAAGCCGGCAAAGGCGGCAATCCGGATAGCTCGCGCCCGAGCTGGCGCCCGAAAGCATCGAATGTCGCCACAACGAGCACAAAAACAGTCGCTATCCAGAAAACATTGCCAGCCAGCACGGCGCTCGAGCTGACATTGCCGTTCCAGTCAAAGACATCGCGATCTACAAGCAAGCTGATATTGCTCAGCCCGCTCCAGCAAGCAGTGGACACCAGAGCGACAAGCACGGTCAAAATGAGCGGGAACCAGATACCAGGAGCACCCCCTTGTTTACCGGTTTCTTGCCGCTCGGCTGTGGAGCAGCCCACGCCCAGCCCGAGAAAACAAGCCATGAGAATCAGGTTCTTGAAATAGGCAAAGACGCGTATCTCGCTGGCGACCCAGCGAATCAAGAGCACCTCCAGAGCCAGTGCCACGAAACTGACGAGAAAAAGGCGGACCCAGCGATTTTGCCTGCTGGATCCGCCTTCGGGAACATTCAACTGGTCGAGCATTGATACAGTCCATCATGAAAGAGCCTGAGGATCCCTCATAATGATAGCTGCTTTGCCGGCAATAGAATCTGCCAGAATCGCCTAGTTCGAATTGAGTTTGCGCAGCTCTTCGGTCAATCTAGGCACTACTTCCAGGACATCGCCGACGATACCATATGTGGCGTGCTTGAAGATGGGCGCCTCGGCATCCTTGTTGATGGCCACAATCACTTTCGAAGAAGACATTCCGGCCAGGTGCTGAATGGCTCCGGATATTCCACAGGCTATGTAGAGTTGCGGGCTTACCGTCTTGCCGGTTTGACCGACCTGATGCCCGTGATCGATCCACCCTGAGTCAACCACAGCGCGCGACGCGCCCAGTGCCGCCCCCAGAACATCGCAGAGGTTTTGCAGAACTGGCCAGTTCTCCGGACCTTTTATCCCGCGGCCGCCGGCGACAATGACACTGGCTTCGCTCAGCTCGACCTTCTGCCCTTCGGCAGCATGCGTTTCGGCAACAGCCGCCCGCACCTTGTCGGCAGTCACTGAAAGGTCCTCGATCGGAGATTGCTGCCCGTTCTCGGCTTCGCTCAAGGCAAAAACATTCGGACGCAAAGTCATAAAGGCAAGCGGTGAAGTGAACTCGAAAACGCCACGACACTTGCCCGAATAGAGAGCGCGCACAGCCAGCAAATTGCCGTTGTCCGGACGCAGCTCCAGCACATCGCTAGCGCAAGGAGCGTCGAATTTCGCCGCCGTGCGAGCAAGTAAATCTTTGCCCATGGCTGTATTGGCAGCAAAAACATAACGCGGATTTTCTTTCTTTATGGCTGCCGAGAGCACTGCGGCATAGGCTTCCGTGGAATACTTGCCGAAGCCAGCGTTGTCGGCAACAAGAATCCTGTCCGGTTTTACTTTGCTCACCCTTGCAGCCAGCGACTTGATATTTTCGCCGGCGATGACGGCAATTACCAGCTCTTTCCCCATCGGCGCCTGACGACGGGCTTCCGACAGAGCTTCCAGACTGGACTTTCTCACCTGCCCGTTGCGCTGTTCAACGAACACCAGAATTCCGTTTGACATGAGTGAAATCTCCTGACTGTTTGAATAATGACCTGAAAGTGGACGGAAGCTCAGACAACCTGCGCTTCCGAGCGCAGCAATTGCACAAGCGCCTTCACGGCCGTATCAACGTCTCCATCGATAATGCGTCCTTGCGGGCGGTCGGCTGGCATAGTCATCTCTTTAATCTTCATGGTCGCCTGAGCTGAGCCGACCTTGCCGGCAAGCCCGAGAGCGGCAGCGTCCTTCTGAGCAATCTCTTTGCGGCGCGCCGCCATCACACCCTTGATGGACGGATAACGAGGCTCGTTCAGACCTTTCTGGGCACTGATGACTGCCGGCAGGCTGCCCTGGACAATCTCGTGCGCGCCTTCGATTTCGCGCTCGGCTTTGAAAGAGCCCCCTTCAACCTCGAGCTTGACCACTATATTTGCCTGTGGCCAGTCGAGCAACTCAGCCAGCATGGAAGGAACCAGGCTGTTGTCGGTGCCTGAGCCTTGATGCCCGCACAAAACTATGTCGAACCCGCCGTCGGCGATAGCGGCAGCAAGCACTTTGGCCGTGCTCAAAGGATCAAGCTGGACAAAGGAGGCATCGCAGACATGGACTGCGCTGTCCAGTCCCCGGGCCAGAGCATCTCGCAGGACATCGGTGGCTTCAGGTCCACCCAGGCAAAAAGCCGTCGTCTCACCGCCATGCTTCTCCTTCAGCTTGAGGGCCTCTTCAATGGCAAACTCATCATATGGGCTGGTGATAAAACGGACCCCAGTGAAATCGATATTCTGCCTGTCTGCTGCAAGCTGGATCTTCGTTTCTGTGTCGGGCACAGCCTTTATACAAACCGCTATTTTCAAGGGTGTAACTCCTGTGAGCAAGAACTCGTCAAAAGCCGATTATATGTATGCCAAGGTTGGGCCCGGCATTTTTACCAGATTCCTTAATTACGCTTGTTAATGAATCGTTGTCAGTATTGCCGTCGAAATCCAGTGTCGAATCGCCCGGCTGCAAAACTCAAAGCACAGGTAAAAAGAGTACCGATAGGCCGACGGGCAACTTTCCCAGAGCCAGCATAGTAATTACCCCCTTTTGTCAGCGGGCCTGGCGGCTCAGAATTAGTAAAGAGCAAACGGATCCTGTCAGTCCGTCCAATCCAGCACCCATAGCCAAGCCCTGTGCCGAAGTCCCGCAGGTAGAAGGCATGGGTGCTTTGCTACATTCATGCTCCCGAAGGTGCAATCCAGGCGCAAGATCGGTTAGAGTTACGAAGTAGTTAACTGCAGGTTGGAATATTGACCATGAAAATCACCTTCAGGCGTTCGGGCGGCTTTGCTCCCAGGCTTCTGGGTCTGGATATTGACACCGATTCTGCCGAAGCTGCCGAGTCAGAGAAGCTAAGGCGCCTGGTGGAAGAAAGCGGCATCCTCGGCATGAGCGGCGCCCAGCAGAAAGGGGCCCGCGACGTGAATCTCTACCATTTCGAAATAGAATCAGACCAGGGCATACACAAAGTTACTTTCGATCAGCTGAGTATCCCGGATACTGTCAAGCCGTTAGTCAAATTCTTCAATGAGCGTGCCCGGGATCTCATGCCTGAGACTTAAGGCTCAGCTTCCGAATTAAGTCTTCCTTTAATGCCGACAGGCGTGTCGTAGCATTTCTCTTTCTCACACCAGGCGATACAGTCGACGAGTTCATCGGGATCGTCAACCACTGAAAAGAGATCCAGCTCGTCGTTGGAAAGCAGCCCTCTTTCGACCACCGTGTCCCTCATCCAATCCACAAGGGGAGTCCAGAATCGGGACCCAACCAGGAAAAGAGGGAAGCGCTTGATGCGCTGCGTCTGCATCAGTGTCAGAGCTTCAAAGAGTTCATCGAGGCTGCCGAAGCCGCCCGGCAGGATAACAAAGGCCATGGCATACTTGACGAACATCAATTTGCGCAAAAAGAAATAACGAAAATCCACTGAGACTGTCTGAAATGAGTTAGGCCCTTGCTCTTCGGGCAGGCGGATATTTAAGCCGACCGAAGTGCCACCAGCTTCTCTGGCTCCCTTGTTGCCAGCCTCCATTACACCTGGACCACCGCCTGTGATAATTGCAAAGCCTCGTTCGGCAAGCTTGGCGGCAATGGAATAAGCCAGCTGGTATTCCATGTCGCCCGGCTGGCAGCGTTTGGAGCCGAAGATCGAGACAGCCGGGCCAATCCTGCCCAGCGTATCAAAGCCTTCGACCAGCTCCGACATGATGCGGAATATCCGCCATGTGTCCTTGGCTGTAATTTCGTTGATGACATATTGCGTCTCTGCCATTTAAGTTCGCTTCCTTTATCAAACTGCATTTAGCGCGTGAAAAATATGGACAGCGCATGCGCTTCAGGCAGCTGCCCGGTTTTGACTTTGTATTCGAGATCCGTCAGCTCTTTCTTCTTTTCCACCAGATACGGCAGAGAAAGATTGCGGATGCGTTGCAGATCCATTTGCAA
>JAHFBI010000105.1 GCA_023250095.1 Candidatus Melainabacteria bacterium
GCTGATGCGGCTTGCCGGCAGACTCAGCGAGCAAGGGCGCCAGATAATCAATCTCGGTCCGGGTGTGCCCGATTATCCCGCCCCCGAATTCCTGACAGCTGCAGCGGTCAGTGCCATCGGTGGGAATAACAGTTATGGCGACAGCCGGGGGCTAAAGGAACTGCGCCAGGCTACAGCCAGCCGTTACGCAGCCAGCCACGACACCCACTTCGACCCGGACAGGGAGGTGACGATTACGGCCGGCGCCAGCGCGGCCCTTACGTCGGCGCTTCTGGCCTTCGTCAACCCGCAGGACCGTGTCATCGTCTTCGAGCCTTTCTTCGAAAGCTACCTCGGACAGATTGCTCTTGCCGGGGGCGTTCCGAAGTTCGTCTCCCTGAGGGAGCCTGACTGGAAGTGGAAGGAGAAGGATCTAGCGCGCGCTTTCGGCAAGCGCACGAAGGCAGTGCTTCTCAACACACCGCATAATCCCACAGGACGCGTGCTCACGTTTGAAGAGCTGGAGATGCTGGCGTTCTATTGTCGCAAGCACGATGTTCTGGTGTTCGCCGACGAGGCCTACGAGCCGTTCACATACGGCAGCAGCCATTTCAGCATCGCCTCTCTTGCTGGAATGAGGGAGCGCACAGTCACTATCGGGAGCATCTCCAAGGTGTTCAATGTCTCGGGCTGGCGCATCGGCGACATTCTGGCCGCCGCCCCGCTGACGGAGACCATCCGGCGCGTCAACGACCTGTCGCTCGGAGCCCCTGTTCCTTTGCAGGCAGCCTGCCTGCCGGCTCTGGCTCGCTATGAGGAGTTCGCGCAGTCGGTGGTCGCGCAGCACCGCCCCTTGAGAGATCGGCTTGTCGGCGCTCTTGCTGGCGCTGGCTTCCGGCTGAGCGCACCAGAAGGCACCTTTTCGCTCTTTACAGATGCCAGTCCTCTGGGGTTCCAGACTGCTGAGGACGCCTGCCGTTTCTTGCTTGAGGAGCTGGGAATTCTTGCAGTTCCCGGCGCCTCGTTCTTCCGTCCCGGCACGGGCACAGCCTGCGTGCGCTTCTGCTTTGCTCGCAAGGCGGAAACTATCGAAAAGGCTGCCGCCCTCTTGCGGGACTGTCGCTTCAGTAAAGCACGTTTAACGCCTGAAAGGCAAAAGGAGCAAACATGAAATGCTTCACGCTTAAAGCTAAGTTCTTCGTCGTACAGGGCGGACATATCACGCCGACCTATTCGTACCCGGATAAGTACCCGAACCCCGAGCCAGGCATCGTGCTCGACGAGTCAGACCGCGCTATTGTCGTCGGTTTTACCGAACGCATCAAAGCCAGCGACGAGCTGTTGCACCTGGATCCTGACACAGGCGCCATCAAGCGCAACGGCCGAAAGGTGACTGTCTTCCGCGCCTCGATTGCCGCTAACGCCGAAGGGGCTCTGGAGCTGGTTCCCGAAAAGTCTGAGGACGCAGGCGACGCTCTGGTTCTTGTGGATGTCGGCGCCGGGCGTTGTCTGAACGTACGCCTCACAGCTACCCCGGCTCAGGTGGTGGCGCAAGTGCGCGTGGATGGTGGCTGGGGTAGCGGCTACCAGGACCACATGCTCGCCCGTCTCAGCCCGTTCCAGCCTCTTGTCGCCACCCGCGACGACAGGCGCTGGATTTTCTGGGGCGAGCTCACCGACCGGGAGAAGCTGTCCATCGCCTATGACGGCGAGAATGTCTTCTACGACATCATCTCCCTCGAAAAGAAATAAGTGGTGTCTATGGTGGCAGGCGTTTTGGGTTCAAGCTTTTGCTTGCCGCCTGCCTGCTTGCCTGCAGGTACCAGACACCAGACCCGAAGCCAGGGGCGTAAAGCGAAAGCCTCCCCTGGCTTCATTTTTGCGCCTGTTCTATTCGTGCATATAGTTGCCGAGCTGGCGTTTTGCAGAAGATTGGCTTTGACCAGGGCAAAGACTCAGACAATCAGGTGAGATAAAGACCAGGACCCGAACAAAGACCACAGACGCACAGCACCTTCCCTGCTAGCTTAGGACTGCATAAGCTTTCGTCACGTGAACTGCGCAATATAAGGCCCCGCGAATAAGACAGAGATCAGGTAACAGTTCTTGCTTGATAACCTCTCGCGCTGTTAAGTTTAGAATACTCAATCCCCCCTTGCCCTCAGGACATCAGAAAAACACGCCGCTACTGACACTTTCAGCTTGCAAACATCAGTCCCGAAAGGACGGGTCATTGCAGGGTCAGAAGTCTGAGGAGCGATAAAGAAGCAGGGAAAAGAGAGTTTCTGCCGCCAGTGCTGTCAGAGAACCAGCACAGACTAACTGTTCCACCTGCTATCATCGCCGAAAAAGCGAGCATATGGCAGGTCAAGTTTACCCTTCCATCGGCTCGGGATTCTTTGCCCGCCAAAGCTGACTGGAACTTGCTGGTATGCTTGCTAGCGCGGCAAACCGGCATGAATGTGAGGAGACTCCAATGACCGTTCAAACACTTCCAAAGCGTAGTGAGGTGCCTGTCGATTTGACCTGGGATCTCAGCTCGATCTACGCGACAGATGCCGACTGGGAGGCGGATTTCGCCGCCGTGACGGCTATGTTGCCGAAGGTCAGTTCTTACAAGGGACGCTTGCACGAATCAGGGGCTATGCTGCTCGAGGCTTTGCAGGCTTCGGACGCTGCCTCGCAGATGTTGGGCAAGCTGTACGTTTTCGCCAACATGCGCTCGCACGAAGACACTACCAACGCCGCTTACCAGGCGCTGTCCGACCGCGCGAGCACGCTTTCCAGCAAGCTCTCGGCTGCAACCGCCTACATGACTCCGGAGGTTCTGTCCATTGCTCCCAGGCGGCTGAAGACATTCGTGTCCCGGACGCCAGGCTTGAAGCTGTACAAGCACAACCTCGACGAGATCACGCGCCAGCGCGCTCACACCCGCTCTGCGGAAGTGGAAGCGCTTTTGGCTCAGGCAGCCGAAGTTGCCGGCGCTCCGGAGCGTATCTACGATATGCTCACCGACGCCGATTTCAAGCTGCCGGTCATCACCGACGCAACCGGACAGCAGATCCAGCTGACGCAGGGCAATTACGCCGCGCGTTTCCTGGAGAGCCACGACCGCGATGAGCGGCGAAAGGCTTTCGAGGCAATGCTGGGCGCCTACAAATCCTTCCGCAACACCATTGCGGCATCCTATGCCGCCCAGGTGAAAGCGGACATCTTTTCGGCCAGAGCGCGCAACTATGGCAGCTGCCTCGAACAGGCAGTCGACTCCATCAACGTGCCGGTGAGCGTGTATGACACGCTGCTTACCACGGTGGAAAAGAACCTGCCGACGCTGCACCGCTACCTCAATCTGCGCAAGCGCGTACTGGGCTTGTCCGACCTGCACATGTACGACCTGTACGTGCCCTTGGTGGGCGAGGTGGAGTACAAAGTGGCTTTCGAGCAGGCAAAGGAGCGCGTCGCCGCAGCTCTGGCTCCGCTTGGTGAGGAATACGTCAAAGCGCTCACGTCCGGCTTCGACTCCAGGTGGATCGACGTGATGGAGAACGAAGGCAAGCGCTCGGGCGCCTACAGCTGGGGCTCGTACGGCACAAATCCCTTCGTGCTTCTCAACTGGCAGGACAGCATGGACTCCATGTTCACGCTCGCTCACGAGATGGGACACTCCATGCACTCCTGGTTCACGCGCAAGACTCAGCCCTATCCGTACGGCAACTACACTTTGTTCCTGGCGGAGATTGCCTCCACTTGCAACGAAGCCTTGCTGACGCACTACCTGCTCAAGGCAACGACTGACAAGGCTTTGCGCATGTACATCGTCAACCATGCGCTGGAGGGTTTCCGAACGACTCTGTTCCGGCAGGCCCTCTTCGCCGAGTTCGAGAAGGAGGCACACGCCCGCGCCGAAGCTGGCGAGTCCCTGACGCCGGAGCTTCTGTGCTCCATCTTCAAGGGCATCAACCAGAAGTACTACGGTGCTGCCGTCGACGTCGACGAGCTGATCGAGATCGAGTGGGCGCGTATCCCTCACTTCTACTCGAGCTTCTATGTCTATCAATACGCGACAGGCATTTCGGCTGCTACGGCACTGGCCCGGCAGATAGTTACCGAGGGCGAGCCTGCTGTTAAGCGCTATCTGCGCTTCCTGAGCGCCGGCTCCTCGGACTATAGCATCAAGCTGTTGTCCGACGCCGGTGTGGACCTGTCCACGCCAGCGCCTATCCAGCAAGCGCTCGATACGTTTGCCGAATATCTCGACGAGTTCGAGAAGCTGATTGCCGAGCCTGCGGCCTGAGCCAAAGACAAGGCCCGTTGTGCCCTGAGCACTCTCGGGTGAGCTTGCTCACCTGAGAGTGCTGCTTCCAGCTCATGCCTCAGGCATGGGCCGGAATTAACTCCACAGCTCGGGCAACAACGGGCAGCCCGGCATATCAACCAGCCAGAAATCGCCACCGTCGGAGCTTTACGCTTGAGACGGCGCTTCTGGCTGTCTTCCCGCCCGCTAAGGGCGAAAGGAGGCTTACAGTGTTAGGACTGATTATCCTTGGCACCATCTTCGCCTTGGCCACCGGATTCGGTATCAAAGTCTATCTGGATCGGACTCAGTCCGAGTACCGGATCACGACTGCCGAGTTTGCCATCGCCACGGCAGTGATTCTGCTCATCGTCGCGCCCACCGTCTCCTACGTCGGCACCCGGGTGGCAATTACCAACCAGGTGACTTTCAACGAGAACTGGGGCGGATGGGAAACCGAAGCCATTTGGACCAAGCAACAAACGCACCGTGACGGCCCGCATCGCTGGGGCTACGATTGCGACCCTTACCAGGTTTATGTGGTGGACCGGTCGGCATACACTGACGACAAGGGACGCTACCACCCAGAGGAAGGTCACTACGAGACACGCTACCACGACTGTCCTTACGCGACCGAGGAATGGACCTTTACCATAAGGACCACGCTCGGCGAGTACGAGATAGCTGACCGCAATCTGCCCACCAATCCCAACCAGTACCGGTGGCGCAGTTACAAGCACGTCCCTGAAGATCTGCCCTCCGGCGTTCCGCAATTCTGGCGGGATGCCAAAGACAGGCTCGACAAGAGTGATCCTGGTCCGGTAACAGCCAGGCGCCAGTATGAAAACTACATCCTGGCCTCGCAGTCGACCATTCTGCAGCGCTTTAGCGACTCAATCGACCGCTACAAGAAAGACAAGCTCCTGCCTGCTCTTTCCACGCGGCCCGTCCACGACTTCTACTTTGCCGACAGGGTGTTCTTCGTGGGCACTCATCCAGCAGGTGACTGGCAGGGCACCCTCAACCGCTTTGACGCGGCACTGGGCAGCAGCCTGCAAGGCGACCTCTATCTGGTGATAGTCGATGCCGCCAGAATCACCGACCCGGACAACTATGCAGGAGCCTTGATGGCTTACTGGCAGTCCAAGGAGTTCGGCAAAGATGCGCTGTCGAAGAACGGCATCGTTGTCGTTGTCGGCACCACAGACGGCAAGACAATCTCCTGGGCTCGTGCCGGCACTGGCATGCCGGTCGGCAATGAAGCAATGCTGATCGATATCCAGAACGCCATGCCAGGCAAGCAACTCGATGCGGAGGCTCTCTTCGGTCACCCGACTCCGAGCATCAGCACGACTGCTAACCAGGTGAAAGTGACCATCAGGCATTCTCAGGGCGTTCTCGAGCAGATCCTCTGGGGACCACATTTCTACCAGCGCGTGTCGATGTCCTCCAAGTCTGGCAAGGGTGTCGGCTACGAATACCTGAAACGGGAAATCCAGCCCACTTCCGGGCAGCAGGTTTTGATTCTCCTGTGCACGGTGCTTTTCTCGGGCATCGTGTGGGGTGTTTGCGTTGCGGTAGGCGTTCCGGCCTATCGTTCCGCCCGCGGCCGCTTCAACGGCCTCTATCGCTAAGAAAAGGAGCGAAAGACAATGACCATCAAACCATGGATGTACATCGTCGGCGCCATTGCCGTCGCGTTTATCTTCGTCAGCGTCTCGATCTACAGCACGTTCAACACCATCCAGCAGGAAGGTGTCGATCAGGAGACCGCACTCACGGCTCAGTATCTCGACAACCAGAACGAGCTGTCGGCTTACGTCAGTGGCTTCTACGAGCAGATTGGCATTGCCAATCTCAAGTCCGACAAGATGGACCAGATCCTGCTTGACGCAGTCAAAGGCCGCTATGACGGCAAGACTTCTGCTCAGCCAGGACAAGGACAGCTCTTCTCGGCGATCAAGGAAGCCTACCCCGATCTCAACGGGCTCAATATCTACGACAAGATCGTGGACTATGTGCGAGCCGGGCGCGAGTCCTACAAGCAGAAGCAGTCCAAGCTGCTCGACATGCTGCGCGCTTACGATCGCTGGCGGCAGTCGGGCATCATCCACAGCAAGCTCGTTGTCCTGACTGGCTTCCCGTCGCACGCCTTGCGCGCGCAGATCGGGGTCAACGCCACGTTCGGCGAACAGGCTCTCTCGCAGATGTACGTGATCGTTCTGACGTCGGACGCCATCAAGGCGTACCAGACCGGCGTTCAGGATCCTCTGCCCATGCCGGGCAAGTAATCTCGCGCTGCCCTCTGGAGCGCACAGGCAGGTTGAGCGCCCTTCGGTCAGCTCAGCCTGCCTGCATCTTCAACGAGTTCGTCAAACCGGCTCAGCCAACCGGTTGGCACACGACTTTAATTCAAAGTCCAACTCAAGGCTAAAAGGAGAATTCCATGAGCTTCTTCAAACCCTGGATGTTTATCGTGGGCGGCATCATGCTTGCCCTGGTCCTCGGCGTCGTCTCCGTCTACAACATGTTCAACACCATCCAGATGGAAGGTGTCGACCGCGAGACAGCGCTCACCGCTCAGTACCTCGACAACCAGAATGAGCTGTCGTCCTACGTCAGCGGCTTCTACGAGCAGATTGGCATTGCCAATCTCAAGTCCGACAAGATGGACCAGATTCTGCTCGACGCAGTCAAAGGCCGCTATGACGGTCACACCTCTGCCCAGCCGGGACAGGGACAGCTCTTCTCGGCCATTTCCGAGGCATACCCGGACCTCGCCGGTTTGAACATCTACGACAAGATCGTGGACTATGTCAAAGCCGGGCGCGAGTCCTACAAGCAGAAGCAGTCCAAGCTGCTCGGCATGCTGCAGCAGTACGACAAGTGGCGTGAGTCCGGCATCATTCAGAGCCGCCTCATCAAGCTCGCCGGCTTCCCGTCGCATGCTCTGCGCGCACAGATCGGCACCAACGCCACATTCGGCGAGGCCGCTCTCAACCAGATGTACGTCATCGTTCTGACGTCCGACACCATCAAGGCTTACCAGACTGGTGTCCAGGATCCGCTTCCTGTCCCAGGCGGCAAGAAGTAATCCTGGCCTGACAGCTGAGTTCGCCTCTTCGGCCAAGGCGGGTGGCACCGGTTAAACCCGGTCCACCCGCCTTATGGCAAAAGGAGGTAGTACCATGAATGCATTGCTTTTCGCAGCAATCGTGTTGATTTTCATCGCAGCGGCTATCTATCGCAGCAAAACCATGCCGCGCTATGCAAGCAATCCAATCTATAAGTACGGCGTCCCTGCCGACAAAGTGACCATCGAAGACCAGCCGGACGGCAAACTGCTTGCCATGCAATGGCAGGCGCGGACCCAGTCCGATATCTCCGTGACGGTGAATGTCTCGATGAAGATCACTGGCCAGGACGTTGTGCTTCCTGAGAGCCTGGTAGCATATGTCTTTGTTGTGGTCAGCGCCGAAATTCGCCGCTTGTCTTTGAAAGACTTGCTTATGCAAGCCGACGAAGTAAGCCGGCAACTCGACGAGTACGTGAGCAACTCCCTGGCCGACAGCGGGCATAGTTTCAGCACCACGCTCAAGGTGGAGATAAGCTACCCGCAGGGGCACGGCGAATAATCTGGCAGTGCGCGGCAAGTCCACTTCGGGAGCAATAAGCACCTGCAAATTGGCTCGACAGTGCCATCTTTATCGCGCATCTGCCTGCCCTGATTTACCGAGAAAAGTCCTGACACCAAGCAAAAGAAAGCAGGCGTCAGGACTTTTCTTTCTGGCACTGAGCCTATTATTCGAAACAGTATCTCGGCCTGGAGTTAACTACACTTTGTCGTAGCTCGGGCTGCCAAAAAAATATTGGAAAAATCCGCATGGAGCCTGGAGCGCTGGTCGCCGAGGGGTTTCGATGTCAATGCGACTGTTGAGTGGCCACTCAAACAGCGCAGACAATCGAAGCCTCGAGCGAAGCCAGCGCCTCCAGGTCATGCCGGAGCAGCGGAAACCTGCGCGCCTTGCGGAAGGCGAAAAGGCAGGTTCCACCGCACCGTTTTGCAACATCGTGCCGCCGGCTCAGGAGGAGCACACATCGATGCCCCCGGATGGGCCATCGCGGTCTCAGTCCCGAGTCCAGGCGCGGCTACGTGTTGCGCAGTTGAGCCCCGCGACGCCCTCCGGTGGGTCGTCCCGCAGGCGGCGGCTCAACTGCCGGTTAAGGTGGCTCAGGGCACCGCGTCGGTGCAGTTCAGGGAACTGCAACCGCGCGGTGGGACGTCCCCTGGGCCAAGCGGGCATCCTGATGGACATCCCCGGCAAGCGCGGTAAAGACCGCGTCTTGAAACGGGCATCAGGATGGACGTCTCCCGGCGCGACACTTAAAGGTGGTCGCGCAGCGGTGGAGACTGTGCCCCGTTGCGGAACGGGTGGACAGTCTCTCAGAGGCACCGGAGGTGGCAGGCACATGTGGGGGATGTCTCCCGGCAGCAAGGCTTCAGAGAGCCTTGTGCCAGCAGCCACAGTTTATGCCCCCTGCCACCTTACGGTCGCTGCCGGCGAACACCCCCGCGAGCGTAGCCTCTCTGGAGGCTGCGCTTCAGCGGGCGCCGGCAGCGGGCAAATCCCGGCGCGACATTGTCGCGCGGTCGGGTCAGAGCCTCCGATACCGTGCAGACGGTATCCCGCAGAGGTCTGCCCGACAAAAATGTCCATCAGGCGCCATGGTGGGTGTCTTCCGATGTACGGCTCTCAGAGAGCCCTGCATCGGTGACCATGGCGAATGTCCCCTGTGGACTTACGGTCACTGCCGGCGGACATCCCCGGAGCATCAGTCTCTCTGGAGGCTGTGCTCGCTGGGCGCAGGCAGTGGACGATATCCCGGCGCGACTTTGTCGCGCTGCAGCCCGAACTCGCGGCGCCGTATGGAGGGCGTCCCGCATGGAGTCGGCGCTGCACAAAGGGCGGCAGGCTCAGGTGGCGGATGTCATCTGCGGCCCTGACCGCAGCACCACCGAGGCATCAGCTGCCGCCATACGGGGACCAGCACCACGGACGCGTTGTGGTCTGGTGGATGCGCCCCGGCGCGACATGCCCAAATAAGGCTTGTCGCGACAACCGTCGACGTGCGGCGCAAAGCGCGCTTAAGCGCGTCGATGCACCCCATAATGCAGGTCGAGCGGTCAATATGTAAATCAACCTGGTTTCCGCTGTGGCGTCCCTCTGAGCAAAAGCTCAAGAGACAGCAGCGGACGTTCGGCCAGGCGACAAAAGCTCGGGCACCGGCGGTGATGCTGCCGCGGTGGAACGTCCCCCGAGCAAAAACCCTGGGCACTGCGGGGCATCCTGGAGCAAATTGCTCACAGAGCCGCAGAGGACACCCCCCAGGGGAAAAAAAGCCCAGGCACCGTGGAGGAAAAACGCTGAGCATAGCTCGCGAAAGCACGGTGGGGTGACTCCTGGGCGCAAAGACAATCTCCAGACAACAACAATGATTGTCGGAAAGGCTGGAGGTTAGGCTTTGAATGGATGTTCTGCTGGGTGCTTGCTTGCTGAGGAGGCAAATGGAAAATGTAAGTTCATCCTATATCTTGACAACCCTGCCAGCAAGAACTCTCTTATATTGGAGGGGCAAACAGTGCTGACACTGGAAACAGGCAGCTAGAGTACTTCTAGCCCATCGCCGTCCTCGATTCTCGGGCTCGCGCTAGGCTCAGTCCAGATTAAAGAATGGGCGAAAAAAGGGTCTTTGCAACTAGCGCACCCTTGCAAAGGAGCCTGACTTAGCGATTTTGAAAATGGATGGAAGACAGGACTTTGTCGAAGAGCGTGCGCATTTCCGCCTCTTTCCAGGGGCTGATGAGCCACAAACAATAAAAGCGCTCTGGTCCAACAAAAAAAAACTGCTGTCAATTTGGCGGGAAGTCCATCGGCTGTGAAAGACATTGTCTGCGACAAGCCCTCTGTCCTTTGCAGTCCGAATGTTTTTCGCTCTTCTGACAGCTTGCGGCGCTCTTTTAAGTCCATGAAGTGTTCCTGCTCGACCAGGTGTGCAAATTGATCGAGAGACATTTCTGGATCTCTCCTGATAGCGCTCACATGCAGTTCCGCACCCAGTCCCTGGCTGTTTTTGCCGGTGACTTTCACCTCGAGATCATTGAGCTTGGCTTGTATTTCTGGATCACGCTCGCGGTCAGCCTGAACACTCCAGCCAGACGGGTAGGAAAAACAAAGTGTGTCGTTAGGAACCTTCATGGCTGAAAGACTCCATTGCTGCTCCGTCTGTTTGTTTGCCGAACTGCCTGCGTTTGAGCGCAAAGCGGATGCCGACAACTGTTCAACACTGGACAGAGTACTGTCGAACAGCCCGTTCAAAGCTGCAAGCTGCGACCGGGGGCAAGTAAAAACAAGAGCCAGCGGGCGTTCGCCATTCTGGAAATAAATCCAGACCTGAGAGAACCTGGCATCCCCCAGGCTAAACTCGATCTGGCGCTTGATACCCCGAAGCTGCCAGGTTCTGCCGAAACGGATACGTTCTTCCTGTAATTTCTTGTACCCGTCGAGTTTCTTGAAAAAGAACTCCTCCGCCAGGCAGGCGTAGCGCTCGATATCCATTGCATCGGCAGCGGCTGTTAATTTGAGCTCGCCATGGTTGCCTCCGGCGGTGGCTCCAGCAATTGAGACCAGAGTATCTTTGTCGGGGTTGCCCCTTGCCTGCCACAGGCGCGGATAAGCAAACCTGAGCCCTGTGCTTGGCTCGTCATAATAAGCCATCTGCGCGGAGGCATTGTATGGCGCCGAAATCTTCAGGGTGCCATTTGTTCCCTGCTGCCCAGGAGACGCGCAAAAGCCAGGTTGGCAGTTCGACAGCAACAACACAGGCACCATCAAACAGAGCCTTTGTCTGGCTTGCGAGCCGGGAGCCAATCTCATATCGCCTTCCTCATGAAGTCCTGACGTCGGGACTATGTTAGCAGGCAAAAGATCCAGCCAGACTCCAGAAAGACGATCAGGAAAATGTGCTCCAAAAAGGTCGAAAAAGGTCAGAAAGCGGACGAAGCCATCGAGGTTTTAGAACCCTGACAGATTCGCCCGCTTCTGGCTGCCGTTGTTACTTCTCAGGCGGCTTCTTGCCCTTCGGGTTTCTCGATGAACCACTGGGCCTCGAGGGCCGCCTTGGCGCCGGAGCCGGCCGCCGTGATGGCCTGCCGGTAACGATCGTCGGACACGTCACCTGCGGCGAACACGCCTGGCACCGAGGTCGTGACACCGTCGGCAGAAGCTATGTAGCCGCCGCGCCCGAGGGCAAGCTGTCCCTTGAAGAGATCGGTGTTAGGCTGATGCCCGATGGCAACGAAGACGCCGTCGGCAGGTAATTCCTTGACCTGTCCTGTCTTCAAGTCCTTTACCTTCAGGGCGGTGACTTCGCCCTTGTCGGCATCGAGAACATCTTCCACCGCCGAATCGAAGATGAACTTTATCTTCGGGTTTTTCTCAGCCCGCTCCACCAGAATCTTCGAAGCTTTGAAGCTGTCGCGCCTGTGGAGCAATGTGACCGAGCTGGCGAATTTGGTGAGTGAAATCGCCTCTTCAAGAGCTGCATCGCCGCCACCAATGACAAAAACAACCTTGTCGCGAAAGAAGAAGCCGTCGCATGTGGCACAGGCTGATACCCCGTGTCCAGTCAACTTCAGCTCCGACTCAAGGCCCAGGCGCCTGGCACTGGCTCCTGTGGCAATGATGAGCGTATCGGTGAGGATCTCCTGCGAGCTCAGCTTGAGGCTGAATGGACGCTTGGACAGGTCAACGGACGTGACAAGCTCGGAGAGGAACTCAGTGCCGAATTTCTCAGCTTGCTTGCGGATGTTCTCCGTTAATTCCCACCCGTCAACTCCCTCCGGAAAGCCGGGAAAGTTTTCCACTATTGTTGTGGTCGTGAGCTGCCCACCTCTTTGCGGGCCCTCAATTACAAGCGGCTCCAGCCCGGCGCGCGCGGCGTAAATTGCCGCAGTTAAGCCGGCTGGTCCGGAGCCTAATATTGTTACCTTTTTGCTGATGGCCATTGTCGCCACCTCCTTACAGTTCTCTGGTGTCTGTCCTCTTTGGAAAGGGGGTAACTGCCAGGAGTTAGCTTCGCCTCGCAAGCGAGCCTTAGCGGCACAGGTGAGCGCGAAGTGGACCGCGAGCCAAGCTCGGGTCTCAAAGAGCAATAATCGATAAGCGCAAGCGATCCTGCTTTATCGGTTTAAAAGGGCTTCGCCAGCGCGAAGGAAGCAGAAACTGGACTAAACGTGTGGTGCTGGGAAAGTTGTAAGAGTGCTGGTTCTGTCTCGTACAGAAGATGTTATGGAATGTGATTCCAATCTAATGACATCGATATTTTCAGACAAGAGGATCTAAGAGATTTCATTTAGCGGTGCAGGAAAGGGCTGCCAGACGAAGTCCATCGACTCAAGTCCCCAACCGGTGCTGGCAGCGCCAATCCCGCAGCACCGGCACTTCGAATTTAAGGGACTCACGTGATTCGCGCGAGAGAAATTGCGCGAACAATGTCCAGGCAAAATTGGCAAATTCGCTGAAAATCGTGCTTCCCTGTGAGCGTTTCCGGCTGTCATGACAAAGTTTAAATTCACCCTGCTTGCGACAGGCCATGACAGATTCATAGGATCTCAATGTCTCTCATTCACTCGCCATTTCCACCGGACCCGGTCTTATACCCGCATCCACAATTACCTCTTGCTACGAACGACTCCAACCAAATATCTGGCTTGTTGATGAGCCGGATTGCCGGGAGCATTAACGCGGCTTCGCACTTTTTCCTGCTCTGGATTATAGAATCTCTATTTGCACGCCTTTCAGCGGCAGGAGGCCCAGATGCCAGTTAGCTACAGTCCGAGAGAAATGATTTCGATGCCTAAGGTCTACGAGAATGTCCTGCTTGCCGTGCATGGCGGGGCCGGTGTTCTCACCCGCGAAGTAGTCACTCCGTCCATCGAACAGAAGTACTTACTAAGACTGGAAGCAGCTCTCAAAGCCGGCTACCAGGTACTAAAAAGCGGAAAAAGCAGCCTCGACGCAGTCGTTGCCGCCATCAAAGTCCTGGAGAACTCACCTCTGTTCAATGCTGGCAAAGGGGCAGTCTTCACGCACGAGGGACGCATCGAGCTCGATGCGTCAATTATGGATGGCAGCACGGGCCGTGCTGGAGCCGTCGCTTGCGTCACTACCATCAAGAACCCGATCACAGGCGCGCGCGCCGTGATGGAAAGGTCTCCGCATGTACTTTTGATGGGCAAAGGGGCGGACCGTTTTGCCCGGCAAGTCGGGTTGCCGGTCGTAGAACCCTCTTACTTCTTCACACAACGCCAGTGGGAGCGCCTGAAGAAGATATTGCGCGAGGAGCGGCAACGCGGCAAAGCGGCTCCAGAGAGGCAACAGAAGTTCGGCACCGTAGGAGCCGTTGCTCGCGACATCGCTGGCAACCTGGCTGCCGGTACATCCACTGGCGGTATGCTGAACAAGCAGTTCGGCCGGGTCGGCGACTCGCCGATTATTGGCGCTGGCACTTACGCCAGCAACGACACCTGCGCTGTCTCGGCGACAGGACACGGCGAATATTTCATGCGTTGCGTCACGGCATATGACATCGCCGCCCTCATGAAATACGCCAAACTCCCTCTGGCTCAGGCCGCCCACCAGGTAATCCACCAGTCTCTCGAACAGGCAGGCGGCAAGGGAGGCGTGATCACCCTGGATGCACATGGCAACTGTGCCATGCCTTTCAACTCCGAGGGCATGTATCGCGGCTGCATTACTGCCGACGGCACGGTTGCCGTGGCCATATTCAAGTAAGTAACCGTTGGCACAGCAGGCGAGAGTAAGAACGGGCAAGACCATAGTTGCTGTTCGTAAAGATGGCAACTATACAATTCTTTGCTAGGTTCTCTTTCCTGCTCTTGCTAAAACAAGTCACCTCCCATTTCCTTTTCAAGTCGAGCACCAGCAAGCACAGCCATAGCCAGACTCAAAAGAACAGCCCTCAGGCGACTAATTTGCTTGAGTCCTGTTTGTCGAGCCGACTTCAGTTGCGCTTGGGCTCCTTGAACAGCTGGAGAAGGTGATGCACCTCTTTAATAACCCATTTCCCCAAACATCTGGAGGTTAATGCCATGAACACTGACAAAAAGACCCTTCCCGAAACCGAAAGCTCCGCTGGCTACAGCAAAGAAGAAGCCTGGTTTCATGAACACAATCGCGAGTTGATCGAGGCGCAAAAGGCCAAAGCTTGCGACGGAGCTTGCTCGACTGCCAAAGAAGGCGCAAGCGACGGCGAAGACGATCATAAGGACGGCGGCTGCGGCGGCAAATGCGGCGGCCATGACAAGGGCAGCGGCGGCAAATGCGGCG
>JAHFBI010000401.1 GCA_023250095.1 Candidatus Melainabacteria bacterium
GGCAGGGGGCAGGTACTTCCGAAGGTAGACAGGTTGCCTCTGGCAATTGATTACTGGGTCCAGGTCTTTGAGCTGTCCAGCTCAAGCGAGCTTTCTGTTGATCTCAAGCTGAAGCTCAAAGAGTATTTTGTCCGCAAAGCACAGGCATCTCCCGCAAAGGCTGCTCAGGTGCTGCAAGTCTTGCGTTTCTGGCCAGAAGTCAAGTCCTGTCTGACAGTTCGCCAAGACCAAAAAGATAACTATGCCTTTCTTTTACGCAGTCTCTTGCGCTGGCGCAGCCGGGTTCTCAACGAAAAGGCAGCCAGGACGGGCGGGGCTCTTGATTTCTTCGACTTAGAAGAACGCGACCTCATTGCCGAAATTCTCGGACCGGTAAGATTGGCTCAACCTGGACCACCACCTCTGACGGAAGAAGCGGTAAATGCCTATGCGGACATGGCTTGTTTTGTTTACGAGCAAAAGCATCCTGGAAAAACAATTGACGCTATTGACAATCGCACGATGTTCGCCCAGCTTGTCTGCGACAGATTTAAAGACGCCCCGTTGCCAAAAGACCGGCAGGCAATGGCCAATTTTGACCTGTCCTGGTCGAAGTTCCGCATTATCTGGGCCAGGGCAGATGAGGAAAGCAGAAAGACACTCCTGGAAAGTCTGGTGAAATCCGGCGCCGGGCAGACCTTGACTGCCAGGCACGAGCCGTTGCTGGACCTTGTGCTGGGAAACTGGCCGGCTCTTTGAGGTCAGCCCTGCGGCTTGAGCCGCAACCGCAAGCCCGAACAACACAGCCAGACAGTTTGCGCTTGCTCGGCAAAACGCTGATTGACAAGCCCGAGGAAATCCCGAAAGGACCTTCCCAGAGGCGTATCCGGCACCACTCCCCAGCCCACTTCATTGGTGACGACGGTGAAGCGAAAATCGCTCCGGCTGTCAATAGCCGCCAGAACCTTGTCAATATTCTCCCGGATGTCTGTTTCCATGTCATAAGGGTTTCCGGCTGAATCGAAATGCTCTGGACTCGGGCCAAGCAGCAGGTTGCTCACATAAAGCGACAGACAGTCGATCAAAACAAATGCTTCTCCTGATGGGAGCCCGGCTATATCCGTGTACATCGAGTGTTTGACTTCCACAGTCCGCCACTGTGTCGGGCGCCGCCGCCGATGGCGCTCAATGCGGCTCATTTGTTCCATGTCGCCGGGGATGTAATGCATGGTGGCCAGGTAAAACACATCCATCCCTGACTCCCTGGCAAAAGATTCAGCCAGAGTAGATTTGCCGGAACGCGCTCCACCGGTGATCAAGGTTAGATTTTTCACTTTTTATTTAGCTTCCATCTTTACGGCTTGTAGTGAACCTATAAAGGATCTATTCTATGCAGATAAATTCGGTTATCGGAACCTTAACAACTTACAGTCTTCAAGAGTCAAATTGCTTGGCGCAACGTCACTGATTGCGCGAGGTTATGTGCAGGTGTCTTCGGCTATGTCCACGGAAGTCTATCAGGCCTTTATGACCGGCTATGTCCGCCGGATCAACGAAGCTACGCTCAATGTGACGATAGGCGGTGTTCGAATTGGACAGTCCAAATATTCGCGCCTGGCGCAGATAAACCTGAACACCCGCATCATCACTTTCTCGCGGTACGCCATTGAAAATGTGCCGGAACGTGGACGGCGCTACCTGGTAATTCACGAATTGAGCCATGTGAAAGAACCCAACCACAACGAACGGTTCTGGGAAACAGTCGGGCGCTATGAGCCCAACTACCGACAGATCGGCAAGGCTCTGGAACTGGCTTTCAAGCGTAACGTCAAAGAAGACCAGCTGAACAACTCGCGCATTAAGGTGCCAAATCCGCTGAGCGGGCGTCTTGAGCAGCCAAAGCTCCTGCTGTCACCTCGCCTTACCGGTTTTCAAGAAGCACAACAACAGTCTGCGACCGAAGAAACTTCCCCTCTGGATTTCTCGCCGCCTGAGGACGGGGGTGACTGTTTCGACTGCAATGAGGATGCCTTCGGTTGCTGGGCAGCCCACGAGCCTGGCATCGTGTACGGTGGCTCATCACTCGACCTGTCTCTACCGAATTTGGTCTAGTTGCCGCTCGCAGAAGTTCTAACAGGCGATGCCGTGCATTTGTACAGCTTGTAACAGTCCGTCCACTGCACCGACTGTGCACGCAACTTATGGATAGATCCTCTCAGAATTTGACAGTATTTGATCGGCATATATAGTGCGCCGAAGGCGCCAGCGAGTCTTGCTGTTTATGATCAGGTTCAAATCTTGCATCGTCCCGCTGCCGTACAATACCGAGTAGAATGGGCAATAATCAAGGATTTGCGGGAACTTCAATGAAAGACAGACGCGTAGTTGTAACCGGAATAGGTGTTGTCAGCCCGGTCGCCATCGGACGCCACGACACCTGGCAAGCCTTGCTCAAAGGACGAAACGGAGTAGCCAGGATCAGTCAGTTCGATCCCGACGATATCGGACTCGAAGTTAAGATCGCCGCCGAAGTCAAGAATTTCGATATCGCAGACTTCTATCCGGACAAGAGAAAAGTCGGCTCAATGCTCAAAGAAATGGACCGGGTAACTCTTTTTGCCATGGCCGCCGCAAAACTCGCACTTGAGGATGCACAGCTGGAGATTCGCAAGACAGTTCCCGAGCGAGTCGGAACGTACATAGGGACTGGCGTAGGTGGATTAATCACCACCACAGCTGATCAAATCAAGCTGATGCAACTCGGTCCCAAGAAGATCGGACTGAGATCCATCATCCGCCTGATGCCCAATGCTCCATCCGGACAAGTCGCCATCGAGCATGGTGCAAAAGGGCGCGCAAAAAGCGATGCCACCGCATGCGCCTCCGGCCTGGATTCCTTGTTCGATGCATACATGTACATCAAGGGCAACCGCGCGGACGTAATGATCTCCGGCGGAACAGAAGCCTCTCTCAATCCGTTTGCAGTCGCATCTTTCGGCAATATGATGGCTCTGTCCAAGCGCAACGACGCCCCTGAGACAGCCAGCCGTCCCTTCAACTCTGACAGGGACGGATTTGTGATCGGCGAAGGAGCCGTCATACTCGTTCTGGAAGAGCTTGGGCATGCGGTCCGGCGGAATGCTCCGATCTATGCCGAAATCATCGGCGGCGGTGCCAGTTGCGATGCATCACATATAGTGGCACCAGACGAGCATGGCGCCGGTGCAGCCCGAGCCATTCGTGCAGCTCTTCAGGACGCCGAAATAGATCACACGGACATCGACTACATCAATGCACATGGCACGTCCACACCGCTCAACGATGAGCGTGAAACGCTTGCAATCAAGACAGTTTTCGGCACTCATGCCTACAAGCTGGCCATCTCCAGCACAAAATCCATGGTTGGTCACATGCTGGGAGCAGCCGGAGCGATCGGCGCCGCAGCCACCGCCCTGACTCTCCAAGATCAGAAAATCCATCCGACCATCAATTACATTAATCCCGATCCCAAGTGCGATCTCGATTACGTGCCCAACGTAGCACGTTCGGCCACCGTCCGCCACGCCATGGTCGAAGCGCTCGGATTCGGAGGACACAACACGGTGCTGGTTATGAGACACTTCGTAGCCTGACCCGAGCCCAGCGACGAAGGCACCGGAACATTAATAACCTCCTGCGGAATGACCATAAGGTGAACCCCGGGGAGGGGTCAGACCGTGCGACGTCTGTTCAGTCGTGGATTATATTTTTGTGGGCGAACCTTGTTCTTAGGGAGTTCAACCGATATCGGTTGAACTCCCTAAGAACAACCGCTAGTGAGCCCTGGGAACAC
>JAHFBI010000106.1 GCA_023250095.1 Candidatus Melainabacteria bacterium
AACAACTTCGCTCGGGCAGCTAAGCTTTTCTCCTAGCTCCAGATTGACATCGAGATCGCGCAGACCCCCCAGCATCTTCAGCAACTTGCGCAGAGGCTTGCTGATGTCCTTTTTGAAGGCAGGCGATTCCCAGCCGTCTGCTTTCAACACCGCCCAGACGGAAAACCAGCGTCTCAGAGCCACTCTTGATTTGTGCACGCGCGTGGCCGAGAGCTTTTTTTTCAGACGCTTGAGTTCTAAGCCGAGGCTCTCCCTGACTGAAAGAGCAGATGCGGCTTCGTAATTGATCCAGCAGCTCGAAGAAAGATGTGGTGGCACAGTGGCCCGCGCCTTGCTTTTCCCGCCAGAGGCGGTAACAGCAGGTGGGTGCAGGGTCGGTTTCTTTGGTGCCATTATTGCCGGATGCTAAGGACGGAGCAGCGTTTCCAAGGTGACCGGACTCAGGGACCTGAGCCGGCAGGCTGGGGTAATGTGCTTCGATTCTCAAGGTCAAGCCTTATTTCGGAAACCTTGAGCCGGAGCCTAGGTCCATAGTAAATGCTCGGGAGAAAGAGGATATGGGCTCCTTAATAATTCGACACAGCATCGGCAAGTTGGATTGTCAAGGAAACTGGCGGGGAAAGTATAGACTCAAATCTGAAACAGCTCAATAGATAATATGGGTGTGGCGCGGGTGCGGTATGTTTCTTTAGACTGAGGAGAGAGGTTGGATAGAATGAAAGACGCTTTCGTCAGGGCTCTTTTGCTGACGGTCTACCTGGGAAGCTCTGTCGCTTACGGGCTCAAGCCATCTGAGTCCGGTGCCGCGGACGCTTCGCCCCGGCTTGCAGTTGGGGCAGATTCTAAATCCAGGCTGCAAGTTTCTTTAGGGAAAAGACTGGCGGTTTCGCAGGCGCACCTTGCCGCTAACGCCGCCGCTCCCACGGGAACCTCTGGCGGTGCCCATCATGCCGGCGCCAACTCCGCTGCCAAAGCGATCTCTGCCGGCTCTTCCCCAATCCCTGGCAAAGCCGGCTCTGCCGGGAGCAAAGCAGCCTCTGCTGCCGGCAAGAGCGCTGCCAGCCCTGCTGCCTCCGCCCCGGGGAGCAAGACTCCTGCGCAAAGCCCTGCTGCTCAGGCTACTGCTCCGGCTGAGCCTGAAAACCCTGCTCTTGCCGATCCCAAAGTGAGAGCTGCTTTTGAGTCCGGGCTCAATGGCGGTATTGCCCTGTTTAATAAGAACAAGCAAGAAGAAGCCCTCAAAGAATTTCAGAAGGCTCTTGATATAGACAAGAACAACGTGGCCGTTCTCAACTGGATAGGAGCGTCATACCAGAAGCTCAACAAGTGGGACGAAGCCATCAAGACTTATGAGCAAGTCGCCTACCTGGACCCAAATTATGCCGAGGGGCAGAACAACCTGGCATACAGCTATCAGCAGTTGAAACAATACGATAAGGCGGAAGAGCACTATAAAAAAGCCACCGAGCAGAAGCCTGGTTTCCTGGAAGCCTGGTACAACCAGGCTTATGTCTTGACCGAACTCAAGAAACTTGACGAGGCGGTGGTTGCTTATGAGACTGTTTTGAAGCTGAATCCGAACTATGCCGATGCCATTTATCAGATTGGCTGGATCTCCCAGCAGAAGAAAGACTATGACAAGGCCACTCAGTACTACAACAAAGCCCTGGAAAAGGATAAGAAAAACGCGGCAGTAATCACCAAACTCGGTGTCATTGCCTTTGAAAAGGGCGATAAGTCCAGGGCAACTGAGCTGTTCAATGACGCACTCGACATCAATCCTCAGTTCTACGATGCGCACCTGACTCTAGGAATCATGGCTCTCGACGAAAAGCGCTTTAACGATGCGCTCAACTGCCTGGGCAAGGCGCTGGAAGTCAACCCCTACGACGCCGCCGTGCATTATTATCTCGGGCGGCTCTTCTTTTCTCTGGAGCAGTACAAAAATTCCATCGATCAGTTCAATCAGACCTTGATTCTCGACGCCAGTTATCCGGAGGCGAAGACCTGGCTTGATAAGGCTGTCGACAAGAAAAACAATCTTTGAGTCGGCAGACAAGAGGCAATGATGCATTTTTTCATCCAGGACTGGCGGCTCCCGCTGGCATCGGCAGCTAATGTTCGTCGGGCGGCCGTTCGTTTGCTTGCCCTGCCTGTGGCGTTGAGCCTGTGGGCTTGTTCGAATCAGCAAGCGCCTGTCGAATCGAGGCAGGGACTGCTCGAGAAGAAGAAGCCCAGCGATCAAGTGACTTTGCCGGAAGAGGCAACCAGGTTAGCCAACATCAAGAGTTTTGTTGTCGGCAGAGCGCAACTTGCCAGTGAAACCCGGACAACCGGTGAAATAAAGGCTGACGAAAACAGGATCTTCCATATTAACTCGCTTGTCGCTGGACGGGTCGTTGCAGACAAAGTGTTTCTCGGCGATCTTATCGAACAGGGGCAGACGATGGCCCTTATACAAAATCTTGAGGTCGTTAAGGCGCATGCCGATTTTATACACCAGTACCATGAGAATGAAATCGAGATACGCAAGGCGCAGACGAGGTGCACTTTGACGCAAAAGAACCTGGAGCGGATCCGCCAGCTCAATTCAGAGGGCATCATAGCTCAGAAAGATCTGATACAGGCTCAAGCCGACGCGGCAATAGCCGAATCGAATCTTGCTGGCTTTAAAGAACATTCGGTGCATCTCAAGGAAGAAGCTAGCGCAGTTCTTTCCGCCTATGGAGCTCGGCTGGGCGATGTCATGTCACACAAGCTGGAGACCACCAGCCCGCTCAAGTCTCCGCGAGGAGGTGTCGTCATTGGCAAGACAATCACTGTCGGCGATATCGTCACGAGCGAGCAGCCGCTATATACTGTTGCCGACCTGAGCAAGGTCTGGCTGAACATAGCTATTTACGATAAGGATCTCTCCGCCTTGAAGGAAGGCGAATCCGTGGAATTCATCACCGACAGCCTGCCCGGGCGCAAGTTTATCGGCACGATAAGCTATATTCAGCCTTCTGCTGGCGATACCAGAACCTTTCTGGCCAGGGCTATCCTCGATAATCAGAAACTCTTACTCAAGCCTGGCATGTTCGGGCAGATCAAAATCAGGAATATGCAGGGCGCTCAAAAGCCTTTCTTGCCGGAGGCAGCCATACAGTCCAACGGAGGCGAGAAGTTCGTCTTTCTCGATTTGGGCGGGGGGCAGTATCGCAAGCGCGTCGTGGTTACCGGTGAGCCGGTCGAAGGCGGCTATCTAGTGAATGCTGGCATCAAATGCGGTGACCGCGTGGTCGGGCAAGGGAGCTTCAAGCTCAAAGCAGAGATGCTGAAAGGGAATCTGGGTGAGGAATAGGCTTGGAGAACTTCTTCGCTAATCTGGTCAAACAAAGGCTGGTCATTTGCGTCTTCTTTTTGCTCCTGTTCATAGCCGGAGTTTTCTCCTTCTCGCAAATTCCAATTGACGCCTTTCCCGACCTGGCTAACAACCAGGTGCAGATTCTGACGGAGGCTCCGGCTATGGCGCCTCTCGAGACCGAGCAACTGGTCACTATCCCCATTGAAGCCATCATGTCAGGACTGCCTGGAGTGCAGCAGATTCGCTCCACATCGAAGTACGGTATATCGGTAGTGACAGTGGTTTTCAACGACAGCGTCAATGTTTATTTTGCCAGGCAGCTGGTGCTCGAGCGACTGACCAGCGCCAGGAACCGCTTGCCGCGGCAAGTCAACCCGCAGCTTGGTCCGGTGACGACTGCCATGGGGGAAATCTACCAGTATGTCGTCGAGGGACAGGGCTATTCGGCGATGGATTTGAAAACTTTGCACGACTGGGAGATCAAATACCAGCTCAGGACTGTGCCAGGTGTTACTGAGGTCAACACCTGGGGCGGTTTTACCCGCGAATATGTGGTGACTGTCTATCCCCAAAAGCTCATGCAATACGGGCTGACTTTGCCGGATGTCTTTGCCGCTCTCGAGCGCAATAACGCAAATTTCGGCGCTGGCGTAATCGAGCACAAATCCGAGCAGTACATAGTGCGCGGAGTTGGCAGAGTGACCAAACTTTTGGATCTGGAAAATATCATTGTCGCTTTCCGCTCGGGCGTTCCCATCTATGTGCGGAACATCGCCTCCGTTTCTTTCCAACCTGCTCTTAGACAGGGTGCCGTCACTCATGACGGCAAAGGCGAGGTCGTGACCGGACTGGTGATGATGCTCAAGGGCGAGAACAGCCGCCAGGTGATCAAGAGAATCAAAGAGCGTATTCAAGAAATTGTCAGGACTCTTCCAGAAGGAATCACAATCAAGCCCTTTTACGATCAAACACGCCTTGTCGAGCAGACAATCGATACAGTTGCTACGAACCTGATCGAAGGAGGAGCTCTGGTCGTAGTCGTGCTGCTTCTCATGCTGGGAAGCGTCAGAGCGGCGTTGATTGTCGCTGCTGTCATACCGCTTTCCATGCTCCTTTCTTTTATCGGCATGCGCTGGCTGGGCGTAACGGCCAACATCATGAGCCTGGGCGCCATCGATTTCGGGATGATAGTGGACGGCTCCATCGTCATGGTGGAAAATGCTGTGCGCCGTCTGGCGGAGGAGCCCTCCAGCACGCTTTCCAATATGGAGATCATTCAGGATTCAGTGGCCGAGATGGCCAGACCAATCCTTTTTGGCGTTCTCATCATCACGGTTGTCTACATGCCTATCCTCTCGTTGCAAGGCATGGAATACAAGATGTTTTCGCCGATGGTCTTTACCGTTTGCTTCGCGCTTCTTGGCTCGCTCTTGCTGGCGCTCACGTTCGTCCCGGTTGTCTGTACCTTTGTGTTCCGGAGGCGCACGAAGGAGAAGGAGAGCTTGATCATAAGGCTAGTCAAACCGGTATATATCGCTCTTCTCGATTGGGCGCTGGCGCACAAGGCGGTTGTCGTCTCCGGGGCGGTCCTGGCTTTTGTAGCTGCTGCCTCTTCGGTCCCTTTTCTAGGTACCGAGTTCGTGCCGGAACTCGATGAAGGCGATTTTGTCATAGAAGTGAGGAACTTCCCGAGCATTTCTCTTTCAGAAGCCAGCCGGGTAGCCACTGATATCGAGAATTCCATAAAGGATGTTCCCGAGGTCAAGACTGTGGTCTGCCGGAGCGGGCGCCCCGACCTTGCCACCGATCCGATGAGTGTGTATCAAACGGATGTTTATTGCATGCTCAAGCCAAAGTCTCAGTGGCGGCAGGGCATGAGCAAGGACGCTCTGGCGAGGCAGCTGCGCGAGAGGCTCAACAGTCGTATTGTCGGGGCAAGTTTCAATTTCACGCAGCCTATTGCCATGCGCGTGGATGAGCTGGTTTCCGGCGTGCGCTCCGATATTGCCGTCAAGATTTTCGGAGATGACATGAATGTGCTTGAGCGGAAAGCGGCCGAAATCAGGAAAGTGATGGAGACTGTTCCTGGACAGGTCGATTTGCAGGTGGAAAAACTCTATGGCAGCGGGGCATTGCTCATCACTCCCGACCGGGAGAAATTGGCTCGTTACGGGCTCAATGAAGAAGATGTCCAGGACGTAGTTGAAACGGCCATCATGGGCAAAGCCGTGTCGGAAGTGCTTGAAGGACGCAAGCGTTTCGATCTGCGAGTCAAGTTCCCCGAGGGAAGCTCTCTCAAGCCCGAAGAAGTGGGCAATCTGCTCATCGAGGGAGGAGCTAGAGTACGCGTGCCCCTGAGCCAGGTGGCTGACATTCAAGTTGGGCAGGCAACCGATGTCATCAGCCGCGAATTCGGGCAACGTCGGATAATCGTCCAGTGCAATGTCGCCAACCGGGACATAGGCACTTTCGTCAAAGAGGCTCAGGACAAGATAGCCAGGCAAGTCAAATTGCCGCCTGGTTATTATATTCGCTGGGGCGGGCAGTTCGAAAATCAGGAGCGAGCCATGCAGCGGCTGGCCATGGTCGTGCCACTTTCCATATTGATAATTTTTCTCTTGCTGGCGGCTACATTCGGCACAACAAGGCATGCTCTTCTTGTCATGCTCAATGTCCCGTTTGCCTTGATTGGCGGCGTCATTTCTTTATGGGTGCGTGGCATGTATTTGAGCGTGCCGGCATCTATCGGCTTTGTCGCTCTCTTTGGTGTGGCTGTCCTGAACGGGCTGGTGCTGGTTTCATATATCAACAAACTGGCAGATCAAGGGCTCGATCTGGAAACAGCTATTAGAAAGGGCGCGTGCGTGCGCTTGCGACCAGTGCTCATGACCGCCCTTGTAGGGATGCTTGGATTCTTGCCCATGGCCCTTTCACACGGCGCTGGCGCCGAAGTGCAGAAACCGCTCGCCACAGTAGTGATTGGTGGGCTGGTCACATCCACTTTGCTTACTCTGGTTGTCCTGCCTGTTCTTTATGGCTGGTTTGGTGGCAGCGCGCGCTTTTCTCACCTCAAGGCAGAAACCCCGGAACAATAGGTAATCTGGCTCAAAGAGACTTTCTCAGAGAACTTCGGCAGGCGATCCAGCAGCCCGTATTTTGCCTGCTTCCATGCAAATTACAGTGTCTGCCAGCTGGCGTGCTTCTTCCTTTGAATGGGTGACAAGAATTACCGGGACCTCAAGGCTTGCCTGGACACGGCAAAGCTCTTCTGCCAGCTGGCTGCGTAAATCCATGTCCAGTGAGCTGAATGGCTCGTCCAGAAGAAGCAATTGAGGTTCCGGAGCCAGTGCCCTGGCCAGAGCCACTCTCTGAATCTGCCCGCCGGATAGCTGATCGGGGCGACGGTCCAGCAAACCATTCAGATGCACAAGCTCCACCAGATATTCCAGTTTTTGCTTCTGCTTTTCTTTGTTCCAGTCGTCGATGCCAAACAAAATGTTGCGCCGGACATCGAGATGGGGGAAAAGCGCCGAGTTCTGAAAAACGTAGCCGACACGACGCATCTGTGGCGAGAGATTGATGCGAGCTTGCGAGTCGAAAAACATTTTCTCATTGACCTGAATCAATCCTGAATCGGGGCTGATGAGTCCGGCGAGACAATTGAGAGTGGTCGTCTTGCCGCAGCCTGAAGGTCCGAAGAGAACAATCATCCCTCCTTCGACTGCAAAGTCGACCCTCAGCTCTAAGCCCGAGAGCTTGTGGGTCAACTTTGCTTGCAGTCTATTGATGCTAATTGCCCTTACCACTTGCTGCCGATGCGATTCGTCCAGAAAATGACCCCGAAGGAAGTGATCGTCATGAGCATCACCAGCCCCAGGGCAAGATCGTCCTGCCCGGTCTGCGTCGCCTGATAAATCGCCAGAGGCATGGTCTGTGTCTTGCCGGGAATATTGCCTGCCAGCATGAGAGTCGCTCCAAATTCACCCAGAGCGCGCGTGAAAGTCAGCACTATGCCGGCTGCCAGCCCCTTGCTGGACAGAGGAAGAGTGACTTTGAAGAAAGTTGATAATCCCGATTGTCCGAGCGTGTAAGCAACTTTCTCGAAAGTCGTGTCGACGCTCTCAATGGCGCCGCGACTGGTGCGGACCATGATAGGCAGAGCAATTACCACTGCGGCGATGACTGCCGCCTGCCAGGTGAACATTGGCGTCCAGCCGGTAAGTGCGTAAAGATACTGCCCGAGTGCCCCGCGCCGGGCAAATACGCAGAGAAGGAAAAAACCCACCACAGTTGGTGGCAGAACAAGTGGCAAGGTGCACAGAGTGTCCACAACGTCTCGTCCGGGGAAACGTACCCTGGCAAGAAGAAACCCCAACGCCGTGCCTGCAACCGACACGACAGCCGTAGCCAGAAGAGCTACTAGCAAAGAAAGGCGCAGAGAGAACCAGGGATCGATCACTTGCTGTTTGGCAGAAATCCATTAGATCTCAAGATGTCACAACCGGATTTGCTGCAAACAAAGCGGGTGAATTCTTGAGCCAGAGCGTTGTTTTTGCTGTCTTTCACGACAGCTATAGCATAAACTATCTGCTCGCTGTAATTTTCCGGCACTTGAAAGGTAACTTTCACTTTCGGGCTCATCAGGGCGTCTGTGCTGTAAACGATGCCGGCATCGACATCGCCGGACTCCACATAAGCCAGTGTCTGGCGTATATTCTCTGTGAAAACCAGCCTGTGCGATCCTGAAAGCTCCTGGAATATGCCTGCTTTGCGTAGAGCTTCGGCAGCATACATCCCGGCTGGGACTGTCTCGGGATTGCCCATTGCCAGGCTCTTTACGCAAGACAGTTTTTCCAGAGCGGAAAATTCCGGGCTCTGGGGAGGAACAATGATGACCAGACGATTGGAAGCAAAACGTTTGATCGACTGCTTGAGCAAGAAGCCGCCTTTGTCCAGCTGCTCGATCTGCTTCCATCCGGCCGAGGCAAAAACATCTACTGGCGCTCCGCGGCTGATCTGTTGAGAAAGTTCGCCGGAGGCCCCGAAATTGAGGTCTATTTTCAAGCCTGGATGAACTTTCTCAAATTCTCCGGCTATTTTGACCAGACTCTCCTTAAGGCTTATTGCTGCCGACACGAGAAGCTCCTGACTCTGGGCGCTGGCGCAAGCGACACTGCCTCCGGACAGGAAATGTAAAAGAAGAAGCAACAGGGCTGAGCAAAGGAAATGTCTGATCATCTGGCGCAAGATCTCTTCTTACGGTCTAAAACCAGGACATTATAGTGTAAGTCGTCTATGCCGAAGACGGTTGCACCTGACTGCCGGACTGTCCATTCTTCAATATCTCCACTGAACAAGGCACGCGGGTGGCTACATATTCGGAGACGCTTCCCCAGAGAAAGCGGGCGAATCCAGTCCTGCCATGAGTGCCCATGATCACAAAATCTGCTTCCCACTGCCTGGCTTCCTGAGCAATCAGCTCTCGTATGTCTCCTTCAAGGACTTTTCCGGTGACGCTATTTCCAGGCAATTTGTTTTGCAGGAAGAGTACATGCCTGTCTACGGTGAGCCGGCTCATCCGTCTCTTTGCCTCATGCCGGCGCTCATATGAGTTGGCATCAGCCCTTCGAAGGCGGGCATATTCTACCGGCGATGGTGGTACGACCGTAAGAACCAGAAATTCAGTGTCGCCTCGCCATGGGCGGCAGGACACTTTCTCCACAGCCACGTCACTGCATTTTGAGTCATCGACAGCAATCAGGACTTTCATGAAAGTATCCTCCTTGGCTTTTGTCGAAGGCTGATTAAGGGACATAAAGCCGCGTCTAGAAGGACGTGGATCAAGCTTTCTTGTTCCTTCCCTGTCACGTTATGTTATGCTTGCCGGCCTTGCCGGGGGGACATGCGGCAACTTTAGATAGCATTGATTTGGCTGACTGGCGAAGGAGATAGCTGAGATGACTGGCATACTCCCCTTTCTGGCGCTTGGTCTGGCGGCCGGAGTATTTAGCGGGCTTGTGGGCGTCGGAGGCGGCATCATAATTGTGCCTGCCCTTGTACTTCTCTTTGGTATGGGCCAGCATCAGGCTCAGGGCACAACTCTGGCATTGCTTGTTCCCCCGATCGGACTGCTGGCGGCATGGCAATATTACAAGCAGGGTTATGTAGATCTCAGAATTGCCGGCTTGATCTGCCTGGGCTTTTTCCTGGGCGGACTGCTTGGCGCCAGGATAGCGACGGGGCTGCCAGGCAACATCTTGCAGAAAGTTTTCGGAGTGGCCATGTTGCTTATTTCTTTGAAAATGATCTGGGGGCGCTAGGGCGCCAGGCTCTCTCAAGTGCGCAGAATATCTTGCAGAATTTCTTTGCCGCGCTTGAGTACCAGATTCTTGCCGCCGCGCGAGTAGACGGCCTTAGCGCGCTGGACCAGAGACGGCATTTTTACTCTTTCATAAGAAGGCAATCTGTAAGGGTTGCGGCAGAAGTCTGCCAGTGGACGCACCACTTTGCTCCACTTGAAACCGGCGGACATCGTCCTTGCGCCTAGGCGAAAAGTTTGAACGAGTTCCGGGGAGCGCAAGAGTTGCCCGATAGCCTGCTCCCAGGCATCGACGTCGCCGTAGGGAAGGGCTTGTCCGGCGCGATAAGACTGAACCATATCGGCGAGCTGGTCACCGAATGTGGTGAGAATCGGCAGCCCTGCCCAGAGATAGTCCAGAATACGCGTGCGGAAGGAAAAGTGTGTTTCGATAAGATCAAAATGGGCTGAGACGGCCACATCGGCGTCGAGAAGATAGTTGACCCGTTCTTCATAAGAAGTCCAGGAGTTGCAAAAGAAGACGTGGCGGTCGAGTAATTGCAGCTCTTCGGACAGGGCTCTTGCTTTAACTGCCATCTCCATGAGAGGCACCTGCGGGTTGGGAGATTTGAAGCCCATGAAATAGAGCTTCAGTTGTGGATATTCGTTTACCAGGCGACTTGTTGCCCGGATCACGGTTAAAGGATCGAACCATTCCCAGATGCCGCCGCCCCAGAGCAAAACGAAATCATTCTTTCCGATGCCAGGAATTTGCCCTTTCATACCCGGTCCGCTTGACACGGGAGGGGTTTCGGGCAGCCCGAAGGGGACGACATCGAGAAGCTTGCGGAAGCCTTGATCCATTTCGTACATTTGCGGGTTGAGCCGCCCGAGGCTGCAATAGCGCCCGAGCCAGTAGTCGCGCTGCCGCTCTGAGGCGCAGACGGAGAAGTCTGCCCGGACCATGTGCGACTCCAGCACTTTGTGCATCAGACTGTAACTGGCTGATGCCGAAGGGCTATCCTGGCGATATTGCGCGAGCACGGAAAGAAGATATGGATCGTAGAGGTCGACAATTATGTATTTGTCCATCCTGGACAGTGCCGGGTAGGGCTTGAGGACGTTGGCTTGAATGAAGAGGATGTCCGAGTCGCCAGCAAGTCGATAGAGCGCTGATTTGCTTTTGCCGGTGACCAGGTGGAAGAAAGGAGACGGGCATAACTTTGCCGGTTCACCTATGTCGGTGGCTGAAGGCGAAAAGACTGTCACGTCAAATTCGTCAGAAAGCTGTTTAGCCAGCTCCACGCAACGTATTGCCGGGCCGGCCATTTGTCTGGAAACAGGCTCGAGTGTAATGAGAAGAAGCCGCTGTCGCCTGTCAGCCAAACTGAGTTTCCTTGAAACACTGCGGAGAAAACAGCCTGGACAGGATAACATGCTTGCTGTCTTTAGTTGGCGATTTTACCCGACTGTCACTTTTCTCGCCCATGATATGTAAAAACGGATTAGAAGCGGATAAACTACGCGTTTACCCCATGTTCAGACGTAGCCGATTCCCTTAATATATACTCGCGGTTAGGGGTTTCAAAAATATGTTACATGCTTGTTTGTGCTCGGACTGTGGTCATGTGATGGGTCGCTGGCTGGGTCTGTGTGTCCAGTGCCGCAGCAAAAATGTCGAATATTATGCTGATTCGGCTTCGGCGGTTCTTGCTGAGCGTGTCCGCCAGATCAAGGGTGTCAAAAAGCCAGTCAGCCAGACCACAAGTTGCCTTGTTGTGACGATAGCTGTAACTGTGCTGGCATACGGAGCTCAGTTTGCCATGAATCACCTCAAGCCTGGCGTCAGTGTTGCTGCCACAGCGGCTGCCCAACAAGGGTCCGCCACAGCAACTGCTCAGCAAGTGGCTGCCCAGCCCGGAGCTAATCCTCAATAATCAGGCATTAGCTATATCTTCTTATGGCGTGCGAGCGCTTGATCTATAATTTGCCGTCTTGAGAAACAGCCGAAGGTAGCTCATGAACTCGGTAAAGTCGGATACAGCCTTGGATGGCTTGAATGATGCTTTTGCACCAGCGGTGCCGGGGGTGCCCGGGCTGGTCAGCGTCGTCATTCCTAACTGGAACGGCAAGAAGTTTCTGCCTGGCTGTTTGGATTCTCTCTTTCAGCAAACATACGAGCAAGTCGAGGTCATTGTTGTCGACAACGGCTCAGCCGATGGATCTCTCGAGCTTCTTGCAGACAGATATCCCAGGGTCAAGGTCATACGCTTTGCTGTCAACACGGGCTTCAGCGTGGCGGTAAATGCCGGAATCCGCCAGGCTCGGGGCGAATTCGTCGCTCTGCTGAACAACGACACTGTCGTCGATCCTTGCTGGCTTTCTGAGATGGTACGTGCCATGGCGGAGCATCCGGAGATTGGCAGCGCCGGCTGCAAAATGCTGGCTTATGACGATCGCAGCTTGCTGGACGGCGCCGGCGACGGTTATCGCCGCGGCGGCTTGCCAGGACGAATCGGGCACAGGGAGATTGATCGGGGACAGTTCGATACGCCGCGTTATATTCTCGGGGCTTGCGGCGGAGCCGCCCTGTACAGGCTCTCGATGCTGGATGATATCGGGCTCTTTGACGAGGACTATTTTGCCTATCTCGAGGATGTGGATATCGCTCTGCGTGCTCAGAGCCGCGGTTACAAGTGTCTGTATATCCCATCGTCCATAATCTATCATCTTGGTTGCGGCACTACCGGCAGTGGCTATCATCCGATGGTGGTGCGGCTCTCCTGCCAGAACAACTGGAATACGATCGTCAAGAATATCCCCGGTCCCCTGCTCATAAAATTCTTGCCGCATATCCTTTACTGGCAACTTTATTATTTTGCCGTCGTGATAGTGCGCGGCGGACAGATTGGTCCCTGGCTGCAGGGAGCCTGGCGTGCCCTTGCTCTTCTGCCGCAGATGCTCGAAAAGCGCCGTCAGATCAATTCCCAGCGCCGGGTGCCGCTGGAATATCTGGAGGAGATGATTATGCGCTCCGAGCAAGATCTTGCCGAATCGAGACAGCGCCTGATCGAGCAGAGCCGCAAGATTTAGCAAAAGATGGCTGCCATCCAGTATCAGTGGGATTCAGCCGGCTCCTTGCGCGAGGGTGCCTTTGGAGAGCTTACCTCTTCTTGTTTGTCGTGCACCTCGGCCAGGTGGATCAGTTTTGAAACTGGCATATCCAGCCCTCGCGCTAGTTTGACCAGGCTGGCCAGCGAAATGTTTCTGGCTCCGCGTTCGATGTCGGCCAGGTATGTTCTGGCAACTCCGATGCGGGCAGCCAGCTCTTGCTGAGAAAGTCCGCTTGCTTTGCGTCGTTGCAGGACAATCTTTGATAATGCCTCCTGCATTTAGCGGATACCTCCGCGATGCGCTCGAGCCCCTATGAACGATGTTGTGACGAGCCGGCAGCCCGCCTGAACTTTCTTCATTTGTTTTCTCCGCGCCGTTGAGCCCATTATGTACAGGCTTTGTTCAGCCGCCAGGCTGTCTGGAAAGTATAGTTGTCAGGAGCTCGCGGCGCAATGCCAATTCTACGAAGGCCATATATTAGAAACACCTAATTAGCTGTTTTAACTCGAGCTCCTGTTATGCTGCCTCGACTGTCGCCAAAAAATGTGCCCGTTGTATGGGCGGGTTTGCCACCAGGGCGTCTCTGGGGAAAGGCAGGCAAGTCGCCTCGAAATACGTTTGCAGGCACCTTTTCCTGAGACTGCTTCGGTCTTGTGTCGGCTCACCTTTGAGTGTCTAAGTCAGGGAAGTAACTTCCAGCAATTCGTCGATGGCTTCTCTGAGTCGGACCACGGCAGCTTCTGCTGCCTGCCGGGCACGAGGGAGCTTTCTGCTTTCTGCCTGCGTTATTGCCGACTCAAGGATGGCTGTTGCTTCCCCGGTTGAAGACAGGGCGTTTTCCAGAGCACCGATGGCTGTTTCTATCTTGTGATCTTCGTCGCTTGCTTTGCAGGTATTGCAAATACCGAAAATATCGAAGCGGCTGTGCCTGTGTTCGTAACCTTTTCTCTCGGCAACCGCCTTGCCGAATCCACTTATAAGATCGTCGGAAAATTCAATTGTCAGGTCGCATTTCAGGCAGATGAGGTGGTCGTGCTCTCTGTCGTCCTGGTGCGCTTCGTAGCGCTTGCCGTGCTCGCCGGCGACAGTCGAGACATTGCCGTGAGCTTGCAGCTGATTTAAAACCCTGTATACGGTGGAAAGACTTACCTTCAAACCACAGGCGCGCGCGCGCCGGAAGACTTCCGGCGCCGTCAGGTGCTCGCCTTTCGGCAGGTCTTTGACAAGAGCGGCAATGGCGCACTGCAGCTGTCCTTGCCGCCCAGCCGTCGCGCCTGGGTCCGCACTGAAGTCCCCGGGTGACGTCGCAGTAGCCGCCTGTTCTGAATCATCGGACAGGGTGCAGGCGGGTTCAGGCAGTGCTGCAGGAAAATCTGACATGAATTGAAAATGGAACTGGCTGCTATTGAGAAAATTGCCATCAGCCTGGTGGATGATATTATTGCTGCCGGGCAATGTCAAGTTGCAGTGAATGCGAACAATCTTTGCGCTTTGTCATTCTTGCAAAAGCACTGCGGGAAGCTGGAAGCGGTTCCCTGCAGCGTTTTGCTGCCAAGAGCGTGCTTGAAACATTAGCCGGTCGTAATTGACAAAGGGCTTTTTGCCCTGTATCTTTGGCAAGGTTTTTCAATTGAGAATGATTCTCAACTTAGAACAAGGCGATTGACTCCATCTTCCGTGCAGCTCAAATGGCGTTGTGAACCAATCGAATTGTAAGAACGATAAATGCACCTGTGTGTTTTTCAAAGGAGAAAGAAATGAAGCGCAGAAGCAAGAAGGGACAGAGCCTGGTGGAATACGCTCTCGGTATCGGCTGTGT
>JAHFBI010000402.1 GCA_023250095.1 Candidatus Melainabacteria bacterium
TGCTGTAAATGCTGGCAGCCCCAGGTACCTGGCGGAAACTGAAATGGAGTTGCCGGCGGGCTTCCGGGCCCACTCCTTTCAGTCTGCTGTCTGGCTCAGAGCCTGTTCGAGCTGCTCGGACAGGCCAGAGGCCGCTGCAGCCTTCCTGTATTGCTCGACGGCAGGTGCTAGATTGGCAATCTCTTGGCGCCAGTGCCTCATCTCATCAAAGACCATTTTGGGGTCGCCTGTTGAAAGCCAGGTTTCGAATTGCTTGCAAGATGCCGATTCCATTTCCCGGGTGCCACCCGCGTATGCTGGCTTCGAGCCTGTGTTGTCCTTGTCTGATTGGCTTCCTGCTTTGCTCTTATTGATCTTGCCAGCAGCAGTGTTGCCTGGCTCACCCAGCAGTTTTCCTGCTGCGGCGACCTGCCTGCGCAGCATCCTGGCCGTATCTCTCCAGCGGGCAGCTTCCTGGGCTGTGTGGCTCCGTCCAACAGCCGAGCAAGTGTATTTCTTGAATGTGTCAAGAGTCCAGCTTCTGATTTCGGGCAAGGGCGGATGTGACGCCAGGAAGTTTCTTTCTTCACCGGTGAGAGGCATGGGAGTAGCCATGAGCATCCGCTCAAGGGTCCACTCGTAAGCCTGCTCTTCGGGGCTTGCTTCCTTGCTCACTGTCTGTGAGCCATCTCCTAGCGCCGCTGCACTCGAACACAGCATGAGCAAGAGCCCCAGTATAGGTGAAAAAATTTTTGGCAAAGAACTTCTCTCCACAATCTCCTGGTGAGCGTCAATTCATGATAGCTGCTCATTTTGATTACTATTCAGCATGATTACTTTTCATTTTACCTTGAGGCGTCGGAGATTAATTCTCTGAGAATGACAGAACTTTTTTGCACGGCAGGACGTATTGCCTTGTATGGGTGTGGGAGGTTGCGTCGATGTTAAGACAGGGCCGAGCTTTTCTTTCAGTCATTTTGTTGGTGGCGATTTCGTTTTGCCTCCGTCCAAGCTGGGCTTCCGATTTGCCGCTCAGGACGCCGGAGGCTTCCCCAGGTTCGTCCCTGCCGCTAACTTCTTCCTTTTCCTTACCGTCATCATCTTCTTCTCTCCAGCAGTCTCCAGCTGTATCTCCGCTCTTGCCTCCGGAGGCGGCCAGTATCTCTTCCTCAGGCTTCTCCGTTTATCTGGAGGACTGGCTTGACGGTGCGCGCAATCGCCCAATTGCCGTGAAGATTTATATGCCTTCCGGCAAAGGGCCGTTTCCGGTGGTTGTTTTCTCACATGGGCTGGGCGGATCGAGGGAGGCAGCGACTTACCTGGGAGAGTACTGGGCGGCTCATGGCTATGTTGCCGTTCACGTGCAACATGAAGGTAGTGACGACAGCGTCTGGAAGTCGGTTTCAAGCAACGGACGGCAGGCTGTCATGGCGGCCATGCAGGCTGCAGCCAACGGGCGCAATCTGGTGGCACGGGCTTATGACGTCAAGTTCGTTCTCGATGAGTTGGAAAGGAGGAACAAGTCCGATCATCTTTTGGCTCATAAGGTAGACCTCACGCAGATAGCTGTCGCCGGACATTCCTTTGGAGCCGGCACCACTCTGGCGATCGCCGGACAGAACTATGCCCGTGGCACCCAGAAATTGTCCTTTCAGGACGACAGGGTGAAAGCGGCTATCTATCTCAGTCCGCCGGCAGACATGCACGGGAGGGATCCCAGGGATGTATTTGCCGACATACATATTCCCGGGCTGCTCATGACCGGAACGGAGGACAATTCGCCTATCGGCAACACCAGCGCCAGTCAGAGGCGGATTCCTTTTGATGGCATTGCGACCCCTGGTCAGTACCTGGTCAATTTCCAGGGTGGCGACCACATGATATTCGGCGGGCGGCGCAAAATCGCGCCGCGTCCTCAGGATGAAGTTTTCCAGCAGTGTATTCAGCGCATTACTACCGCTTTTCTTGACGCGACACTCAAGGGCGACTCCTCCTCCCGCCAGTGGCTCGACAACTGCGCAGCTGGCTATCTGAAAGGTATCGGAGCCTTCGAGCACAAGTAAGCTAAGGGACAGGACATGCAGGGCACGCCACTGCAGAATTTCCCGATTCGACGCTTGGCTGGGGGCAACTAGAGGATACCCAGCTCCATGCGGGCGTCTTCGGAGGCCATCGTGCGCGGGTCCCAGCGCGGCGACCAGACGAGCTCGACTTTCGGCTCTTTCACCCAGGGCAATTTCGTAAGCGCCTGGTGGACCTGTCCTTGAATGACGGCTCCCAGAGGGCAGGCCGGACTGGTGAGCGTCATGCGCACCGTGACGGTGCCTTCCTGGACGAGCACTGAGTATACAAGGCCCAGGTCGACTATGCTTATGCCGAGCTCGGGATCGATAATGCTCCGCAAGTGCTCGAGCACAATGTCTTCTTGAAGCGATGGCATGAATCCTCCAGTGGCGGCAGTGCCTTAGCCGCTTATTCCTCGGTAGTTATCATCTTGCCCTTAATTGTCTGTCCGTCGACGGCAGCTTGAGTGCGCAAACTGCTTATGCTTTCTTGAAGAGTGTTCCAGGGAAGGAGAGCACATTTGATGCGAACAGGGTAGCGTTTCACTCCTTGCAATGCCTCTAGATCTTCCATTTCTTCTGGCAGGACCACCGCCTCATCTTTGTTGAGCATCATATATTTGAACTTGTCTATAAGCTCTTCGGCGCGCTCGAGCGTCTGTCCGGCGATCACTTCGGTCATCATGGAGCCGGAGGCCATATTGATCGAGCAGCCCCTGGACTTTAGGCGTACTTGAGATATCGTTCCATCCTCGACATCCAGGTAGAGAGTCAGCTCGTCGCCGCAAAGCGGGTTGACACCCTCGACTTCGACGCTCGGGTGTTCTAGCGCTCCTTGATTGCGCGGATGGTGGTAATGGTCCAGGATTGTCTCCCGGTATAGCTCATCTGACAGCGACATGACCCAGTACTTTCTCCGCCTCGCCCAGGGCACTGAAGAGGGCATCGACCTCTTGCTTAGTATTGTATACGTAGAAGCTGGCCCGGGCAGTGCCCATGACATCGAGGTCGCGCATGAGCGGCTGGCAACAGTGATGTCCGGCTCTAATGGCCACACCCGATTCATCGAGAATCTGTCCTATATCGTGAGGGTGAACGCCGGCGATATTGAAAGAAATTACACCGCCGCGGTCGCCGGCTTTTTTGGGTCCGTAGACAGTGACTTCCTTCCATTCGGCAAAGCGGGAGAGCGCATATTCTGTAATGGCTATTTCGTGGGCGCGCACATTGTCCATGCCGAGCGCTTGCAGGTAATCGATAGCTGCACCGGCGGCAACACCATCTGCGATGTTGGGAGTGCCGGCCTCGAACTTGTACGGCAACTCGTTAAATCTGGTGCGATCGCGCCACACCATAGAAATCATGTCACCGCCGCCCAGAAATGGCGGCATCTCACGGAGCAGTTTCTCCTTGCCCCATAGAACGCCAACCCCGGTGGGACCGAGCATCTTATGGAAAGAAAAGGCCAGGAAATCGGCTTCGAGATCCACGACTGAGGTGGGCAGGTGTGGTACGCCCTGGGCTCCGTCGACGAACATGAGGGCGCCGCGCTCGTGCGCCAGCCGGGAGAGCTCTCTGATTGGCGTGATTGTCCCGAGCACGTTGGACATCTGCGTGACGCTGACAAGTTTCGTGCGCTCCCCGATGACACGTCGGGCGCAATCCATATCGATGAGTCCGTCGTCTGTGAGCTCTATAAAGACCAGCTTGGCGCCGCGCTCGGCTGCCAGCTGTTGCCAGGGCACCAGGTTT
>JAHFBI010000107.1 GCA_023250095.1 Candidatus Melainabacteria bacterium
AGATAAGCTATACGATACTCAAAATACGTTTTTCCAACTTTCAGGTGACGAATGAAGATAGTCATTGTGGGCGGCGGCATGCAAGGCCGTGTCATTGCCAGAAATTTGCAGGCCCGACAGGAGAAGCCCGAAGTCGTCGTTGTCGACATCAGGGATGGGGGCGACCTGCCCAAAGGAGTCACTTTCCAGAAGGGCGATATTCTTGAGCCGGCGCAAGCCAGAGCTATTACCAGGGGTGCTGATGCAGCAGTGCTGGCTGTACCTAGCGCTATATCGCATGAGGCCCTCACGAACCTCTTAAAAACAGGCATCTCGGTTGCTGATGTCAGTTTTACTCCGGAGCCACCGCTTTCCCTCGATTCTCTGGCGCAGGAGACAGGAGCGTGCTGCATAGTGGATTGCGGCGTGGCTCCCGGGCTTTCCCATTTGCTGGTAGGGGCAGCCCATGCCGAGCTTTCCGGACTCGATTCAGCGCGCATCCTTGTCGGTGGCATACCGCAGAGCCCTCCGCCTGTTTTTCGCCATGCCGTCTATTTCAATCCGCATGACTTGCTCAGCGAATATGTCCGCCCGGCCAGGGCAAGACACGGTAAAAAGGACATTGCGCCGGCGCCTCTGGAAACGCAAGTCGAGACTTTCCTCGATCCGGAGCTTGGCGAACTCAAAGCTTTCCTCAGTGATGGATTGCGCTCCTTGCTCGGAAGCTACCCGGATGTCGCCGAAATGGCCGAGCTCACACTGCGCTGGCCCGGGCACCTGGAGTCGATGAAAGCACTGTGGGATATGGGTATTCTCAACAACGCAGAAGCCCTGAAAGCTGTGGGCAGCACGTTTGGCAGAAGATATCCAGCTGACGATTATCCAGATGTGCTGGTGATGGTGGTCGAAGCCACGCGTGGCGACCAGAAACGCTCCTGGCGGCTGATCGACCGGCGCTCAGCCGACGAGTCGGCGATGAGCCGCACAACGGGCTTCACAACTGCAGCTTTCGCCATGGTCCTGGCCCGCAAACAATTCACGCAAGCCGGCGTCCATCCGCCAGAGCGGCTTGGTCGCGACCGACAATTGGTTGCCACCATCGTCCAGGATCTCTGTGAGCGTGGTGTCAGGGTCAGCGAAACGACGCTCTCATGTAAAGCCTGACAGCAAGTCACACGAGGCGATTGCAGCACAAGGGGGGCTGCCGCGCAAGAACAAACGCTTCAGCCGCCCCAAGCTGGCGGAAGCGACAGCTGCTGCCGTCCATGTCCTTCACATTTAATGTGTACGTGCCGATTTCAGCCAGGTTTTAGCCAGATCTTCCAAGTATTTTCTCAGTGTCGGTCAACGAGGCTGAGGTGAGAAGTATGGCAGCGCAATTGAAATCGCCCGAAGGTAACTCGCTAGAAACCCGGACGAAAGAAGATACTTACGGCGCGAAGACAAGACTGTCTGAGCAGGCCTGGGCAGACAGAACAGCACCAGGATGTGCCAGCAAGTCCGAAACGTCAGGAGTGCTGCCACATCTGGATCTGATCTCACAAGTGAGCAGTGAGGGTAGCTCAACCCGGCTCGAACTACCACCAGCTGGAAGCGAGCGCCACAGCTGGCAAGCTGACAGTCCCTCTGCAGCTCGACACATTGTAAGAGAGCGCAGCCACCTGCTTACGCTTCTAGATAAAAACACCGGACCTGCTCAGCAGGAGCTAAACCGCGACAGGCTCTCAGCTTTCGAAGTCCGTGCAAGAAAGAACTGCCTCAGCCAGGAAGAAGTGTCCGATACTTACCAGCAGATAAGCCGCATACTAAAGACCAGCGGCGACAGGCCCCTGACGCCGCCTGAGAAATGGCAACTGGCGCAAGAAGTCATCGCCAACTGCGCCGATCCCACAATCATCTCCCAGGGACGCAATCCCACATGCAACGTCACTGCAATCGAATCCAGGTTGTATGCCCTTCACCCGTCGCGCGCAGCTAACTTACTGGCGCAAGTGGCTGAATCCGGGAGCTATGTCACCGCCGGAGGTGTCAAGGTCAAGCTCGGGGCTCTCGACCTCAGACCAGGCTGGGACGAGACTCTGGGTGATCCACAGCACAACCACCGCACTTACGCCACGCAATTGTTCAATCTGGCGGCGATCAATGTCTGGTACTCGGCGATGGAACCCGGTTATCGCTATCAGCGATACGCAAAAGCCGACGGCAACATCTACGAAGGACTTGTGGAGCTCAAGGCAACAGGAGTGCATCCCGTCAAAGAAGCTGACGGCACAATCGTGGAAGGGCCCCGGCTTGACGACGACAGAATGGCCTTTATCAACCAGGCAATTGTCGGGCACAAAGATCCCTTTGCGGTGCTCCACCTCAGCGACATCGGCCACCTCCCGGCGCCAGGCGAGCGGGTCAGCCCGGTAAGGGCAATGGATATTCAAGACGAAGAGCACCTCAATCTGGTCCTTAACAGATTGAAAACACAGCACCAATTACCTGCCATAGCCGGGGTGACTACTGCCGCCGAGCCGCTTTTCACCGACATCAGGGGCGGATTAAACGGGAACCCCGGAGGGCATGTTGTCAACGTCGTTGACTACCAGAGCGGCAAGCAGCCGCATGTTTCCCTGGACAACGAATGGAGTACCGCTAAAGACCATCTGGACAATTCAGTAAAGCTTCATGATCTTTTCGAGTGCATGGGCGACACCAACACTCTCAAACTCCACAGCGCCATTGCCTCGCAACAAGCCAGGCTGCACGGCACCAGTGATCCAGCTGCCGAGCTGACTGAACTTAGAGCACGCTTTACCTTCAACGACAAAAGAAACTATCTCAATGACGCCACAGCAGTGGTAGCCGGCAACGCGCAAAGAGAACGGCAATTAAAAGGAGAAGACAGAAATCAGTGGCTCAAAGCACTCGCAGGCGTCCTGACCACTCTGGAAGTGGCTCAACGCGTGCCCTTTCTAAAAACTGTCCATGAAAGCAAAGTGTGCACCAATGCCGAATTCAGCAACTTGATGGGCTGGGGACGAGCCTCGCTCCGTGCCTCACGGCATCACGAGCCAACCGCAGCCGCCAACCGCGACTTCTCCGAGTTTCTCACATCCCTTCCGCCAGCCCTTCAATCAGGCTGCATAGCCAGGATGCGACAGCTCGTATGGCAGTAGACCGCAGCCCTGGCACGCGCGCCTTTGAGCCTATCTTATACCTGCAGACATCTGACAGCTGCCCTCCCCTGCAAACTGCTCGGCTTCCGTCGAGCCTTTCAGAGCGGCAGTCGATGCAACGCCACTGGTGACAGTCATTAGCACTTGATCGAAGTAACCAGTGCCGACTTCTCTCTGATGCCTTACCGCTGTATAGCCAAGTGGCTGCTGGGCAAACTCCTCCTCTTGCAGGCGCACGTATGCGGTCATTCCTTCGAGCGCGTATGCCCGCGCCAGTTCGAACGCGCTCAAGTTGGTGGCATGCCAGCCGGCCAGGGTGATGAACTGGTATTTGAAGCCCAGCTCGCCAAGCCTCTCGTTGAAGAGTGCAATCTGCCTGTCGTCGAGATGCTGCTTCCAGTTGAAAGATGGAGAGCAGTTGTAGGCCAGCAGCTTGCCGGGAAACTGAGCGTGCACGGCCAGGGCAAACTCCTTCGCCTGCGATAGATCGGGTCTGGAGCTCTCGAACCAGAGCACATCGGCATATGGCGCATAAGCCAGTGCCCGGGCAATTACCGGCTCGATGCCGTTTTTCACCTGATAGTAGCCCTCGGCGGTTCTGGGGCCCTTGATGAAGGCTCTGTCCAGGGGATCGATGTCCGAAGTGAGCAATGCGGCATCGAGAGCATCCGTTCGCGCCACAAGAACAGTCGGGACATCGAGAACATCGGCAGCAAGACGAGCTGCCGTCAAAGTCCGCACAAACTGCGACGTCGGCACAAGCACCTTGCCGCCGAGGTGGCCGCACTTCTTCTCGGATGCCAGTTGATCTTCGAAGTGCACTCCACTCGCGCCTGCTTCGATCATATTCTTCATCAGCTCGAAGGCATGCACGGGTCCGCCGAATCCAGCTTCGGCATCAGCGAGAATCGGCACCAGCCAGTCGCGCTCGTCCAGCCCTTCGCCCCTGTCAATTTGATCGGCACGCAAGAGAGCGCTGTTCAAACGCCTCACCAGATCGGGCACGCTATTGGAAGGATAGAGACTCTGGTCGGGATAAGTGTTCCTGGATGAATTGGCATCTGCAGCCACCTGCCAGCCACTCAGATAAATGGACTTGAGCCCACCGCGCACCATTTGCACCGCCTGAGAACCGTTCATCGCTCCAAGAGCAGTCAAATACGGCTGGCTGTTCAGCAAGTGCCAGAGCTTCTGCGCTCCCAGCTTCGCCAGCGTCTGCTCGATCACAACCGACGGGCGCAACCTCACGACATCAACTGCGGCGTAATTCCGTTTTATCCCCTGCCAGCGGAGCTCCTCCGACCATGCAGTGTGCAGCTCAAATGCCTGTTCTGTCCTGGATTCATGCATCGCTTTTTCCTCTTGTCTGGTAGCAGGCGCCACCGGTTGTGATCATGTGATGGCCGGCAAAGACACACTAATCGTGCCTTTGCCCTCCCCGAGCAAACACTTACGATCGTGTCGGCGTCAGGCAGAAAATTTCAAGCGGGATACTGCCCTTTCTCAGCCGTCGCTCAAATAGGCATACGAGGGGATCGTCAGAAATTCGGTAAACTCGGGGCTGAGAACCATCTTGTCGAGGATCTCGCCAGCTTCAGAAAAACGGCCGACTCTTACAGCAGTCAACCGAGAAAGCAGGTCTTCCTTCATCTGCAGATACAAAGACTCAGTGACGGCAGTGCCATCGTCGAGGGTGGCATTTGCCTGAATCCACTGCCACAATTGCGCCCGGGCAATTTCGGCGGTGGCTGCATCTTCCATGAGATTGTGAATTGCCGCAGCACCGACGCCGGAAAGCCACGATTCGATGTATTGCAACGCCACATCCACATTTGCCTCCAGTCCGTTGCGCGTGATTTTACCGCCGGCAATTGCCGTGTCGAGCAAATCTATCGCACAGACATTTACGTCCTGGCGCAGTTGATGTTTCTGATGGGCTTTGCCTGCCAGCGCTCGATCAAAGACCTCACGGGCTACGCTCACAAGATCCGGATGAGCCACCCAGGTGCCGTCGAAACCGTCGTTGACTTCCCGGAGCTTATCCTCGCGCACTCTTCCAAAGGCAATCTCATTGACTTGCTTGTCCCTGCGACTGGGAATGAAAGCAGCCATGCCGCCGATGGCATGCGCCCCGCGCCGGTGGCAAGTCTTCACGAGCAGCTGCGCGTATGAGCGCATGAAGGGCACCGCCATGGTTACCTGACTGCGATCAGGCAAGGAAAACCGTCCATGCCGGCGCGTCTTCTTGATCAAGCTGAAAATATAATCCCAGCGCCCGGCGTTGAGCCCTGCGGCGTGATCGCGCAGCTCGTAAAGTATCTCATCCATCTCAAAAGCCGCCAGTATCGTCTCGATCAAGACAGTGGCGCGTATCCTCCCACGCTCGATGCCAAGCCAGTCCTGAGCGAAATTGAAGACATCGTTCCACAAGCGGGCTTCCAGATGACTTTCCAGTTTGGGCAGATAAAAATAAGGACCACTTCCCCTGCCGATCAGCTCCTTAGCATTGTGGAAGAAGTAAAGTCCGAAGTCGAACAGGCTGGCAGAAATCGGTTGCCCATCGACTGAGAAGTGCCGCTCGCAAAGATGCCATCCGCGCGGTCTCACAACAAGTGTAGCTACCTCTGCCTCCAATTTGTATTTCTTTCCTTCGACGCTGGTATAAGACAGCTCCTTCCGGACTGCATCCATCAAATTGATCTGTCCCTCAATAATGTTCTTCCATGTAGGAGAAAGCGCATCTTCCAAGTCAGCCATAAAGACCTGCGCCCCTGAGTTAAGGGCATTGATCATCATTTTGCGCTCGGCCGGACCGGTAATTTCCACGCGGCGACACTCGAGATCGAAAGGCGCCTTCGCCACGCGCCACTCAGAATCCCGGACAGATGTCGTCTCGGTCAAGAAGTCGGGCAATCTACCCTGGTCAATTTCTGCCTGGCGCAAGGCCCTTAGAGCCAGCAATTCCATTACCCTGGGATTGAAGCGCCGCTGCAATTCGCTCAGGAACGTCCGTGCCTCCGGGGTAAGAACGCGTTGTTCTTTGGCTATCTGGATGCTCACGGGCACTTGCTCCAAAACATTTCCCATTTCATCGCTCCTGTAATGCCATCTTGTTTATGTGACTCTTCAACTTGCCTGTCCGGCAACTGCCGCCAAACTGTCCTGTTGGCACGACCATCCGACTTCCTAACCAGACAGGAAGCATGGATGGCGTACCAATATATTGATATATTGATTTCATCCTATCAATACATCAGTTATTTAATTTATTTGGGTACTGTTGCCTGATTCAAGAGTCCAATTCGTTGATATATTGATAGCATCCGATCCATTCATCTTCGAACTCAGACCAGTTACAGTCCAGCAGGACAACTGGCTAAGTTGCCCTGCTGGATGGACCGATCAATACACAATCCCTGAGGCAAGGAGAATGTCATGATCGAAGCAGCAGTGGTAAACAACGGACTGGACGGAATCATCGTTGCAGAAACAAAGATATCTCAAGTCGATGGTCAGCTCGGACAGCTGATTATCTGCGGCTTCGACGCCGAGGAACTCGCCTTCGCCTCTACTTTCGAGCAAACCTGCGCCTTGCTCTGGTCGAGCACGCAGAAGGTGGAAGCTTCGCAGTCGACCCTGCAAAAGCAATTCGGCAAAGCCCGCAGAACAGCCTTTGAGCTTTTGCAAGCCAATCCTTTCATACTTCAGCAAGCGCATCCGATGGATGCCCTGAGAACAGCCACCAGTCTCCTGACAGGCGGGACGGAGACAGACATATGCGAATTTGCCAGAATTACTGGCGCCATCGGCTTTTTTGCAGCCAGCTGGTCCAGATTGCACTCAGGTCTGCCCCTGTCCCAACCGGACGAAAGCCTCAGCCACGCAGCAGATTTTCTCAGGCTCCTGGCAAACGAGCCACCAACAGATGCACAGACAAAGGCTCTCGACATCTACTGGACAACCGTGAGCGATCATGGCATGAACGCATCCACCTTCGCCGCACGCGTCGTGGCGTCCACCGAATCCGATAACATCAGCGCTATAGTAGCGGCAATCGGCGCTTTGAAAGGACCTCTGCACGGCGGGGCACCAGGACCTGTTCTGGAAATGCTCAACGCCATCGGCACACCGGAAAATGCTGACAAATGGTTGACCGACGAGCTGAATGGCGGCAGGCGCATTATGGGAATGGGGCACCGCATTTATAAAGTTCGCGATCCGCGGGCAGCAATTTTCGAGAAAGCAATCAGACAACTGGAGACAACTGGTCAAACTTCCGGGCAGCTTGCCCTGGCCAGGGCCGTGGAGAAGCAAGCCGAACAACTTCTGGCGCAACGCCATCCGGAAAGACCGCTCAAGGCTAACGTAGAGTTTTACACCGCCGTCCTCCTCGATGCTATCGGCATTCCGCACAATCTCTTCAGCACCATGTTCGCCGCCGGCAGAGCCGCCGGGTGGTGCGCACATATAGCCGAGCAACGAGCAACCGGACGGCTGATACGCCCGGCTTCGCGCTACACAGGATCTTATCCGAGCCAGAGCTAATAAGGATCCCATCGAATTGTCCGACAACGAGGAAAAATTTCTCCCCGGTCCGAAAGCCGCCGAATTTCTGGGAGTAAAACCGGCAACCCTCTATGCATACGCAAGCAGAGGGCTGATCGAGAGCATCCCGACTGATAACGGGCGCGAGCGCTGCTACCGCCTCAGCGACCTTATTTCGTTGAGGCAGTGCTCGCGCGGCTTCAAGAGCACGAAGGACCCGACAACGGCTGTTTGGACCGGTCCGGTGATCAAGTCAGCGATCACCGACATACGCGATGACGGCCATTGCTATCGCGGAAAGAGTGCCATCGAGCTGGCGCTGTCAGACACACCCTTTGAGCTTGTCGCTGAGCTTCTGTGGGAAACGCCGGAAGGCGCACATACTGCCTGGGCGAAAGTCAAACCGCTGCCGGCACCGGCATCGCTCAAGGAGCTTGCCCAAGCCGACACGGACTATCTCGATTTGCTCAAGCTCCTTCTGGTGACTATCGAAATGTCCGACCCGGTATCACGCAAATTACTCTCTGCCGACGTATTCGACACAGCCCGCAGGCTCATAGTTGCCATGGCTCTCACGCCAGGTCTTGCCGGAAGCCAGATGAGCTATCTGGCTGAAGCACGGTTCCCCATAGCTCAGAGCCTTCTGGCAACGCTTTCTGGAAACAAATCGGCGGAGAAGGCGCGGCTCATAAATCGCGCTCTGGTTCTTTGCGCCGACCACGAATTGAATGCTTCGGCGCTGGCGGCGCGTATTGCCGCCTCCTGCGACGCTTCCCTTTACTCCTGTCTTCTGAGCGCTCTGGGCACATTCAGCGGAAGCTTGCACGGCTCGGCCTGCAGACGGGCTGAAGATATCGTCAGCAATTCCTTGAAGTTCAAGAACGCCAGAGCCTGGCTGAAAGACTACTTGCGCCATCTCGAGCGCATCCCTGGTTTTGGAGGAGACCTCTACGAGCAAGGGGATCCGCGCGCGCGTGTGTTGATCGCAGCGTCCGAGGCTGTTTCCACCAGAAACGTTCATTTGCGCAGATTAATCGAGATTGTCGAGTGCGTCCGCGATGAGCTCGGTGTCCAGCCAAATCTTGATGTCGGACTGGCAGCAATATCCTACGCGCTTTCCTTGCCTCCCGGCTCAGGCTCCACTATCTTTGCCGTCAGCCGCACTGCCGGCTGGATAGCTCACGCCATCGAGCAAAGACAATACGGCGGCGTCATCCGCCCGCGCGCCCGCTACATCGGACGGGTGTGAGGCTCTGCGAAACAGACAACGGACAACACCGACGCCGGACAGCCATCAGGCTGTGTCAGATCAAAGATCAGCACTAACGCAATCTGGCAGAGGCACTTGATTACCGGCGGCTCTTAGCCTCTGTTTTTGCCTGGCGTTGACCTTTACAACCAGATCCTCAGCTTGCCTTCTGATAATCATGAGAGTGCAAGGCAGCAACAAACCTTCAGGAAGGTTTTTGGCCAGGCTAATGAATTTAGTTGTAGGGGGAAGTAAACTAATTTCGAATTTGCCTGTCATCGACTGGAATTTCAAGACAAACTTGGGATTTGACTGATTCGGCAGGTTCGCCAAGATGGTTGACCGCTTTGCCAACAGGCTCTCTGCTTGCCAATATGTTTTTGTCAAGCGAAGAATCATTACTCACGGTAGCCTATGACAAGACCAGTGATCCATGACAATGACGGTCACGTAGATGACCTCCTCAGCGCGCTGCTTCTCTGGCTTTCACCGGAAGTAGAACTGCAAGCCATAACCGTGACGGAAGGCGACTGCTATGTGCAGCAAGCCTTTGAAGCCTTGCAGAAAATGGCCACCTTTCTGGATCTCGAAGGAACCGAGATAGCCTTGAGCGAGGATCCGGTAGTCAATCCGTTTCCCGAGAACTGGCGGCGCGAAAGCTACATCATAAATGAGCTGCCGATCTTCAGCGAAAATGCCCTCAAGAAGACCTACCAGCCCGGCCGCCCGCGTAAATCGCAGGCTCTCATCATAGATTGTCTCAACCACTCACGCCAGCCGATAACGCTGGTGACAACCGGTCCGCTGACTAACATCGCGTCTGTGTTTGAGGAGCGCCCGGACCTCAAAGAGAAAGTAGCCGAGTGTGTCATCATGGGCGGTGCAATCGGCGTCCCGGGAAATGTCGAGGCTCCCGATCATGACGGAGCCGCCGAGTGGAATATATACGCCGATCCTCTCGCCGCCAAGAAATTTCTCGAGTCGGGCATACCCATAAAACTCATACCGCTAGACATCACTAACCAGGTCCCGATTACCAAGGAATTTCTCCTCAAACTGGATACCCAGGCCGAGAAATTCCGGGCGTCGCTTCTGGCGGCAAAGATCTACTCGCTGGTCAAGGGTTTCAACTATTACTTCTGGGACACACTCACAGCAGCTGCTGTAATTTCCCCGGACCTCTTCACTTTCAAGGAAATGCGCGTCGACATATCGACATCAGGCAGAAGTCAGGGCAAGACTTCATCCACTTTTTTCGGCGGGCGCAAAATCAAGGTAGCAACCCTGTTGCAGAAAGAAGCGTTCGAAGAGCTGATTCTTGAGGTCTTCCGGATCAAATAGAGCTGGTCCCTTCCGTCAGTCCGTTACCGGAGGTCCAAAGTTCAAAGGGAAAGAAGCGATGCTTGCCTAGGGAACTCTTCGCATGCGCTCTTCCACGTCCCGGGCTTCAAGTTCCTTGCCTTCCGCCTTGCATGTATCCTGGAGGTGCTGGAGCGCATCGATTCGTCTTTGCCTGGCACTGTCCTTCGGCCACAAATCAAGCTCGCGTCGGAAAAGCTCCTCGGCTTTCGGATATTGGGCCTGAAGAAATGACACCGAAGCCAAGCCATCGAGAGTCGTCGCCTGTGAAGACGGTGAGGCTGCAAGTTTCTCCTTGAGCGAAAGAGACATCTGATACATGTCCTGAGCTTCCCGGTATTTGCGCCAGTCTTTATACAAGGACGCGAGATCGTCGAGGGCAAGCGCCACCTTCTCAGTCTCTCCGCCGGCAGCGCGCTCCACAGCCAGCGCATCAAGGAAGGAAGCCTCCGCTTCGTTATAACGTCCCTGCCTCAGATACAAACGAGCAAGGCTTGTGTGCAAGGCTGCGACGTCACTGCTCTTTTCACCGAGAACTCTGGTCTTGAGAGTGAGAGCTTGCTTGTATTGATCTTCTGCCTGTGAATACTTTTGACGTAAGACAAAGCAACTGGCCAGGTCTGCCATAACGTCGGCCACTGCAACATTGTCTTTGCCCAAAACCTTTTCGGTCATAGCAATTGCTTCTTTGTAAAGTGGCTCGGCAGCATCGAGGCGTCCAGCCTCCCGCAGGTCTTCGGCTTGCAAGACCAGAGAAGCGACAATGTCTGCCTGCTCGTCACCAAGATACCTTTTCTGAAGCTCGATTATGGTGGAGTCGATCGCTTCGTTGTCGGCGTATTTGCCGGCAGTCCGGTTCGCCCGCGCCTGCCCCAGGAGAATCGAGCAAGCATTTTTCCAGCAAAATTTCGACTTGCGATTGTGCACGTCCTGATATAAATTGCCCAGAGCAATCCAGGATTGAGCCGCCGGAAGCGAATTTTCCCCATGCACGGCAACCGTGCACGAAAGAGCCTGCTCATAGGTCTGAATGGCCTTGCCCCAGCTCCCATGGGCAGCATAGAGTTTTCCCAGCTTGGCAAGGACAGGGATAAGCTTCCCGCTATCACCGCCTGCCAGCTTCTCATCCAGCTTGAGTCGCCATTCGCTGACGCCGAATGATATGGCATGATTGCAGAGCACTTCGGCACAAGCAAGCCCCGCCAAGAGCAAACAAAGTACAGCCAACGCCGACGGCATCAAAGCAGGGTGTTTCAATCTCTTAGTGAGCCACGATTTTCTATTAGCTGGCTGGAAGTTGCAAGCGTGTTCGGCAAAGCGCGGGGCAAACTCCAGGTTTCGCTTGAGAATGGTCATTGATTGAAAACGATTCTCCGGATTTTTTTCCAATGCTTTGAAGACAACAGCTTCCAGTTGCTCCGGAACGGACAGGTCCGGTCTGATGCTCTTGAAAGCAGGAGGAGCCTCATTAGAGTGCTTGAATATCGTATCGAGCAGATTGTCGCCGACGATGGGCGGACGCCCGGTCAGAGACTCGTAAATGACGCACCCCAGGGAATAAACATCGGAGCGTGCATCCAACTCCTTGCCCGTGCACTGCTCCGGGCTCATATACTGCGGGCTGCCGAAGAACTCCCCGGTCATGGTAAGACTTGCCTCGCCATGCTCGAACTGGGGCAGGGTCTTGGCGATGCCAAAGTCCAGCACCTTCACCATTTCGGCGCTTGTATCGGTTTGCGCAAGCATGATGTTGCTCGGCTTGATGTCGCGGTGGATGATGCCTTTCTGATGGGCGTGGGCAAGCGCATCGCAAGCCTGGCTGAATATAGAAATGCAACGCTCCGACGAGAGCGCCCCCTTCTGCCGCAACACTGCCTCGAGGCTGGTGCCTTCAATATAATCCATAACCAGAAAGGGAATTTCGTCGGGAGTTATGCCAAAATCGAAGGCCGCGACGATGTTAGGATGGCTCAAGGAGCTGGCCATTCTTGCTTCCTGCTGAAAGCGCTTGAAGCGTGAGGCGCTGGAAATTCTGTCACTGTGCAATATTTTAATGGCGACGATCCGGTCCATGAGCTTGTGTCTGGACCTGTACACATTGCCCATACCACCCGTACCGATAAGGGCCAGAATCTCGTAACGGTCCACCAGAGTCATCCCGACAAAAGGATCGCTCTTGAGCCTTTTCAAAGCGCTGCCGTCCTGCGGGCAGACAACCGAGCCGTCTGTTAGAACCAGACCGCAGAGAAGACACTCTCTGGTGACACTTGTCTTTTTGACCGGCTCGCCGTCCACAAGTGGCTCCACAAAAATGGAAATCAACCTGACAGTTTAGCGCACAAAGAACTCGCCTGCACGGAGCAAGGCCGACTTGAGCAGTGCAACGAGGGAGCTGGTTCTGCCGGCTGATAAAGAAGCGCATGGCGCCGGGCATTTTCTCAATGACTTACCGTCGGTGGCAATAACAGGAAGCTGCCGAAAGTTCAAGGAATGTAATATATGCGGTTAGGAAGCTTCTCGCAATCCTCGGCTGAGCCACCATACAGGTCCGAGACCTGATCGCCGATATTGACGACGATTTTGAACCCCATAGCTTCGATTTGCTTGCGGTAAGTGCTCTTCATCTCTTCGGAAAGAGCATGGGTCCCTTCCGGACGCATGTAGAGCCCATCGAAGCTGACATTGCGCTTTACCAGATTGTTGATAGTCGCGCGGCGCTGGTCTTCAGTGCGACCGGTGATGAGGAAAACGGCAAAGCCGTGTGCGCGCGCCCACGAAAGAAACTCAAATGTCGGCTTCAAGGTCGGAGCGACCGATTCGTTTATCCACTGGTCGAACAACTCCCAGGTGAATTTCGGGTGCCGCTCGAACTCCAGCCGGTTATCGAGCAGAGTCTCGTCAATGTCAGAGACAATCGCCACGTTCTTTTCGCCGAGATGCCTCAAACATGCTTGCCGCGCCTGGCGTATAGCTTCGGAGAATTCTTTGCGGTAGGCAGCTGTATGCGTGAAATCCAGCCCCTTCTGCCTGCTGTATGACGGGTCGTCGGCAGCCGGCTTCGGGATGTCCTGGCACGGGCAAGAAAGCGAAGGTGTGCCGTACGTCGAAGCAAGAGTCACAAGCGAGAACACTGCCCGAACAATGGTGGCATATTTGGTGCTCATGGCAAGACTCCTTTGTGTGGCGCAGCCGCGGATCAACCACGTGACTTGTGAATATCGAACTTCTTAGTCTTGGGGTTAAAAGTAACATACGTATAGACTATCTCGACATTGCCGCTGTGCTGGCGCAGCCCGCCAATCAAGCGCCCGTCCTCCATTGTCACGGTCGACTCCGAGACCAGGTGCCTTTCGCCGGCGTCCACGGCAACGCTCTTCTTGTCAGGATCCCAGGCGGCACATACGATGGAGCGCGCGTCTTCGATCTGTTTCAGCCCGAGCAGCTTCCAACCAAGCGAGCTCCGGTTGGCCATAATAATGAAGTAATCCAGCCCCTCCTCCTCCTTAGGCTTGTCCTTTTCCAGCATGACGGCGACATCGCCGGCACCGTCACCATCGAGATCCTCGCGAACGACCATGCCGTGCTCGGGCACGCTCATTTCCCCGTCTCGCCAGAGCCTCATACAGACCTTGTTCAGCCCGCACAGACGCGCACCCTCCATTTCAGGCGCCAGCGCCTTGATAGCGGCAAACTCCTGATAATCAAGATAAATCGGCTTTGGCTCGGCGGCGGACAGGGACACCGGGCACAAGGCTATAAGCGTCAGGCATAAAGCGAAGAAACTAATTTTGAGCATTATGCGGCTACCTTTGCTTATTCAGTCGGCATCGAAGAGCTAAATCTACAGGAAAAACCCGCTTGACTTCGCGCCAGGAGCGGGCATATGCTGGACTTGCGCTTTCTTGGATATTGTCGCAGCAAGGAAGCCAAACTTACCAGCTACAGTCATATCATTTGCCGGTCGGCAACACTGTTGCCTGCCTCTTGCTGCGACAATATTTAGATGAGTGGACACCTGAGGCAGTTGCCCGTCATCTCAGCACCTCAAGCAGGTCTGATTTCATGAAGAACACTTCAGACTGGTTAAGTCGAGCCCGCGAGCTTTTCAAGAGAGCCCGTGAAATACTGGCGCGGATAGGCAAGGACCCACGCTACAAATGGTACCGGCGCGGGCTGTGGGTACTGTCGGTTCTCTGGGCGGCGATTGTGGTCATTCAGAGCGTCTCTTATTAAACATATATTG
>JAHFBI010000108.1 GCA_023250095.1 Candidatus Melainabacteria bacterium
GAATCTGCCCGCATAGAAATGCCTGAATACGACAACCAGGTATGGCATGTCTATCTGCGCGATATAAGACCAGGGCAACTTTATGGTTATCGCGTGCACGGGCCCTGGGATCCGAAAGAAGGCTTCAGGTTCAATGCCAACAAAATTCTGGTCGATCCTTACGCTAGATCCATAGTACGTACGGGCAACTGGGACGACAGTCTTTTCGGCTATGCCCTCGGAACCCCGGGGACTGACGCTGATCTCAAGATGGACAAAAGAGACAGCGCTCCTTTTGCCCCGCTGTGCGCCGTGGTCGACCAATCCTTCACCTGGGGCGCAGACACGCCACCTGCAACACCCTGGCACAAAACAATCATCTATGAAGCTCACGTCAAAGGAATGACTGCGCTTCACCCGGAAATCCCGCCAGGTTTGAGAGGAACTTACGCCGCCATCGCCTCCGAGCCGGTCGTTCGCCATCTCAAGCGGCTTGGCGTCACTGCCCTTGAACTTATGCCCATACACCACCGCCTCGACGATCAACATCTGGTCAAGAAAGGGCTGAGCAATTACTGGGGCTACAACACGCTGGGCTACTTCGCCCCGGATGTTCGTTATTCCCGCTTCAAGGGACCCTCAGATGAAGTGCGCGAATTCAAAATGATGGTGCGCGCCTTGCATGCCGCCGGCATCGAAGTGATTCTCGACGTTGTTTACAACCACACTGCCGAAGGCAATCACCTGGGCCCGACTCTTTCTTTCCGGGGCATAGACAACACCTGCTATTACCGCACTCTCGCCGATACCCCGCGCTTTTACATGGATTACACAGGTTGCGGGAACACTCTCAATATGACGCACCCCAGGGTGCTGCAAATGATCATGGACAGCCTGCGCTACTGGGTTGAGCAGATGCACGTCGACGGCTTCCGCTTCGACCTGGCCAGCGCCCTGGCTCGCGAACTCTATGACGTCGACAGACTCTCGGCTTTCTTCGACGTCATTCAACAGGACCCGGTGATTTCCCAGGTCAAGCTTATTGCCGAACCCTGGGATCTCGGTGAAGGCGGCTATCAGGTGGGCAATTTCCCGGTTCTCTGGACCGAATGGAACGGGCAATACCGCGATACAGTGCGCCGCTTCCTCAAAGGGGATCAAGGGCTTGTCGGACAGATGGCCACCAGACTCACAGGCAGCAGCGATCTCTATGCCCGTAGCGGGCGCAGCCCGCACGCCAGCATCAATTTCGTCTGCTGCCACGACGGCTTTACCTTGAGCGATCTTGTCAGCTACAACCAGAAGCACAATGAAGCCAATCTGGAAAACAACAAAGACGGCGACAATCACAATAACAGCTGGAACTGCGGTGTCGAAGGTTCAAGTCAAGATCTCAAGATAAACACTCTGCGCGTGCAGCAGCGCAAAAATTTCATGGCGCTCCTCATGCTTTCTCTTGGAGTACCGATGTTGAGCGGCGGCGATGAGATGGGGCGCAGCCAGTCAGGAAACAACAATGCCTACTGCCAGGACAGCGAGTTGAGCTATACCAACTGGCAGCTTTCTCTGGCTGATGAGGAGTTTCTCGCTTTCACCCAGAAGCTTGCCGCCATCAGGCACGCTCAGCCAGTGCTCCAGCGCCGCAAGTTTTTCAAAGGGCAGCTGGCTGACGGCTTGCTCACAAGCAAAGACATAGTCTGGCTTAATGCCGACGGCACTGAAATGAAGCAAAACGACTGGCTGGAAGAAAAGCGACAGCACTTCGGGGTGATACTGGAGGGATCGACCCTGGACGAGTATGACGAGGACGGCAATGTCATCACCGGCTCCACGCTCCTGCTGATTTGCAACGCCCACTGGGCCGATGTGCAATATAACCTGCCACCATGCCTTCACGGCAAATACTGGCGCATGTTCGCGCCTCAACCAATGGATAAAGCCTGGAAGCTCCTGGTGGAAACCTCCGGAAGCCTGAGCCCCAGCTGCTGGCCCCTCCAGGCTTCCTTTACGCTGAAAGCGCGCAGTCTGGCTCTCTTCGAGCTCACGGACAAAGACGAGAACGTCTGAGCCCTGAGGACATCAATCAAACAACGGAGTCGGCGAAGCAGCCTGCCTTGCCCTTTTACTGCGGGTTTGCACTCTTGAAAACTACACATCCCAGGGGCGGCAGAACGACCGACAGGGAGTGGTTGCGCCCGTGGTGCCAGTACTCGTCGGCGAAGCACCCGCCCTTGTTGCCGATACCGCTGCCACCATAAGCTTCGGCATCGGAGTTGAGCAGCTCCTTCCAGAAGCCTCCATGCGGGACACCGATGCGATAATCCCAGCGCGGCACGGAAGTAAAGTTAAGAGCAACAAGCAAAGTATCTTCCGGCTGTCTGCTTTTGCGCAAGTAGCACAGGATGCTCTGCTGGCTGTCCTGGCAATCTATCCATTCGAAGCCGCCTGGCTGGCAGTCGAGTTCGTGCAGAGCCGGCTGCCCCACGTATGTTGCGTTGAGATCGCAGATCCATTTGAGCAATCCTTGATGGGTCGAATATTCAAGCAGATGCCAGTCAAGGCTCTGGGCGAAATTCCACTCAATCCACTGCCCGAACTCGCCCCCCATAAACAGCAATTTCTTCCCGGGCTGGGTGAACTGATAGCCATAAAGCAAGCGCAAATTCGCAAACTTCTGCCAGAGGTCGCCGGGCATCTTCGAAAGGAGCGAGCATTTTCCATGGACAACCTCGTCGTGCGAGAGCGGCAGGACAAAATTCTCCGAAAAACTGTAAAGACCGCGGAATGTCAGCTTGTCGTGGTGAAACTTGCGATAGATAGGATCGAGAGACATGTATTGCAATGTGTCGTTCATCCAGCCCATGTCCCACTTCAGACCGAAGCCCAGCCCTCCCAGGTAAGTAGGGCGGGTGACCTGCGGCCAGGCAGTGGACTCTTCTGCCACCATGAGGGCGTAAGGGTATTCGGCGTAAACTTTCTCGTTCAGGCGCCGCATGAACTCGATGGCTTCTATGCACTCGCGACCGCCGTAACGATTGGGCAGCCATTCGCCGTCCTTACGAGCATAGTCGAGATAGAGCATTGAGGCGACCGCATCAACTCTCAAGCCGTCGACATGATATTTGTCGAACCAGAACATGGCATTGCTGATCAAAAAGTTGCTTACTTCATAGCGCCCGTAATTGAAGACATACGTGCCCCATTCCTTGTGCTCTCCCAGACGAGGGTCAGCGTGCTCGTATAGATGCGTGCCGTCGAAAAGCCCTAGCGCATGCCCGTCGCGCGGGAAATGCGCCGGCACCCAGTCAAGAATAACGCCAATGCCTGCCTGGTGCAGCCTGTCAACCAGATACATGAAATCCTCGGGCGGACCGAAACGGCTCGTCACGGCAAAATAGCCAGTTGTCTGGTAGCCCCAGGATGCATCGAGCGGATGTTCCGAGACTGGCAAGAATTCCACATGAGTAAAACCTGCCTTCTTAACATACGCAATGAGCTTTTCAGCCAGCTCCCTGTATGTCAGCCAGCGATGATTTTCTTCAGGCACGACCATCCACGAGCCCAGGTGCACTTCGAAGATAGATATGGGAGCCTCCAGGCAATTGGCAGCAAGCCGCCTGTCGCGCCAGAGCCAGTCGCCCCACTTGTAATTATCGATGTCCCAGACAACGGACGCTGTCCTTGGTCTGACTTCACCGGCAAAACCTATGGGGTCGGTCTTTTCCGCCGCAAAATGCCCCTGCGAAGAGGAGATGAAAAATTTATACAGGGCTCCCTGCCCGACACCGGGGATGAAGAGAGTCCAGATGCCTGCTGTCGAAGAAGCTCCCATCGGGTGCCTGTCGGACTGCCAGTCATTGAAGTCGCCGATGACAGCAACGTTTTGAGCATTCGGTGCCCATACAGCAAAATGAGTGCCTCTGACACCGTCGCGCTCGATGATATGCGCGCCGAGCTTCTCGTAAATACGATTGTGCGTGCCTTCTGAGAACAGATGCACATCGAAGTCAGAGATGAACGGCGGCTTGTTTTCACCCTGTCTTGCGGTCACTTAGCGTTTCCTTGTCTTCAGGCCTGAAGGCGATAGCTGATGAGTATATCGCAGAGACAGCCCGCCGTGACGCGGAAGCTTCACGGCAAAAAAGGACCATCGGGAGAGCCCTTGGCAGGTCGGGCGGTCTCAAAAGAAGGTGTCCAAAAGCCAAAGCCAAGCTAAGATGTAGCAGCACTTTCTCTTGATCAAGGGCAACCATGCCCTCGCCTGCATAACCGGACTAAGAGCGCATAATGGAGAAGCCACCCCAAGCGCCAGCAAAAGGGTAGCTTCTGTCGATACATACTCAGCAGTGCCATTAGCGACAGCGCTTCAGTGTAAGGTGCCTCAACCTAACAAGATGACTTTCGGGAAAAGAACCTCATTTTCCACATAAATATGCTCGTGCGTGTCCCTCTTGAGAGCGGCAAGCCCCGCCAGAAGCTCCCGCAAGCTGTCGCTGGCATCGGCAGGAGCCTTGAAACAATGTGTCAGATCGCTCATCCAGGCAAGAGCATCTTCCACTTCACCGTGTTCTTGCATAAGCTCATCGGTCCATCCTTGCACATCATCTCCCTCACCAGAGATCTTATTGCCGTTAGCTTCGAGCCTGTGGCAAAGCGGATAAAAGACTTGCTCTTCTTTCTCCCGGTGTTCTTCAATTGCCGTGCGGAAACTCTCATATATCTCTTTGAGCTTGAGAAACTCCGGAGGTTGCTCTAAACGCCCTTCGGCGACTTCCTGGAACAAGTGGCTGATGCGCGGCAATTCACGACGCAAATAATCATGATAGCGCTTGATAATATGCTCTATCAGCTCTAAAGAATCTTTGTTTGCCCAGTCAGCTGCTGGAGTAGACTTTCCAGACTGCCGATTTATTGTCTTCATTATCTTTGCCCTCCGCTCTTGCCCCTTGATCCCATATTAAGCAATACGCGGTCTCAAGCCATCCCTCACAATATTGAGAAGCTATCGCTTGTGCAAGTGATTGACTAAAAAACGACATCCCCTGAGCAGTCCATTCTTGCCTGGCAAGCTGTTTATTGAGCAAATAGCCAACAGCTTTCAGGAGCTCCTCCTGGCTGACCATGCCTTTGTCCGAGTATCTCCAGAGGCCGCACAGCCGGCTTCTGCCGCTGGAATTGTGTGGACAGAGAGATTCTGGCTATCGGACCAAGCACTATCTTCGACGTGTCCCGCGATGCCAGCGCGAGGGTTAACTTCAGGGCTGGTTTCGGCATAATCATCTGCGGCTCCGGGTTCAAGAAGTCTTATTGGAGCGGCTACCTCGCAAGCCTGTACAGGGGGCTCCTTGATGCCTCTGACTGCCACGGAAGACCCGACAGACGGCAATTCGAACCAGAAAGTGCTGCCATGCCCGACTCTGGTCTCAACTCCGATAATCCCGCCGTGCAATTCGACGATGGATTTACAGATCGCCAGACCCAGCCCTGTGCCGTCCTTCTGGCGAGTATCAGAAGAATCGACTTGCTGAAATTTCTTGAAAAGCTTCTTTATATCTTCCGGAGCTATGCCTTTCCCCTGATCGACTACAGCAAAACGTACAGCTCCTTTACTTTGTGAAAGGACGACTTGCACCTGTCCGCCTGGCTGGGAGAACCTTATAGCATTGGAGACAAGATTGGTGAGCACCTGAATTATGCGGTTGCCGTCGGCAAGAACAAGCTCTTCAGCGCCTAGCGAAGCTGCAAGCTTGATCCCGTACTTGTCGGACATCCCCTGTATTTGAGCCAGCGTCGAAGAGACAAGAGCCCCGGGCACCTGCTCGGCCATATTAAGCTCGAACTTACCGGCTTCTATCTTGTTGAGGTCGAGTATGTCATTTATTAGAAGAATCAGGCGACTTGAGCTGGTTCGAGCTATCTGCACCATTTCCAGTGCTTCTTCCGGCAGCTCGCCTGTCATCCCTCCTTCCAGGAGGCTGAGCGAACCAAAGATCGATGTCAGCGGCGTGCGCAATTCGTGAGAAACGACAGAGACAAATTCGCCTTTCACGCGGTCGACTTCTTTGCGCTCGCTGATATCGCGCATGAACACAGCGATCAAATGCTGCCCCCCAACCTCTATCTCGGCAAAAGATGCCTCAAGAGGAATGATACGCCCGCTCTTGTGCAGCCCCGGCCGCTCCGACCCGCGCCAGTTGAGCTTTCGCTCTCCTGTCTCAAAATAATGGCTGATTTCGCTTTCCAGCCCGCCGGCTGCTTGCTGCGGCTCCAAAATAGCGAAAGGACTGTCGATAACATCGGCTGGCTCATGCCCGAGGACTGTCAACAGCGCGTGGTTAGCAAATCTTATGATAGATCTTTTGTCCATGACGACCACGGCATCCGGAGTAGTTTCCCAGAGAAGGCGGTATTTTTTTTCGCTTTCTTGCAAGCGCAGCTGGCTCTCTTTCAAGGCCAGCTCCGACAGACTGCGCGCTCGATCGAATGCATTGAGAATCCCGGCTATCCGGAGCACAAGGACAGAAAACAAAGTGATGATCACAACTACAAGCAAGGCCGTGCCGAAAGATACATCCAGAAGCCCCATTCTGTATGCCAGCAGGCGCACCCAACCAAGAATCAGAGGAATGATAAGAACGAAAGGCAAAAAGCGCCTGGCCATGATACCGCCAACATGCTCGCTGCTTATTATTCTGGCAAGAGCCTTGTTTGGTCTGGACAGAAAAATACCCAGCGCCAAAACTGCAAACGTCAAGGCGGTAGTGAGCTTGATTTCCGCCCAGACCCCTATCTGGCAAAGGACCGGAACTCCGTAGACATGCCCTACCGAGCCGAGAATTGAGATAAGCACTGCCCCGCAAGCGAGAATCTGGCTGAAATATTGCCAGGCGCGCCCTCTTATATCCAGCGTCAGAAGCGCTGTTGCGCACATGATCATAATCAAAGTTGTATTGGGGGCAATGCGCCCGGGCGAAAGCAGCTGGCGACAAGAACTGTCATCTTTGAAAAGAAGCTGGTCGATCCCGAGATCCCAGCCGGTCATATATTCAAAAGCAGTGCCCAGTCCGATGGAAAGAGCGACAAAAGAGAGCAAGTGCGCCAGGCGTCTTCTGGGGGCATTTTTTTGCATGAGCAACAAAAGCGCAACGCTCATGCTTATCATAGACAAGGCGCAATTGACTTTGATAGCCGGGCCACCTGGCTCAGGGTTTTTCAGAAGATCGGCAGAAAGCAGCCAGCCCATCATCACATAGCACCCTGTAACCAGGACCAGGATGGCGCACATTCTAGATAATTCCTGGAATCTGTCCGCTATTTTTGACATTCCGCTTGACTGCTCAACTTCACCGATAGGAGCCAGCGGATTCCAGAGCTTATGCACCAGCCCATCCATCGAGTCCATATCGCAGCCTGCTCCTTCTGGCATTCTATTTTCCTTCTTCTGTAACTTGTCCTTGTCGAGATACCGTGGGGATACCGGAACTGGCCATTACGTCCAGGCGGCTTGCCGGGGTCTTTTTCTTGCTTGCCAGGTTGACTCCGGCGATGACGCCTGCAAAAGATGTCAGGGGCTTGCTGCCCTGTTGTGCCGCTTCTTTTGCCTCCGGAAGCTTCATTGCCTCGCTGGGAACGTAGCCGGTCTCAGCACGCGGAGTGTAATAGCGTCCATGCCTGGCTGTCACAAGTTGAACGGCAGCGGCGACTTTCAAGAGCTGCTCTTTCAACTGCCGGTCGGCATTGCCGGAAGCCAGCTTGAAACCTGAAAGAGCCGGACATTCGCGCATAAAAGAAATGATAGAAAATTCAGACAGCGTAGCGCTGCGGTGCGCAGTGAGGACATGTGTTTGCACCTGCCGCCTGCCGACGCCATCGAGTGGAAACATCTCTGAGCGGTCAGGACGATTTCTTGTAATGAGTATTTCCTGACCTGGATGAAGAGCTATTTTGTGCCCGGCTGTGTGCACAAAAACATCTCCCGGTCCGCTAAGAGCTTTAACGCGCAAGTGACCCTCTCCGGACTCCAGAGAAAGAAGCGCGCCGCGTCTGGCTTCCACCCTCGCCAGCCCTGCAGTCAACTCGGTGTCCTGCCCCAGCCGAGCAAAAATTGTGCCTCTTGAAAGATGAATGTTTGCCGGGGAAGTCTGGATAAAGCGGCTGCCTTCCTGAGCGAGAATACGCGAATTTGAGGCTGGACTGACTCCAGGACGGGAATAATTGTGACAGACGGCAAGCTCAGAGTCTTTCTCAAGTTGCTCGGCAGCTTCCGGAAGCTCATTTACACCGTCTTCTTCATCAGCCTGAAACAGAACCGTACCTGTAAGGACTTGATTTACTTCCGGCTCCTCGCTCGTCTCCATTTCTCTTACTGCGGCCGTATCCATATTGTTGCTCAGACGCGATACAAGCCCCGGGATGCGAACAGATGTAGTAGACAGGCGGTTGGGACCAGATAACTTCACACTCACAGCCGGGCGGACATTGGCAGCCGAGTTAATTGCTGGAGTCGAAGCAAATGTGATCAGCCGATTGATGCTTGCGCTCAACTGCAAGGCAAATGAGCTGAGTAAACTTGACTGAGCGCTTGTGACGACAAGGACACCGTTTGCCGAGTTTGTCGTGGCACCAGGGCCGGTGGAAATATTGGCAGAAGCAGTTGAGTCGACACCGCCTGCCCCGACGTTCAGCAGTGACACAGTGCCGCCTGCACGCAAAGAATTGCCCGGCAAAGCTGTAATGAGACCATGCACACCATTTAGTGCTGTCGCTGTCCCGACAGAGAGAGCCAGCGGGCTTTTGCAACCCAGGAGAATATTGCCACCATTACCCAGACCAACACCGTTTGCGCTCAGGTTGCCGCTGACATAAATGTTACCGCTGCCAACCAGAGCTAAATTCTCAAGGGAGCTGGCTGTTACCCCTGAAGTCAGAAGTGCATTGTTGAGCAGCTGCAAATTGCCCACACCGGACATACCTGCCCCCATAAGTATATTTGCTCCATCGCCGTTTGCCCCTAACGGCGCCGCGGCAAGTGCTGCCGGGTCAACTGAAAGATCGCGCCCGGCGGCAATGGCAACCAGACCGCCGTGGCCAGCTGGCGAGAGGCTTGAGCCGCCGCTGGCGCTGAGGCTTATCTGTCCGGCGCCGGTGCCAACTGAAAGATCTGAGGCTGTCCCGGATGTGCCCAGTCCAAAGAGCCCCCCATCCCCCGAGCCAACCGCATTAGCCGAAAGAGCCAGATGTCCGCCCCCGTTAATCAGTATGTCCGAGCCGGCGATAAAAAGCTTCCCGCCGTTGAAATTACCGCTGCCGGCGGCATCCACCGATAACGTACCTGAAGGCAGATTGACTGGACCCTCCACCGGTCCGCCCAGAGAAAGCAGCTCGAGATCGCCGCCAGCGCCCTGGGAAGGAGCAACATTGAGACTGGCTGTCGCCGGCAATGTGATCCCGCCGGCTCCAGCATTTATTATCTGGATCGTTCCGCCAGCCCCTGAGGTCGGTCCGCCGCTGGCGCTTATCGTACCGACAACGCCGCTGCCTGCCTCCTCCATCGTCGGATCGATTATGAAAGGCAGCGGGCTGAACGTAAGTATCTTCACAATGCCGCCATCATGAGTCGATGAACCGTCGGACACGATTGAACCGCCGACAAGAACCGGTCCAAGCGCAGCTACAGTTATCGCAGCGCCGTCTGCCGAGAGGGCACCGGTGTTTATCCTGCCGGGTGTCAAAGTTCCAGGGGCTATTGCCCCGGATATGATTGCGCCGCCGCCGGCTACAAGCAAATTACCAGAGGCAAGCGAGGGCAAAGATGTCGTCACGGTTATGTTGCCCGTCCCGGCCGCACCACCCCTGGTATCAATAGCTCCAGTGGACAGAGCCGCACCACCAGCTGCGCCACCGAAAACCGCCACGTTGCCGTTGGCGCCGTTACCGCTGCCGCCGCTTGCAATGGCAACGCCAGTCGGCAGGATAATAGAGCCCGATCCAGCACCGCTGCCGGGGAAAGCCGCCAATGTGATATTTCCGCCGCTGCCGTTTGCCGCCGTGCTCCGGGACTGAAGTGCCGTAATGGCTCCGAGGCTGGCGAGATCGATGGCGCCGCCAGTTGCCGAGGCACCGGTCACAGTCAGTATCGAAGTAGAGTCATTTGACGCTGCCGCCCCGCCGGAGCTTGTGAAGCTGGCGCCGGCAATCATAAGAATATTGCCGCCATTGCCTGCAACCGAGCCTGTATCAATAGCGCCGGCACCTGCCAGACCGACAATGTTGCCGCTGGCCACAATAGACAGGGGCGCGCCGGCGAAAACCAGCGGGCTGCCAATGTAGACATCCCCTGCCGTGTTATAGAAAGTAGGATCGCCGGATAAGCTCATCGACCCCAGTCTGAGAACCGAAGTAGAAGAGCTGACATGAGCTTCCCGGGCTGAAATATTCACTTCCCCCAGAATTTGTCCGACATCGACGTTGACGCCTCCGCAGCCGGAGTATATGTTCAGTTCTCTGGAGAGAAGATCCCCACCGGAAAAAATGGTATTGCCGCTGCCAACATAAAGCCCATCGCGAACATTAATTGTGCCGGAAAGAGCCTCCAACCGCCCGCTCAGATTGTTGAGCACAACATCAGACAGGCGCGTGGCGCTAAGCAAATTGATATTGCTTGTCACAGATGCCAGGACACCGGCATTGAGTATGCTCGCCGCCTGGAGGTTGAGATTGTTGAGAGCTTGCATTACCGGGCTTACGCCGCTTGCCCCGGCAGGAAGAGAATTGATGATTGCACCACCGGCGATGGCAGTCAGGTTACCCGAGCTGCTGATCGTCCCGGCATTTATTATATTGTTGAGGGCGTAGACTGTGAGATTCAGGTGCTGGGACAGGTTGCTAAACCCGGCAAGCCCGCCAGCCGGCAAAACGGAGGTCAAAAGCGCGCCTTGCTGGTTGAATATGTTACCGGCGCTTATGGTGGCGTTTGCCACCGCCGGATTTGAGGTGACGGCAAACAAGGACCCGGCGTTCGTCAGATTGCCCAGTATACTGAGCGGACTGCCGCTGCCGAAATCATGAATAGCCGTAACCCCTTGCGGAATGACCAGTCCGGCAACAGTCCCCCTCAAGTCGCTGTCGGCGCGGAAGCTGCCGCCGACAGCATTACCAAGGGCACCCAGCTGAAGCAACTGCTGTCCTGTCGAAAGAACTTGATTAAAAGCCACGCGTTCGGCATCTGTAAGGGCATCGGCAGCTCTGACTTGGCGAGTAGAGCCCCCCAACTGCAGATCTATCACACGGCTGTCTGAGCTTTGTTGAGCAGAATGTCTCTCGGTCGAAGAAAGATCTACCTGAGCAGCCCCAGTCATGCTTTGAGTGGAGCCAACGCTGGAGACTGTCTGCGCCAGAGACTGAGAAGGAAAACTAGTTTGCCCGAGCAACATCAAGCATAAACACGCAAAAAAACATGACGAAGCTCGCCTTGCTCGAGGCACGCCGCCCTTTTCACCCGGCGACGGAACCAGGCTGGACGATCCCGGCATCTTAGCCTTGTTTCCCCTCACAATATTCGACACGCGAGATACCATGTACAAGACTCCCCTCTTAGACGACTCTAGCAATTAGTGATTAGGCATACATCACTTAAACGAGTGACGAGAGAGTGATTGTCACTAACTTCCATTTGCACATAAATTTTTACCTGACTCATCAGATGTCCGTGCCGGCATCTGTCACCAAGGGAGGCAGCTCAAGCAGGCAAAACTGAAACCTCGATTAAGACAATTGTCAGCAGTTCTGTTACTTCCAACTCGGATAAGCAGACCTCCCCAGAACAGCAACCTGGTAAAAACGGCACAGTCTTGAAAGTGCCTGCCAAAAGCTCACTCGATCGCAAAAGAATCATTAATATCGATAAGAAAGGATTCTGCCGTGGAACTTAATTCCTCAGAGGTTCAATCAGGAAACAAAAGTGGAAACCGATTCAGGCAAGCGAGATCCCCTTATAGGAGCGACTCTGAACAACCGCTACCAGCTGGAGGCGGTGCTTGGCGAAGGCGGCATGAGCACCGTTTATAAAGCCCGGCACCTCTTGCTGAAAAGAGATGTGGCCATAAAGATCATCCGCGAGCACCTGAGCATGGACCAGGAAAGCTGCCAGCGTTTCCAGCGCGAAGCCCAGGCGACCGGCGCTCTAAACCATCCCAATATCGTCAGCATTCATGAATATTGCACATCCGAGAGCGGACAGCTTTATATGGTCATGGACTATTTGGCCGGGCAGAGCCTGTCCGATGTCCTGGCCGAGCGTCACCGCCTTTCTTCCGAAGATGCCCTCTTTATTTTCCAACAGATTTGCCAGGCCCTTATGCATGCGCATGAGCGCGGCGTGGTCCACAGAGACCTCAAACCCAGCAATGTCATGCTTCTCAAATCTCCAGACGGCGGGCTGCAAGTCAAAGTTGTCGACCTCGGTCTGGCCCGATTTCTCCCGCACAGCGGCAAAGAGATGCACAGACTGACGGCAGCCGGCGAACTTGTCGGCAGTCCGTTTTATATGAGCCCGGAGCAAATCCGCGATGAGCCGCTTGATGCGCGCTCTGATATTTATTCCTTCGGCTGCCTGATGTATGAGACTCTCACTGGCACATGCCCGTTTGTAGACAATAATCCAATCGCCATCCTTTCCATGCACCTTTATGATCCACCCTTGCCTTTCCTGCGCGTCTGCCCGGACAGCCATATTCCTAAATATCTTGAGTCCATAGTTTTCAAAGCCATGGAAAAAGACAGACTGAAGCGCTACCAGTCAGTCTCCGACCTGCTGACGGATCTGACCAATCAGACCCTCGGGGCAGCTTCCGAGCCAGAGGACTTCTGGGCTCAGTTGCGCGACCTTCCGCGCCCGGCTGAATTGCCCATGAGCGCGCCAGCAGCTCTTTCCGCCAGCACAGGCCGGCTCAAACAGCCCCGCCAATGGCAGAGCACTTTGCACCTGCAAAAGCCGGATCTCGAGCGCAAGAACAGAGGCATCGTCCCCTGGCTGGGAAAGGTCGCTGCCCCGATCATCAGGAAAGTGCTCTCCGAAGGAGAAGACGCCGAAGTCCGCAAACAAATCATCATCGGCACACGCGTGCTCGTCGCCGCTCTCACTGACAACGCCGAGCTTATGACTCAGGCAGAAAAAGATGCCGAAAAATACAAAGTCTATTACCCCAAAGTCGACTTCCGGACGCGCCTGTCAGCCCAGGAATTCCTTGTGCTCCTCAGCATGAAAACATACGATATCGTGCATTTGCACGGCATCTATGATTCGCAAGCCGCCTTTACCGATAGAACCGGCTTTTACTTGCGCCTGCTCGACGTTAAAAGAGCCTGTGAATTCGCCAAAGTGAAACTGTTGTTGCTGGGAAGCGACAACGACCTCCCATCCGCCCATGCTCATCTTGCAGGCAAAGAACTTTCTTTCGATGTCGTGCTTACTTGCGACCGCGGCGAAAACTTCCCAAAATTCCTCTCCAGCCTCCTTTCGCGTCTTTCTCGCGGCGTGCCCGTCGAGCGGGCTCTAGTGGACGTCGTCTCCGCCGGGCTGGAAGACCAAATAACCTCCCTGCCCCAGTGCTATTTCCTCAGTGGTGGACAGAACGTTGTCTTCTTGCCCTGAAAGGACAGGCGGCGACCTGTCCTTTCAGTCCGGGTGGGTGACGGCTGTCCCGAAAACTCGCAAGCCTGGCTGCGCACTCGCTCGAGCACGCTGGCTTTCAATCAAGCACCACCGGCAGTGCGCCGGCTATTGCCATTGATTGACGGGGGTTCCTGGTAAATGCACGCATGTATCCTGCGTACAAAGGAAAAATGCCCGAAGCAATCCTTGCGATAACGGAAAAATCTCAAGGATTGCAATTTTGAAATATTTCTGCTGGCTGTCGAAAGCAAGAATCAAAAGTTCTTACTTTATCTCTCCGCTAGCTGCCGTGCCAGAAATGGCTGTGCCCTTGGCGTCAGGAGCCGACGATGACGAGGATGACGGCGGCGAGGCAACCTGCCCGCCAGCTCCGCTGGCAGTCGTTGTCTGCCTGGCCCGCGCCAGGTTCTCTCTGGCTGACTGGCTGTAAGTACCGCTTGGCTCAAGGCTGAGATAACTCTCCAGAGCTGGAATAGCCTCGGCAGCATTGTTCTGACCAAGATAGAGGAGCCCGAGCGCATAATAAGCATTTGCATATTTGGAGTCGAGCTTGAGTGCTTCCTTGTACTGATTAAGCGCGCCGCCAAGATCTGTCTGCCCCACAAGAGAAAGCCCGAGATTATAATGGGCCTGGACGCTCTGCGGGCAAAGATCTATGGCTTTCTGGTATTCCTTGCCGGCATCGGCATAGCTTTGCTGGCTCAAATAAATATTGCCCAGATTAATGTGCGCTTCAACAAAGCCAGGATCAAGCTCCAGAGCTGTCTTATATTGCGCCATGGCACCGCTTGGATCCCTGTGTCTTTGCAGCGCCAGCCCCAGATTGTTGAAAGCATCGGACGAGCGCGGGTTTGCCTGGACAATTTGCTGATAAACAGCA
>JAHFBI010000109.1 GCA_023250095.1 Candidatus Melainabacteria bacterium
CAGAGATTCTGTCGGTTATAATCGAAGCGATTCAATTTACTAGTAAGGATAGAGCTTTGGACGGACGAAGATACTTGAATGGGCGCGAGTTGAAGGCATCATTCTGGTTGGCGCTCTGTATCGCCGGCGCAGGCATCCTCTCGGCTCAGATGCCGTCCTGGTCGCAGGCTACTGGGATAGGGGTGCCTTCAGAGGGAAGTCCACAGCTCGTTGGACAGAGCATCTCCTTGCAGCCGGCTGCCAGCGGACTGATTGCCGATCGCACATCCGAGCCGAGCCAGACTCAGATCGATCTGACGCCTGTCAAGTTGCCCGAGCGAACTCGTGCTTTCGGGGATTTCCAGTCGTTCAAGATGGGAGTGCTTTACAAGCTTCCAGCACGCATGTTCTTCAACACTACCTGTGAGAATTCATTGCGCCTGGAAACGAACGTTCTGCAAACACACAACCGCAACCACGCAGATATGATTTACAGGGTCCTGCCTAACGTCACACTCGGCTACGCCTTGACGAAACAGACGCGTGTATCTGCCAACTATTTCTTCTTCCGCGATCAGTACATGGACAACTCCAATTTATTGAGCCGGAATATTCATTCAGTCGGTATGCAGGGCAATCACGACTTCATCATCAGCCCGAGGACCACCTTTACGACAGGTGTCTTGTGGCGTGAGCTTTTCATCACCCATTCGCCTGAGCTAAACGACTTGATCCCGTCGGTTCAGGCAGTGCGTCGTGTGGGCGAGCGTGGTGCCATATACGGTGGCGTCATGGGACAGTTCCGTTTCCGGCACGTATTTGGCACATTCCAGGAGGCCGATCAATTCTATTCGTTCGGAGCCGTCTACCGGACGCCAAAGTGGACTTTGATCGCCGACAACACACTCATCACTAACTTTGGCAAGCGTCATCTGCGCGGCGGCGACAACAACCAGGTGATTGTCATGACGCTCGAGGCCGGTCGTAAGATTTCCTCCCGGTTGCCGCTTACTGCTTTCCTGCGCGCTGAGCCGATTTTCAATATGGGCGATGAAAAGCGCACTGGATTTGCCGGTGTCAACGTGCGTATATTCGGCGGTATCCGTGCTGAAATCAACAAGCCGGCAATCTTCCCGGTGCGCATCCGTGGCGCTAGCTAGTATCCACATAAATTAGATTCCCGCGGCGGGACAGTTCGTTCCACCGAATAGAGAACACCGAGTTCAGGATGTGAGCCACAAAACACGGACCACGGTTGGCGCACGTATCTGGTTGCTGTAAGGCAAATGTATTTTAGTCTGGCACCTTAGTTGCTTTCGCCGATGAGCTGGAAAGCTGCCCAGTATCGGGGATTGGCGCGAACGTAGTTGGGATCGCTTTGCGGTTTTGTCCCTGGCGGAGAATTCTCCATGAAACGCACGGTGGACAGTTGGGCATTGCGCAGCGATTTGGCCTTATCCTGACCGGACAGATATGCCTTGTAGAAATGCGACATCTGGAAGGCCGTCATCACGTCATCGACATTCCACTGGCTGACAAGGACAGAAGGAGTGCCGGCTATGATGAAGGCTCGCGACAGACCGACAACACCGTCGCCGGTGATTTTGCCGCGCCCGGTCTGACAGGCCGATAGCACGATCAGTTTAGCTTTCAGCTCTTTGAGCGCTAGGATGTCCTTGACGGTAAGCAGCCCGTCATCGACGGCTGTGGGAGCCAAAACAAGCGCCGATTGAATCGGGTGCTCTTCGTCTATCAGTCCGTGTGTAGCCAGGTGGATATCGGCCGCCTTGGGAGCCAGGTCGTCAAAAGCCGCCTTGTTGGCCTCGGCGCCGATTTTGACAATGGATTTCTCAGGACCGAAAAGTTTTGCCACGTCTTTGACTTCCTTCTCGGCATAGGGCAGCGCTCCGAGGAAGGCTATTTGCTTGGTAATCGGATTGCCGAACGCCAGCAAACTGTGCCCGGCAGAGGAGACTTCCGCCTGAAGCTTCTGGGTTGCCCGCAACACGCCGAGAGCCGGCGTATAGCTGAGCACATAATTCTCCATGAGGAAGGCTCCATCAGGCGCGATGAGAGCGGCAAAAGGCACGGAGAAAATCGGTCCGGAAGGCACAATTGTCAGCGGGGCGTCTTTGCCTTTAGGCAGATAAGCCTGCACAGGCTCGATCAACAACTTATATAAGTTGCGCAGATCCGCCTGCCGCCTAAATGCTTGTAGCTTTACTTCGGCTTGAGTCTTGGGCTGGGTCGTGATTTCCAAGAGACAGGCGGCTATGGTCTTGCGCAGCGCTGACGGGCTGACAGGGACAGAGGATGTCATATGTATCGTCCCGTCAGGGTTGACCACCCATATGAGCACCTTGTTCGGGAGCAGATAATATTCGACACAGATGCTGCCGCGCCTGGCGACGATATTCTTGATTTCATCTTGCGACGGGGGCTGCGCGTTGACCGGGCTTATGGCAGTGGCTTCGACAGCTGCGGACGCCTTAGGATTAACCGTTACTGAGCGGAATCCCGCTTCGCCGGAGGCCATGGCTACCTGGAGCGGCGCTGCCGAGGGCGACTTGGCCTCGCCGGGCAAGGATGGCAAAGCAGCTCCAAGATCTATGCGTCTTGTCTTTCGATTGGCGAGCAAATCGAGAAATGCGCGTGCCTTGCCCTTCTCCGCTACTTCAAGCGCTTCATACGGGCGATTGAGGTCTCCCAGCAGTCCGACGAGCTCGACATAGCAATCGGAGCGAAAATCGAGATTGTGAGTTTTGAACGAATCGCGTGAAAGCTGACTGCGCTCCTTTTCCACAAGAGCTACAGCTTTTTGCAAACAGTCCAGAGCTTGCTCGTTTTGCTTGAGCGCCCTATAAGCCTTACCCAGACCGAGATTCGAGTCCCAATCTGCCTCAATCGAAGAAGATGCCTCCGAGAGCTTGAGCGCGCGCTGATAATAATCAATAGCTCCGGTCCAGTCTTTGGCAAGAATCGCCGCCAGCCCCAGACCTCTCAGCACACGCCCCTGTCCGTTCACATCTCCCACAGAAGCCATCTTCCGCAGGGCTTCCTCATAAACAGGCATGGCCTCGGCAGGCTTTCCTTGCACGAGCTTCGATTGAGCGAAGTTGTACAACAAAGTAGCTTCAGCTGCCCGGTCGTTCAAGCTGTTGTAGAGTTGCCTGGCTTGCTCGTAATACCTGGTGAAATTGGCTTGGTCGCCGGCATCGAGATAGGCGACGGCGATACTGTTGAGAGCCAGTGCCCGGGAACTTGTGTCTCTGTCCTGGCAAAAGAGCCTGAGAGCGTCAAGGTAATAGTGGATGGCTGCATCTGTCTGCCCCAGCTCCCGATAGCAACGTCCGATGGCCATCATCATATGAGCTGTTTGCTTGTTCTCTACGCCGCCCTGTGCGACCAGCCTGCGCTGAGCGTCGAGGAATTTGTAAAGGGCCGGCTCTGGATATCCGCGCAAGAGCGAATCGGTGCCAAGCTCTTGAATGGCGCTCAGCTCGAGATTGTCCAGACCGGCTGCTCTGGCAAGCGATGCTGCCCGTTCATGTATAGTTGTGGCCTCGTCGAAATGACCGAGATCCGCTTCAGCAACACCTTTGCCGATCAAGCCTTTGAGCAGAAGATCCTGTTGCTTCCCCTTTTGTGCGGACGAATTGGCAATGTCAAAGGCCTGCAGGCAATCCGTAAATCTCTTGTTGTCATAGAGGATCTCTGCCTTTGACAAAAGAACCCGGGCCCTTTCCTTCTCATGGTCTACGCCCTGGTCTTCATCATAGGCAGCAAGAGCTTGGTCAAGCGTAGACAGGGCATTTTCTAGCTTTCCCTGCTCATAGTACTGTGAAGCCAGCTCGCTCAGAGCATTGCCATATTCCTCAGCCGAGCCGGTCTCAATTGGTTTCATGAGAGCTGCAGCCTGTTCAGCCAATTTCAGCCCTTGACTGAGGTGAGATTGCACTTCCAGGGCGTCATCCGATGTCCTGGCCCTGGCGCGCTCTAGCTGGGCTAGATTGAGAAGGGCTCTGGCTTCCAGCCCGGCTTCACCTTTGGATCTGGCAAGCTCGAGCGCCTTTTGAGAATAAGCCTGGACATCGTCAAAATCAAATGTTGTCAGAGCAATTTTGGCCAGGCTATCCAAAACGACGGCGCAGCCTGTAACATCGCCGGCAGAAAGCGTCAGCTCCAGAAGGCCTTTATATTCGGCTTCGGCTTCTGCCAGGCGGCGCTCACCAATCAGCACTTCAGCCAGCGCTCCCCTGATGCGCACCACTCCACTTGACCTGTCCGGACGGGCGGAAACAGTCGATTCTTTCGCTAGAGCCTGGCGCAAGCAATCTTCGGACTTTTTGAACTGGCGGCGCATGAAATATGCCTGCCCCAGATCGTAAAGAGCATCTGAGACATCTTCAGCTTTGCCGCGGTTAAGCACGGAGGCGGCGTGCTGCTCCAGATCGCTTAGAGTCTGCTCCGGGGATTTTTCAGGAGATCTACCTGCCGCCCTAGAGCACGGCATCAGAAATAAAGAAGCAGAAAGAAACAGGCAGCTCAAGCGTCGCAACAATTCTATTTCCTCCTGCAACAATCGGCTGCCGCAACTGGACACGCCCCTTCTCAAGTCTCAGTTTCTAGATCTGTGGATCGCTGATTTAGGCATCATGTCCCGTAGCCCGTGGATAGCAGCAACGCCTGGCAGGGCGACGGATCAAGGTGATAATCCTAAAGACATATAAAGATAGCATTTTGTGCCTGCAGGCTGTTTGATCTTTACTTGCCGCAAGCACACCTTGATATCATTGTGCTGAAAGTATTTGTGTCAATGGTAGCTTGCTCCACGAGAGTTGTCGGTTGCAAGTTGCTTTATACTGTAGTCTTGTGTTTACTATCGACTTTTCATTGGGGATTGAGCAATGGATGAGCATCAGGACAAGGCACCGCTTCGCGCTTCTATGATTGCGATGTTGCTGGTGGCAATCGGTTGCATCGGCATAGCGCTCACTTATCCGCACATTACCGCTACCGGGCAGTACCTGGAGCCCAGTTCCAGTTCATCCATCAGACCGCCAATAAAAATTGACATTCCAACGACACCGCCTTCTCATCCGTTTACCCAGCCGGTCGTCGTGCCCACCGACGTGACAGCGCCGAACATTCCGAATTTCGTAACTGGCGGCTTTCCGGATGTCCTTTCCGGGCTTTCTTCGATACGTTCTTTCCCGGGCAGCGAAGTCTTGAAAGGGTCGACTGATTTTATCCTCGTGCGCGCCACTGAAGGGTCGGTCTTTCAAAAAATATCACCATATATGGTGAATCTCACTTCAGGACAATTGCTTCTTGCCGTGCACAAGCCTTCCAACACAGGCATGGTCCAGACTCCTCTTGGACGCGTGGCACTTTTCGCCAACTCGGATGTGCTGGTGAGTTTCGTCAACGGCGTCCTGCGCATTGAGAACATCGACGGGCTCGGTGAAAACGTCAAAGTCAATCTCGATCAGGGACCTTTTGCCGGGGCAGCCGATCCGATGTTCGCGATGGCGCCAGGCTTCGAGCTGATTGCTTCCGACCGCAAACTCGACCGCACAGATCTGCGCCCCAGAGATGGTATTGCTCGTCGCAAGGCCAAGCTCATTCACAACGGCTACATAGCCATCAGCGAGTTCTCCGTTGAGAGCGTTTTGCAATCCAGCTCGCTTGTGGCAGAAATGAACCGCAAGGAGTCAGGCTCGAAGGACAGGCGGGTCGTAGCCGATATGTCCCGCATGGCGGCAGTGCTCAATAACGTCAACGGCGGCGGCTACGAAGCCAGCGCCAAATAAATATTGTTGTTCAGGACAATCAGTGTTTGATAATTGTCAGGCTCAACGGGTCCGAGACATAGCCAAGCACTCGCCCGTCCAAGGACTGAGCAGCCAGGCGAATCTGATACAAGCCATTTGCCGGAAAGTCTTGCTGTCCTAGAAGAAAGACTCCTCTGACCCGGCTTGACACAAGCCGCTTCAAACTGCGCGCGCACAGGCTGGTCTCGCGCAGAGTAGAGCTGTAATGCTCGAAGCACGATTTGGGACGGGAAATTTCTAGAATCACTCTTTGCGCTCCCTCAACTTTCGAGGCATCGAAGAAAAAACGCCCGGGCGCCTGAGCAAAAGACAGAGTGCTGTCGTTATTACAAATCACTGTTGTGGTATCCGGCGCCAGAAGCGGTATCTCGTTGCTGGCGTCGATGAGCCTGACTGAAAGGAGTCTGTGTTTTACGTTCAGCGCTGGCAGGGAAAGGCAGATGCCGCGGCAAGTGGAAGACAGAATCCAGCCCTTGGACTGCGAGACTGCAAAGCGATAGCGATAAATCGCTCCGTCATCGCACAGCGGCAATTCCAGGCAACGGGGCTCGGCAAAACACAGTCCGGACTCATCGGGAAACGAGACTGCAGCCACGTTGTCGTCAGGGCGCGGGCGGGCTGTGCCCTCGATGTGGTTGCTTACAAGATCCACCTCCACAAAGTCCACAGCCATGGTCTTAACAGGTAGGGAGAAGTCCACTTGATATTCCAGGCGGCGCCCGCGCCTGTCAACCTGAATCTGCGGCGCTCCGACTCTCAAAGCGGGATCTTCTCTTCCAGCCGCCACAGGCAGCTTGAGGGGAACGCTCACAAGCTTGAGCTGTTGTTCGTCAAAGCAGAAAAAAGAGCAGCTGCCGCTTGCAATGAGCCTGCGCAAAAGAGAAATGTTCAACAGTTCGCAGCGGTAGAAGGTCGGGCGCAAGGAAAGCACACGGCAAGCATTGTCGGAGTCCGACAGTGGAGGCTTGAGCAGAGAGGAGAGCATCTTGTAGCTATAAAACAAATGAGCGCCGTTCTTCTCTTTCTCCAGATTGATGATGACAATCTTTCTGGATGCAGGCAAGGTCGAAAGTGTCTTGGCGACAGCATCTTTCAGTCCAAGTGTCAGAGTGCTGGCGCTCAGCCAGGCTGACTCATCAACGATAGAAATCCAGCAGAGGCAGCCGACAAAACCCAGGAGGACGACTTCACTGAGCATTGCCAGAAAGAAAGGACTGCGTCTAACAGGGGCGCCATCCCCCGGGAAAGGATAGAGGAGAAGCACCACGAGCAGGCACAAAGCGGTCAACCCCAGATAGAGGAAGCGGCCACCTACAAGAGCCACGTTAAAATAGAGAACCTGATATGTCGGAATCAGGCTGATGAGAAACCAGCCCAGGCAAAAGGAGGCAAGCCGAAGAACCTGTCGATTCCAGGGATACCAGATGGCGCGAGCCATGATCACCGCGCCGGCTGCCAGATACAGGAGATGGAGCAGGGTAACCGGAGGGCTATCGGCTGCCAGCAAATGTTCGTTGAAAGGATAGACGACTTTCCAGAGTGTGCCGCTTTCCACCCATCGGCAGAAAAGGGATGAGTTGCACATTTCTCCAATAGAACCCACATAGCCGCCGGTCGGAGTGCCCAGCACTAGCGTGCGAGCAAGAAAATAGGGGACAAGCAAAAGCCAGTAAGGCAGGCACCTCCTGACAGAGGATGAAAGAGCCTGCCTGAGAGGTTTTTGACTTGAGAGCATCAAGCAATACCAGCTCAGAGCAAGGGGCAATGTGACGGCCATCTCTTTAGAGAGAAGGGCAATGCCAAAGGACGCGACGCTCAATGAGAGAAGATGAAGACTCCTTCTTCTTTCATAAGCAAGAAAAAGATGGAAAGAAAGCAAATAAAAGGCAGTGCATACGCTGTCGACACGCCCGATTATCCATACGACGGTCTCGCCGTTAAGAGGCGAGACGGAAAAGAGTGCAGCGCAAAAGAAGGCGGCAAGGGTCCCAGGTTTCTGACCGAAAGAGCCAAGCAGCTGCCTGGCAATCAGGAACAGAAGAAGAACGGCAGATATGTGATAAAGAAGATTGCTCAGGTGAAAACCGGAGGCGCAAGCTCCCCAGATGGCATAGTCGGCGGCCATTGTCAGCTCGATAAAAGGACGATAAAGCAGCTGCACGCCGGAGTCTTGCCAGGGAGAAAAGAGCTTTTCCCAGAGAAGGGATGCATGCCCGGAAAATATCTCATGGAGATAGTTCACAGGCACAAGATCGTCGGCAAGGAAGTAGCAGCCGAGCGCCCGGGCAAAGCAGAGGCAATTGAGCGCGACAAGGGCAATCATGCAGGACCCTTCCAGCCACATTGCGTAATGGCGGGAGCGGACCCCTTTGGGCAAGTGTAACCAGGCTGTGGCCGGCGTAGACTGCTTAAGCTGCAAGGTCATGGCTGTCCCACCTCATAGACGGAGCGCGCTTTGCAGCCTGCCACACTGTTTGAAACGCCAAGCGTCAGCGGATCCGAGACATAGCCGAGCATGGCTCCCTTTGCCGAGAAAGCTGCCAGGCGTACTTGATAAAAAGCTGAGCAGGGAAAGTCCTTGCCGCTGAGAAAAACATCGCCGGCGACCGCAGACAACTTTCGCTGCCACAGGCTTCGAGCCGAAAGACGACTTTCTCTATAAGTGCCTGCATAATGCACGAAACGGCCATGCGGTCTTGATGACTCGATAACAGCGAAGGCTGCGTTGGGGATAGCGCTGCAATCGAAATGGAAGAGACAGCCTGCGCCCTTGCTCAGGTGGCAGACACCATCTCCGCTTTGTCCGGCAAAATTCTTCTGCGCCTGAAGGGAAGGGATTTCTGAGCGCCCGTCCAGAAAATGGACGGCAACAAGATCGCACTTTCGTCCAGGAGCATTTACAAACAAGGATAGCTGTGTCAGATCGCCCTGTGCAAGCCATTTCTTCTGCTGCCCAAGGCAAAAGCGCAAGACGTGTTTCCTGCTATCGCCGGGCAGCATCAGCGACAGCATTTTCAAGGGATCATATCTGCCGTTGGCATCCTTACCAAAGCAAAGAGTGAGAGTCGGCTTCCCTGGAGCATGGAAGCACTCATTTGCTCCGGGTACTTCCGTGTGCTCTTGCCGGGATGGCGGCGCCAGCGCAAGCTCGACATCCAGAAACTCTACCGACAGAGGACAGAGAGGTTGTCTGAAAGAAAAGCGATATTCGAAAACCTGCTCTCCCTTTTGGGTTGAAAGCTGGATGCAGGTGAGATCTGGCGGGCTGACGTCATAAGTGCCAGATGGAAGAGCAAGTCTTCTCAACTGGCCCGATTCGTGACTCCAGGCAAAGATTGCAAAACGATCCGGTGCGCCGAGCAATGAGCGCAAGCGCGAGACATTTGTTATATCGGCTGCGACATAGTTTCTCGACTCGACGGCTGCAAGGCGCTTTCGCAAGTCGAGGGGATAGATGGGCGGTGAGAGAAGCCCCCGCAACATGGAGAAATTGTAAAAGAGATGAGCGCCTTGCCAATTTTGCGGCAGATTGACTATGACAAGCTTTTGCCTGGCAGGCAGGCGAGCAAGCGCGGCTGCGGCAGCATGCTGAATATTGCGCGCTTCGTCGCCGGCGTCTATCCAGGCTCTATTGTTGACTAATGTGGCTGCAGCAAAAACAAGCACGAAGCCGGCAGCGACAAGGATGGCAACAATATCCAGGGCGAAGCTGCAGAAGAGCGACTGCGGGAAGCCACCTGCCAGCTTTGGAGCTGGGCTGAGGGCTGAGTGCTCTTTATGGTTATCAGGCAACATGAAGTCGCCTGGAGTACTTGCCCTGGACAGGGGCAGGAGCAAGAGCGACAAGATGAGGCTGGCTGCAGTACTGCCCAGATAAAAGTACCTGCCCCCAATGAGAGTGCCGGTCAGGTGCCAGATCTTATAAACCGGCACCATGGAAAAAATAAGCCAGAGGCTGGCAAAGCTCAAAGCAGCAAGAGCCTGCCGGTTCAACGGCGCCAGAATTATCCGGCAGGCAAGGGTCAGCCCGGCAAGAAGATAGAGAATGTGCAGTGCCGGCAAGATAAAATTGCCAGGTCCCACCGCCTCCAGATTGATCGGATTGGCTAGCTGGAGCCAGTAGTCAGTGTTCAGCCACCTCTGCCAGATGTTCTGGTCGAGGACCTCGCTGATCGAGCCGACATAGCCTCCGCCAGCGGTGCCAAGCACAAAGACCCGGCAAGCAAAGTACGCAGCAAGAGCAAGCCAGAGCCAGGCAGTTTCTAAAATTGCGCCAACAGCGCGGGCTGGCAGATTGCCTGCTCCAAATACAAAGCAATAGGACAGGGCTGTTGCCGGGAAAACCACTGCTGTCTCCTTCGAGAGCAAGCTCAAAGCAAAAGCCAACAGGCACAGGACTTGCAAGACCCGGGAGCCATTCTGCCGAAAGGACATGAAGAGCCAGAGCGAGGTAAGAAATAGCCCAGTGCAGAAGCTGTCGACCCTCCCGGTTGGCCAGACAACCACCTCGCCATGCAAAGGTAAGGCAGCAAAAACGGCAGCAGCAAAGAATGCCACAAGGCGGCGACGGTCCGGAGCGGATCCTGGCAGAAGTCGGATTGCCACCAGATAAAGCATGCCTGTGCAGTAACTGTGACTGAGAAAGTTGGTCAGATGATACCCGAACGGGGCCCCCCCCCAGACCAGATAATCAAGAGCCAGAGAATATTCCACAAGCGGGCGCCAGAGGAGCTCGAAAGTAGGATCAAGAAAGCAGGAGACGGCAATCCGCGGCAGAAGCTCCAGATGATGCTGAAAGAGATCCCTCAGAAACTCCAGATGGATGAAATCATCGCCGTAAAAGTAGCAACCCCATATATTTGTAAATGAAAGAGCGCTCACCAGAAACAGTGTGAGCAAGAGAAGCAGGTCGGAGAAATTATGGTCAAGTCCCCTGTACAGACTTGTGAGCGGACGCTCTCCAGACAGACAACTGTGGGAGCCCCCTGCCCTCGCCCTAAGAGCGGACTTGCCATCGGCTACAAGCCGCTCAAGCTGCCCCTGTCCGGTCATCAAGGACTCCTTCTTTGATTTGGGAAGGCGCGCGTCAGCCTCAACTGCAAAGGATCGCTGAATAGTCCTTTTAAAGTGCCATCAAAAGCGATTGCTCCAATGCGAATCTGATAGCTGGCGGGCACTGAGAAAGTCGAAGACGGGACGCTAAACTGCCCTTTCACGCCCCTGACGAAAAAGCTCTGGCTGAGCCGGCAGGATTTGGTCTCCTGACGATAATCGCGGGCAAAAGACTGGAAGGAGCCTTCCGGCAAAGAAATCTCCACTTTGATGCCGCCTGCCTGGGCAATATTCGACACGTCAAACGAAAAGCTAAAAGATGAGTCTTTTGAGATGAGCTCGCCGGCAGCAGTTTCTACTGCCGATGAATCCACCGGTTTCAACACAGGAATGAGCCGAAAGCGCTCGACAAGCCTGGCGCCGATAAGTTCAGTTTCGTGAGACCAGCCTGGGAACATCACGCGCAGGGCCGGAATCCGCCCGGCTAGAACCCAGTCCTTGTACTGGCTGAGGTCGAAAGTATATTGATGCGGTTTTCCATCGACAACAAGTGGCAGTATCTTCAAAGTAGAGCCATCGAAATTACTACCCTGCCAGTCCGTCCACTGAAGAAAGACTGACGGCTTTGCTCCGGGCGGGCATGGTCCAATCTGCCTGGTGCGCACGGTCAGCTCAAGACATTCAGCACCCAGGGCAAGACATTCAGGCGGTTGGCAGAGCATGTCTACGCCAATGAGCTGCCCTGCATTATTCAGGTGCCTGCCGCAAGGAATGATTTTCAAAGGGCAGTGATTGAAATGCGGCTGGATCTCTCTTAACACCAGGTTAGCGCTGTCGAAGAGAAACGACACGCACGAACCCGGCGCAGCATAAAGGCGCTCCAGACGCGAGACATTCAGCACGTCCGGCGCAATGAAGAGGCGCCCGTCAAGGGCTGTCAGGTCACCGTCGCCCGTGTGCTGGCTGGCAAAAGGCTCTTGCAGCAAACCCCGAATGGCCGGATACGTATAGGACATGCCGTCTCCTAGATCCAGAGGCAGATTGAGCACGGCAGCCTTCATGCCATGATTAAGAAGAGCAAGATTCGTCGAAAGAGATCTTTGCAATGCCTGCAAACGGCAGCCGGCTTGCGCCCAGGACTGATTGTTCAGCCTTGTGGCCAGCCCGAAACAAAGGATAAGTGCCCCAAGCAAGGAAAGAGAGAGTACGCGGTCGCAAGAGCCCAGGCAGAAAAGCCTGGCTAGATTAATCCGCCTGACAGGGCTGGATTTCCCCGAAGCGCCAGAGCCGCGCAAAGTTGCCAGTGGGCTCAGGACGAGCGTTGCCACTAGCAGGCAAAGCGGTGCACTCATGAGATAAAAATGGCGAGCGCCGGCAAGGTTCTCGCCCAGGTCCAGACAGCGAACCACTGGTAGCAGCCAGAAGAAAGCCCAGAGGAGAAGAAATCCGCAAACAGCCCTTTGTGCCGGCGTAAATGCGCCCCTTGCCACGCAAAGGAGGATCTTGACGGCTGCCAGCAAATAAAGCGCCTGTACCGTCAGGAAAAGAAAGCTCCCGCTTGCAATACGCGCAGCATCGAAAGGGTAGATTATCTTCCAGAGCCAGGAAGGGCTAAGGCAGCGCAGGCGCGCCAGCTCATCGAAATACTGAGACAGAGACCCTACATAGCCGGCGCAAGCGCTGCCTGTGACCAGGTGGCGGACAAGAAGGAACACCAGGGTCAATATCCAGTAAGGACAGGTCCCGGCAAGCGCTGCCCTTATGCGCTGTACTCTCGTTGGACCCGCCTGGGCAAAAAAGAAACTGTAGGCGCACAGCACCGCCGGCAGTGTCACCGCCATCTCTTTGCTTGCCAGAGCCAGAACAAAGGCGCCCAAAGAAAAGACTCTGGAGAGCCTGCCTCCTGAGCTTAGGCAACGCTGGAAGAAAACAAGGCTAACCAGGCTAAAGAGAGCGCAAAGGCTGTCACATCTGGCACCAATGAAATTGACTACTTCGGCATGGAGTGGAAAAGCAGCAAAGAGCGCCGAGCCGGCAAAGGCAGTGCCCCGGGGGCCAGGCAGCCGGCAATGCTCCATGAGGCGCCTGCCGGCGATGTACAGGAAAGCCGTGCAGGCTGTCTGGTAAAGGAGATTGCTGGCGTGAAACCAGACGGAATTACCGCCCCCGGCAAGAAGATCGGCTGCAAGAGTAAAAGGGACAAGTGGACGGTAGAAGACGAGCGTGCCTTGATAGCAATCGGCTAGCCAGGGGTTGAAGAGCACCGACCAGAGCGCGTCCGGTCTGCCGTGGCAAGAGCGCCAGATGAACGGGATCTGCATAAAGTCATCAGCAAAAAAATAGCTGCCGAGACAATTGCTGAAACAAAGGAGATTGATCGCCGCCAGCAAGACCAGGCAGACAAGATCCCTCAGGCGGCCTCGTTTCCCCGAGGCGTGCGATGCCCCGGGTTCGCTTGATGAGACAAGCGGGGAGGACTGGCTTATTCGGGCCTTTGTGACGATTGACCTGCTCCTTGAGCTAAGCCTGTGTTTTCATTCGTGTATCCGCTGCCGTTGAGGTAATTGAGCACTGCAGCCATCTTGGACATTTCAGAGACAATACGGCGAGCCTTGTTGTCGGCGTCTTTCTGGGACATCTCCGCTACAAGAGCGCTCGATTCAAGCACGCTTGCCAGAGAAAATTCGCTAAGGGCAACTCTACCTTGAGCGAGTACTTTGAAGCGGCGTCTTGCTATGCCGTCGGGAGGTCTCAGTTGACTGCGCCCAATCTGAGCCTGGCTGGCGAGGAGCTCGAAACCCGGTTTCAAGGAAAGGACCCGACTCTTCAACACGTTGCCGAACAGCCGGCTGCTGAGCTTGACTTTGAGGACTGTGCCGCGCCCGGTTATATTGAGCACTCGCAAGAGCCCCCTGTCGAATTGCAGCATCACGTCGCCCTCGGCTGACAGCGATATTTCTGCCTCAGGTGTCTCTATAAGAGCCAGACGCGAAGGACGCCTGACAGAAACAAGCAGGTAACCTTCCTTCAAGCGAGCCGAATAAGGAGTGGAACGCTCATAAACAGTATCAGGAAGCGCCCTGATGATTATCCAGTCGCTGCTGCCGCGCAAATCCTTTTCCTGGGGAAAGTCGGCGTCAGGCAAAACGGAAAGTCCGCAGAGTATATCGCCCCCCCCTGGAGCAGCAGCTCCGATGCCTGCTGGCAGGTCGATGTTGCCGGTAACATCCCGCGAGACCGGGACAGCTGGCACAAAGAGATGGAAAGGAGGTAAGGATAGTACTGACGGCGGCGCCGATGTCACTGGCGGCGGCGTGACAAAGGTAGGCGGAGGAGGAGGAGGAGGCGGCGTCAGAGAAGGCCCGGGCGGATCGGGATCTGGATCCGGGCCACTGCCACCCGGGTAATACGAGGCGTATGACGGCTGCAAGGCGGTAAGAAGACAGCCTGTCAGCGCAAGATATAAGCCGAGAAGCAAAACCGGCAAGCTGCCCCGGGCAATCCTTCGAAAACCGCTTTGCAAGAAAACTTCCTCTCTGGCTGGCAATTGCCACAAGATCCTAAGTGATATCGGAGCCAGCAGCCTGAGACGTGTCCAATATTGGCAACGAGAGAAAGCAAATTGCTTAGAACT
>JAHFBI010000110.1 GCA_023250095.1 Candidatus Melainabacteria bacterium
TTTCTTGCTCAGCCAGCTGAGCGTCCAGCACATCGAGCCAGTACTTCTCCTGTTCGGCATATTCTTGTTCGGAAATCTCGCCGAGGAGCATGAGAGTTTCCAGCTCGAGCAGGCGGCTTTGTACGCTCACATTGTCCTCGTCAAGTGACTCGTTAGCCTGCCTTTGCAGATGCCTGGCAATGGCTACCAGTCCATCGAGAGGGCCGGTCACTGGAAAGGTGAGAATTCTTGTCAGCAGTCCCATTGTCACTCCCTATAAGCAGATGGATATGTTCACGAAGTTATAAGGCGGGGCAACGGCTGTGTATTTGAAACGCAGAGTATTGTCATATTTGTTCGCCAGCTCATTAAGCCTCTGGTCGAAGTCCGGCTCGTTTTCTGCAGGAACAAGAAATGCTGCATTGACGACCATGGCTTCTGAAAGAAGCTTGTTCTCCCGATATTCGATGGCAAGTGGGGCAAGTGCCTCGATAATTGTGCTTTGTAGCTGGGCGCGTTTGGATTGCAATGCTGCTTCGACCAGTTTGCCCAGCTTGATCTTTTCGTAATAGATTGAGTCTTCCTCCTGTCCGGCAAGAGAGTCTCTGAGATGGCATATCTGTTCGTCCTGCCCAAGGATCTCCTGGATGATTGCCGCCTGGTTCCAGAGAACTTTGACTCCCAGTTCTTTCTTGCCTTTCAAGCCTTGCAATATCTCGTGGAAGTTCCAGTAATGTTCTTTGAGTATATTGTTGACAATGTCTTCCTCACAGCTGGCCATTATGCCGAAGCGAATCGGCAGGAGCTGCTGGTGCTCCAGTATTTTCTCCAGTACAAGAGTGTGAGTGAGCAGATTGTCTCTTGTGGCGCGCTGGCGATCTCCTTGCACATCGGAGACAACAGCTGAAATGTCTCGATAATGGATTATTTTGAGGGGCTGTCCACAAAGTCCGGAGATTTTCCAGAGAGTCTGTGGAATCATGCTGCGGTCAACTATGCAATAGAGATAGATTCCTGTTCGAAGCGGAATTGTCTGCTCAGTTGTCGGGCTGGTCATGCTCATCTTTCATATTCTCCCTGCTGTTGCGTATGTCTTAAAGTAAGGGCTTCCAGGAAATGCTGCCGCCTAATGGCAAAAGGTATTTCCCGGGAGTTCTCGACATACTCTCTGATGGCCAGTATGCCTGCGCGGTCGACGACGGATTCTATGTCGGCACCGACAAAGTCGTTCAGCTCTTCGCTCAGCCTTAGCAGATCGACATCATCCGCCAGCGGCCTTCCGGCAGTATGAATTTGCAGAATCTTGAGACGTGTGGCTTGATCTGGGATGGGCAGCTCAAGGACAAAGTCAAAGCGTCCCGGCCGAAGCAAAGCCGGATCTATGGCTTCTTTGCGGTTGGTGGCAGCTACGACGACAACACCTTTCAGCTCTTCCAGCCCGTCCATCTCCGTGAGCAACTGGCTGATCACCCGGTCGGATACGCCTGAGTCGCCGGTGTTGTGGCCGCGCAGGCTGGCGAGCGAATCAATCTCGTCGATGAAAATGATTGTCGGGGCAACTTGACGGGCCTTGCGGAATAATTCGCGCACGCCTTTTTCCGTTTCGCCGACCCATTTGGAGAACAGGGCAGGCCCTTTGATTGAGATGAAGTTGGACTGGCACTCTTTGGCCAGGGCCTTCGCCAGAGTTGTCTTGCCAGTACCGGGCGGCCCGCAGAGCAAGATGCCTTTGGGCGGCTTGACTTTCGCTTGAGCGAACAGCTGCGGATACTTGAGCGGCCAGTCGATCGATTCTTGCAAGACTTGCTTGATGGACTCCAGCCCTCCGATGCTTTCCCAGCCCACATCCGGCGTGTCGACAAGAATATCCCGAATTGCCGAGGGCTCCACCTGACGCAAGGCCTCGTGGAAGTGCGTCATGTTTACTTCCAGATCCAGAAAGCTGTCGCGGGGCAATTCATCATTATCAGCTGCCAGGGCTGGGATGAGCGTACGCACGGAGTTCATGGCTGCTTCGCGGCACAAAGAAGCCAGATCGGCGCCGACGAAGCCGTGCGTCACTGAAGAGAGATGACTGAGGCTGACATCATCGGAAAGGGGCATTGAGCGTGTATGTATCTGTAGGATTTCCAGGCGACCTTCTCTGTCGGGGGCCGGGATCATTATTTCTCTGTCGAAACGCCCGGGGCGTCGAAGCGCCGGGTCGATGGCCTCGGGTATGTTGGTGGCAGCGATGACAATAACCTGCCCGCGTGATTGCAGACCGTCCATCAAGCCGAGAAGCTGTGCCACTACTCTTTTCTCGACATCGCCCAGCACTTCCGTGCGCCGGGGAGCAATGGCGTCGATTTCGTCGATAAAAATGATGGAAGGTGCGCGTTTACTTGCTTCCTCGAAGATGCTGCGCAGTTTTGCTTCGCTCTCCCCATAAAATTTGTGGATGATTTCCGGACCGTTCAGCTTGATGAAATGAGCATCAGTTTCCGAGGCCACCACGCGAGCAATCAGTGTCTTGCCGCTGCCAGGGGCGCCATACATGAGGACGCCTTTCGGTGGTTCGATGCCCAGCCGCTCGAATACCTGGGGATGCTTGAGCGGTAGCTCGATCATTTCTCTGATGCGGCCTATTTGCTCGCTCAGCCCGCCTACGTCTTCGTATGTTATGCGTACTCTGGGCTGTGTCTTTGTCCCAGTGCCTTCCGGTGGCTGGATGCGCAAGGAAGTAGAAGGATGAAAAAAGACCGCGCTGGCAGGTGACACCGCCAGAACATTGAAGTCAGCGCCGCTTGCTCCGACGTAATTGGCCCGGATGCGATCTCCTGCCAGCACTGGCAAGCCTTCCAGCGATTGGCCTATTTGCTGGCAGCTATAGCCGCTCAACCTGGGCGTGATTGCTGCCAGCGTCACTTCAATGGCAGGCAACGCACGGCATTTGCGCACCGTGATCGTCTCGCCAATGGCCACTGCGGCGTTCTCGCGCAAGAGCCCGTCAATAAAGGCATAAGATTTGCCCCGGTCGTATGTGTAAGCGGGCAAGACGCGTGCCACAGTTAGGCGCCCGCCGGACAGGGCGACAATGTCGCCTATCTGGCAATCGATACGCTCCATGTCGCTCGGGTCCAGGCGTATGATTCCGCGCCCGACGTCTTTGGATGCGGCCCGGTTTACTTTCAACTCAACCGACAATGAGGAGCCTCCATTGCCATGCTCCCCATCTTTTGCGCGCGGCTCCCCATCCGGCTCTATTGTTCTGGTGTCCTCTGGATTCATAGCCGCTCCAATCGTTTTTCCAAATAGTCGATTTCCTGGATCGTTTTTTTTAAATCAGCAAGGGCTTGTTTCAGGTCCTCCTTTGTGGACTGCGGCAGGCGAGAATCATTGAGTCTGGGCAGAATGTCCTTTTCCATGCGTTCTTCCAGCTGTTCTTTCAGTGACTTGAGCTTCATTAAAAAAAGGCGCTGTGGCGTTGAATAAGCAGGACTGTTCACTGGCGCCTCCTCAGGCTTTGAACGCCGGCTGGTTTTCGCAGGCGAGCACCAGTGAGAAGATGCCGTTGAGATAGGAGCGTTTCAGAGGTTCGCACGACACCTGGCACGGCAAGGTCGCTTCTTTGTGGTATTTGCGATCGCGAGCGCTGGCCGAAATAGTGAGGAGAGTACCGTCTATGGTGACGTCTATGCTGTCCTCGCTGGCGCCGGGAAGCTCTGTCACGACTGTCAGTGTGTTTCCGTCTTCAAAAATGTCCATGATTGGTTCTCTCTCTTCGTTAACGACCCCACCTTTATTGTTCGATCCGATATTGCCGAAATGGTCGAATGTAGGAGCCCCGCCTGTCCCGGCTTTGATCCGTACACCCCAAACCCCGGAAAGTCCGCTCGGGGATTTGAATTCACCGCTGTGAGCTCTTGAGCCGTCCTCCTGCTCCTGCAGTTTGGCGACGAGATCGATGAGCCCGGTCAACCCTTCGAAGAATTCGCTTAAGCCGGCTTTCTTTTTTGTGTCAGACATGATTTTTCTCCCGGCAAAACAAGTTGTGTCTAGTATTCGAAATTCATCTATCGGCGAGCGTTACTCGGCTCGTCTTGAGGGTCAGAAGGCATATTTTCCCTCTCCTGGCTCGGCGCTGCGCCTGATCGCCCCGCTGAGTCAGGGAGCAAGGTGGCAGCGTCGAGGCCGTCGCAGCAGTCGCGCAATATCTTGATGCGCTGTCTGGACGCCTGCATCATTGTCTGGATTTCCGCCGACCGCCGTTGTAATTGCGTGAGCTCCGCGCTGAGCCGCTGCTCCTGGTGAAGCAGCATTGTCATTTCCAGGTGCATTGTGGCCTTAGTCGGGCGAATATTGCCTCGCAGGGTGCGGGGGCGGCTCCCGGTTGCTCTTTGTTTCATGGCTCACTCACCTCTCAGGCTGCGGCAATGGTGTCGTCATCCGTGCTCAAGGCAGGCAGTCTGTCGTCCGGTAGGGGCCCTTCGCAATACTGGTCGATCAAATCGTCAAGTAAAGTCTCCACTTTCGAGAGTTCGAGAGGGGCGACTTTGCCGTGGGACAGGCGCGATAGAAGGACGTCCCGGCAGGTCTGGCGGAAGTTGTCGTCTTTATTCCAGGCTTGCGCTGCCTGGACGCTCATGACTTTGGCGATCATGACGCAACTCCTGATTGTGGGAGTGATGCTCGATTTTGTCAGTTCACGGAAGTCCCTGACGATATGCACGATTCTTTCGCACTCTTGCTGTCCGAGCCCAGACTTGGCCCTTGCAATGGCAATTTCGGTTTCGTCATCCAGCCGCTCTACTTCAATGGTAATCATGCGGTCGAGAAGCGCGTCTTGAGTCTTATGTACGCCGGCATATTCTTCCGGGTTGGAGGTGAAGATGGCCGCGAAGTGAGGGTGCACTTTCAAATAACCGTCTCCCGATCTTGCTGTCGGCAGGGCCAGCAGTTTCTCCTCCAGAATTGTCAGAAGGACATTGTTTGCCTCCGGGCGCGAGCGGGTGAACTCGTCGTATACAAGGGTGAAACCCTCCTTACAGGCTACTGTCAGGCGGTTGTCCAGCCAGCGCTGGTTGACGTCTTCTTCGACGCGCAGGACGCTGTGGATGAAATTGTCGTGCAATTTCTTATATGAATAGCCGGCACTGGCTCCGACCAGGTCCGATGTGCGGAACTCATCGTCACCGAACATAAGGACGACCGGACGCCCGAGCAATGAAGCTATGTGCATGGCCATGGTCGTCTTTCCGGTCCCCGCCGGACCCCGCATATGAACGGGGTAGCCGGCTCTGATATAAGAAAGCGCCCGGTCGGAGATGTTGTTGACAAAGTCGGTGGCGACGAAGTCGGCGCGCGGCCTCGGGCTGAGCACGGTGATTGTTTGATTTTCCGTCATCTCTTCACTCCTAAATCAGGTGGTAGCGATCCTGGTCGTCTTTGCGAAGCTCCTGGCAAGAAAGAAGATCTATGAGCGCTTCTTTGATTGCGTCCTTGCTGAAATTGTCCAGGCTTCTTTGAATTTCAGAGAATTTGCAGCCTTTAGGAAAGCTGGAAATGGTCGCTTTCAGTTTCAACTTAATTGTTGAAACAGCTTTGCTCTTCGAGCTGTCCATTGCCGCTTCAGGGGGCGCAGGTGCATTCATTTCTTTGTCCGGCATGGGCATGCTCTGTTGCGGTGCCTTTCTGTCTTTCATACGCCCGTGTCGCAAAGCCGCCCAGGCCATTGTGATTTCGGCGCGGGAGTCGGCGGCTGCAGCGAATTCCTTATGTAATGCCGTGCTCATTTTCATGCGGTCACAGTGACAGTCTTTCAGGAACGTTCTTGCCTCCTTCATTGTTTTGTCCAGGCAAGCAAGACGTTCTTTCTTCTTCCTGGCGAGCATGTTTTGCAGAGCCTGGAATTCGGACATTCTTTGTTCTTCCGACAGTTTCATGGTCGAAGCGAGGGTGCAGGCGCGGCCACTGAGATCAAGGCGCATCTCGAATCGCTCATGGTGGAAGTGAGCAAGAAGCTTGTTTGTTTGCTTGCTGGCTTCCTCTGTGGCAGCCTTGCGCGCCATGTCCTGCTGGAGCAGCTCGTGCTGGAAGTGTTTGAATTCTTTGAGGCGCTTGTTTTCTGCTGCCGCTTGCATCTTTTGATTTTCGTTGAATTGTTTCAACATTTCATGACGGCTGCTCAGCCGGTCTTTGTCGAAGCTGGCGAGCATGTGTGCAACTTGCTTTTTCGATGTATCCAGGAACTTCGCCCGATCAGCCTTCTGGGCTGCAAGCATCCCGATGAAGGCAAGGGTATGCTCCGAATCAGTGCCTTTGAACATATGGCTTTCTCCTTTGCTGACAGCCTGGAAGGGAATGACTCGATAACCGGTCTTCGTTGGTGGATTTCATTGGGCGGTAGACCGGTTATCGAGCCTGGTCTGTGCGCTCAGGGGGTGCAGGGGATGCTCCTCCCGGGCGCACAGACGCTTTGAGCGTTATCTTGTTGGCGCAGCTGCTGTTGCGGTCAGTCCAACCGCTTCGGCGTAGCGCAGGTATGTTTCGACTGAGGCGATGACTACACGGGCTTCGACGGCGAGAAGTTCGATTCCCACCAGCGATACCCGAGCCCATGCATCAATCACGATACCTTTGTCCAGGATGCGATCAATTACTTCTGCCAGGCTAGAAGACGAGTTCGTTTTTTCAACAGCCATTATCTAAATCCTCCGGTTAACTGAACTTCCCAAGCGGGAATCTGTAAGCATCATGTCAGCGGGCAAAGGCAAAAAGGTTGCGATTTCGGAATGGAAGGAGTGAAAATCGGCTGACTGGCGCAACCCGAGCATCCCCCCAGCGTGTAAGGAGGTGGAATTAGTGTGCTTCAGCGGGGCTGAGTCGGCCGAAATTGTTGGAAAATGGCAAGCCTGCTTCGGTTGATTTATCCGGTTTCCGCCGCGTCCGGCTGTCTTTGATGCTTTCATGGCGTATTGCTAAGGGTGGGGATGGGCGGATTTTCAAGCTTGCTGGAATATCTCTGGCTCATATTTCTTTTACCTGTGGCCTGCCGCCAGGCGGCAAGGCCGGGATGCGGAACCAGAAAGTGGCTCCCTGAGCGCTGCTTGACTCAACTCCTAAATCGCCGCCCAGGGATCTGATTATTGTTCGGACAATGGCCAGCCCCAGACCGCTGCCAGCCGGGTGGAGGGGGGAAAGCTGGGCTATGCGGTAGAAGGGTTGAAATATGCGCTCTCGATGCTCGGGGGGGATTCCTGGTCCTGAATCCTGTACGGTGAGGCGGTAGAAGGGCTGGCATCTTTCCCTGGACAATGAGACGAAGATACAGGGGTGATTTCGGCAGCCTGGCGTACAGGCATATTGCAAGGCGTTGGCCACTACATTGGACAGGGCTTGCTCTATGAGAAAGCTGTCGGCGGATATGAGCGCTTTCTGCCCGACGCCATTTTCAATGACCATTGCTACCCTGTCGAGCACGGAGCGGTGCCCATCATCTAGAGAGTGAAGCGTGCGATCTATAATTTCACGCAGGTCTACTTCTGTCGGGTTTTCTTGTGCGCCTGGACGGTTCTGTAGCTCCATGAGCATCAGGCAGCGTTCGGTGAGGGTAACCATGCGATCTATGTTGCGGTCCATGATTTTCAGCAGGCGGCGCATATCGCCTGAGATGTGAGGCTTGTAATCGAGGACGCGTGTGAGTGCGTTTCTCACTGTATAGAGAGGTGTGCGAAGTTGATGAGAAATCAGGGCGCTTAGCTCGAGTTCGCACCTGAGTCCGTTTTCTGAATTGGAGAATGGTTTCAGTGACTCAGGCATGGCGGAGTAATTCTGCTTACGTCTTTCTGCGCTCATCTTGAGCTTTGTTGCAGGAACTTTCCCTTGGCATCGTTTGCCCTGGATTCTTCTGCCCGGCATATATTCAAGGCATAGCCCAGCGCATGCCGGTTGCGAATCAGGTCGCTCCCGCCTTCTTTGTCCATGAACTTGGCTCTTAAACGGCTGACATGGCTTTTGATGGTTGAAGCGTCCGTCAGGGGATCTTCCCATATTGCCTCGCCTAGTTCGCAATAGGAGATTGTTGCTCCTTTCCCTCTGACCAGCTGCAAGAGGATTTTGAATTCTGTGGCTGTAAGCCTCACCTGCTCGCCGTCCCATTCGACCTTTTGCCTATCGGCGAAAATTGTCAGTTGTCTGGCACCAATTGCAAGATGAATGATGTTTGTGTTCGCCTGCAGGTCGAGCAGATTTCTGACACGCACCAGAAGCTCGCGGTGGCTGTGCGACTTTGCCAGATAATCTTGCGCACCCAGGGCTAGCCCGGCGGCGCGGTCATCTTCCGAGCAACGCGCGGCTGAAAGAAGAAGGATGGGCACGGCAGTCTCTTTCCGGAGGAAAGGAAGCAATTCGAAGCCTGTCAGGTCAGGCAGAAGAACGTCAAGAATGATTATCTCCGGGCGGAAAGTCGCTACCGTTCTCAGCCCCTCGTTTCCCGTATATGCCATGTGCACTGCATGCCTGTCCTTGCGCAAGGAAAAGCCCAGCACTTCCGCCTGGTCTCTATCATCTTCGACGAGCAATATTCGTGACACAGGAAATCTCTTGCCTCCCCAGTGAGTGGTTGACACCATAAGACAGTTAGCATCGAAGCCAGAACTTCGTATGCTGTAACTGCCGACAGAGAAATGATGCCTGGATGCCGTGTCGCCCTTGACGACTCACTTGTGCAGAGTCTTTCAGGAACCTGTGGCAGTGGCACTGTCAAGCGGTCCCTGAGTCTATCGTATTTTTTGCGCCGCAAGAGATCAACTGACTTCTCACTACATTGATTGTGGACCTCTTGCTCCGAGAATGTCGTCACCTGCAAGAGGGAGGAAAGATCCCTCTTGCAGGTGAGAGATGTCCTTTACAATCCGGTTGCAAGATCACGGGACAGTCCTGTTTGATCTGCTCATTGTTTTCTGGATGGCGTTGCGCAGACTGCACAATTGTGTATTGTCCAGAAAGAAATGCTCGCGTATATATGAAAGGGAGCAGGGGCTTGGGCAGGGTTACACCCGCAAGAGTCTCTGACGTTCTGTGGCAGCTTGCTTGTCATTGGACGGCAAGTGGGCTTTCAGGAGCAGCGTCGCTAACAATTTCTCACAGGATTTACTCTCTGAAAGGCAATGGCCGATAATCATACAGACAGCAAGCTGATTGAAGACCATTCACATCGAAAAGGACTGGAGCCAGCCCTTTTCGATATGAATTGGCTGGACTGTGCTGGCATAGATATAGATAAAGGCGCTGACAGAGACACCGATAAATTGCTTGGTTGCCTCGAGATTATTGGCGCACAGTCCAGGTCAGCCGTGTCCAGCCTGAGTAAAGTATTCTCCAGCGAGTCAAAGGCGGCAGTCCCCGTCCAGAAACCACCCGAGCAGCAAGAAGAAAGCCCAAGGAAGCCTGACTCAGCCTTCGGGACAAAGGCTGAAGAGCCGGCAAGCATCAGCCTTCTGCCGGAGCAGTTTGACAAGCTCAATTCCTCTGTTGCAGCCTTCTTGCGCGAGAACAAGGTCGAGCGTGTCTCGCTGTTGAGACACGATGGTGTGGATACGCTGGTCGTGGAATTGCCGGACGAGTTGAACCAGTCTCTTGATCCCAGCCAGGGATGTCGCAAGATCACGCTCGCCAAACGCTTGCGTTGCGATATCGCCCATGGTGCTGATGGTTGTCTGGAAATATCCAATATAAAAGGCATTTCGGCGGAAGTAGATCCAGGCAACGATCCAGTCTTTGGCATACCTCTGCCATGGGTGACGGCTGATCTCAAGAAAGTCTCCATAAAAGTGGCAGCCGACGGAAAGACTTCTGCCGAAATAACCGGCGGCTGGGGCAAGATAGAGCGCTCCGTGTCGATGGATCTCGACCAGGAAGTTGCAGGCAGGCTCAGCTCTTTGATAGCCAGAGTCGAGGACTTGCGCAAGAGCGGCGATACTGCCCTTGCAGGCAAGATCCCGGAGAGCGAATTGCTGAAAGAAGAGCCCCAGCCTTCATCTTGGCTTGCCACAGTGGGCAAGGTTCTTGGAGCAATGGCTGCCGCTTACGGTACAAAACGCGTTCTGGATCACCTGAATCAGCCGGCTGCCGCTGTTGCCAGCCCGGAAGTTCTCGCCAAAGTTGCAAGCGATCTCAGCTGCGGATTCAGCAAGCAAGACGTGGTGAACAAGCTCGATGAGATGATTGCTCGGGAGCGTTTGAAAGGTGAAGAGGGCGACGGCAAGCTGGCCGATAAACTCGAGTCTCTGAAAGGACTGTCCGAGTCCGACCCCAGAGCATTTTCCCGGCTCCATGAATCTCTGACCAGGACGCAAGCAGATCTTGCCGGATCACTACTTAGTGAAGGCAAGGCAAAGCAGCCGACAGTGTCATCCCGACCGCTTGCATCTATCGGACAGGCCACCGGGCGAGTCGCTGACGGTGTGGTCAATAGCACTACTATCGGTGAGCGCGCGCTGGCTCTTCCTCCGGAGGCCGCCGACGCTATTGAAAGACAGGCTCAAGAGCTCACGCGCAGGCTGGCAGAACTGGACAGAGCAAGCCAGGGCGATCCGCGCAATGAAGAGCTGTCCAGACAGCGTGCCGAGCTGTCCAGGCAGCTGCAAGATCTCTCTTGCGCTCAAACCGACCCGGCCGTGCAAGGCAAGGTCGTCGAATGGCTGAAAGCAAATGGTGGCACTGTTGGCAAAGGCGTGGGGGCAGCTGCCTTGTTCTTGTTTATTTATTCAGCTTGTAGCAAGTCGGCGCAGGCCGACGAGCGGGTCGGGCATGCTCGTTTCAACAAGTGAGGAGATTGGCAGCGCATGCATCCATCATGTAAGAGGGCAAGGTCAAGTAGAACCGGGGCAAATGCCTGGCGGGCTCAAGGGAAAGCGTGTTGCCTGTCGCCGACGCCGGGGCTGCTCTAAATGGGCAATGAATTATCCGAGAAGGCAGTAGTGCAGCCGACCGACGCAAGGCAAGGCGAGCCTTCGTTTGGCCAGCTGGGACTGGATCGCACGGCAGTACCTGGAGCCCTCGATCAAAGGGAAAGCACGAGAAAGTCTACGGAGGCTCTTGTTAGAACCGGTACCCTGCCTGATACCATCATTTCAGATAGCCAGGCTGCGCGCCGCATACCCTCAGGCGATTCACCGGCAGCTTTTTTCGTCAGCTGGGCGAACGGCGACCTGACGACGGTTCTGCGCGAGCTTGAAGGCAGAAGATCGCAGATTGAACGCTCGGGCGAATTTGTGCGCCCACAGAGCACGGGCGAACGGGCGCAAGCAAATACCTACCGGCTTCTGAACGACCCGAGAAACGGCATACTTGCCGAGCTGAAGCGTCAGGGACGCATCGGCGCCGAGTGGCAGCTCTATCCGAGCGAGCCCCAGTCGCCAGCGGACAAGGTGGGTGCTGACTTCTTGCTCGTCAACACGCGCACAGGCGAGTTCCATTTTATTGACGCAACTACCCGAGCCGACAAAGGCAATATTTTTTCTCTGAGAAAAGGTGGAATAATTGTCGTTAACCCGGAGTTGTTCGACAAACTGGGAGCCTTGAAAGTCGACGACGATCGTCCTGACACGGCAAGAGAAGCCCAGAAATTCCGGCTTGATTTATCTGCCCAAATGGAATCCTTGACCAGGGAACCCTCGAGGTTCAAGCTCGGTCCTGATGGCTGCCCGCTGCCCGGGATAGTGAAGACAACAGCCTCTCAAACCGAAGCTGAGATCAAAGCTTTATCCGACTGGTCGGCTGAAATGGCTCGCAAGTCGCCGGACAGGCGAGAAGCCGAACTCTACAAAGAAATGGCTGGCGTCGTGAGAAATGCCGCATCATATATGGGTATTGTGCAGAAAGAGCAGCATTCGGCGCCGTTTGAGACAAGAGCCAGGCAAACGGCTGAGACAGAGATCGTGCGTTATGCGCTCAGCCAGATGCTGAGACAGCCGTTTGAGCCGGCAAGCGGCCCGTCTGCCGGGAGCAAAGTGCGCCTGCACAAGGACGGGCATTTGAAGCTGGAGACTGCTGCCAGCGAGCGCTTCGACGGCGGTGATATTCACGACATTCTATCTGGAAGCTGGAAACAACTGCTGGACCGGCGCAAGCTAATGGGATCTCTTACGGATGCTCAGTTGAAGTCGCTGGGTGCCGACACTTCGTCTTTCAAGAAGCTCAAGGGCGAGGAGCGCGCGGCCGCTCTTGAGAAGGCTTATCAGAACCAGCCAAAGTTTCGCTCACAAGCTGACAGGCTGATGAGCGAGTTGCACGGCTTGCGAGCGACAATTGAAGCTGGCGGGGCCAGAGGCTCAGGAAATGCGGTTATATCAGAGAGTATCGTCAACCGCCTGTCAGCCAGGCAGGAGCACCTTTTGCTCGGCCGACCCGACCCTGCCCTTACCCCTGCCGAGGTAAAACCGGCTCCGACACGCTCCGGCGTCGACAGCTTGCCCTTGGATCTGCCAAATGCTACGAGGCATCTCAAAGAGTTGCACCCCACTGCGGTGGCTGGAAAGTCTCTGGATAAGGGTGTAATCGAATCGATGGATCTTCTTATCATGGATCAAGAAGAGCATCCGACCTGGGACAAGAGTGAACTGGCTCAATTCAAGAAACTCAGGGATGCATACGCCGACCCGGCACATGCCGAGCACACAGCTGCCGTAGAAAGTGTCAACGGACTGCTCAATCATGAGGTGGCAACAAGAGCAGGAAGCGGCACTGCCTTGCCGATCTCTTCTGATGTGTTGCAGAAACTGGCTCTAGATCTTCCGCCTGGGTTCAATCAGCAAGATATGTTGGGCAAGCTTGACGAAGTAATCAGTCGGCAGCGCGCAAGAGGTGAAGAAGGCGACGCCAAAATGGCCGATTCGCTTGAGGCTCTCAAGCGACAGTGTCAGGCAGATCCTCGCGCGCAAAGCCTTCTTGCCGAGGCAATCACTAAGACCCAGGGCGAGCTGTCTTCCGGGCAGACCGGGCAGGCAGGCAATGGTCGCTCCGGGGTATCCAACCGCCCGCTGGAAGCTATTGGTGGGTCCACAGGCAGGATAGTCGATGGTGCCGTGAATAGCACCACGGTCGGTGACGGTGCTTCCACCCTTCCTGGCGATGCCGTCAAGGAAATTGACAGGCAGCAGCAAGAGCTTTCACGCAAACTGGCTGAACTGGACAAACTTGTGGAAAAAGATCCGCGCAATGAGGATCTGTCCAGACAGCGTGCCCAATTGACCAGGCAGATGGAAGATCTCACTCTTGCCAAGACTGACCCGGTAGTGCGGGGCAAAGTTGCTCAATGGCTGAAAGTAAATGGCGGCACTCTCGGCAAAGGTGTCGGCGCCACGGCCTTGTTCCTTTTTATCTACTCGGCCTGCGCCGGCTCTGCCAGCGCCGCTGAACGCGCGGATCATGCCCGGTTTAGAAAATAAATGGACAGTTCCTCTTCTGGTAAACAAGCGAACTGGCGCCAGAGAACCTGTGTCTTTTGTTATTGCTTCCTGCGTAGCAGAGCCTTGACGCGGGCGAGGAACTCGTCAGTGTCAAAAGGCTTGGTCAAGTAGTCGTCCGCGCCGGAGTTGAGCCCGACTGTCTTGTCAATGGCTTTGTCTCTTCCGGTCAACATCAAAATCATGGCGCTGCCACCGTCGCGCCGGTAGTTTCTGAGGATTTCCAGCCCGCTTATAGCTGGCATTTCCCAGTCGAGGATTACAAGATCGAAGGCTTCTTCCTTGAGGCGCAACATGCCGTCGATCCCTTTTGTGCAAACATGGCAAACATGGCTGAAGTGGCTCAGTGTTTGCTCGAGCCGCTCGGCAATGTCAGGATCGTCGTCGATGATGAGGATTTTTGCCAAAAGACACGACCTTACCGGGACAGCTAACCATTATCCCTCATGAGGGCGCTGCTTGGGAAGGAAGGTGGTTGCCGGCAGTGCCTGTGTCAAATTAACATCTTCGGAGAGTATGGTGGTCAAAGATACTGTTAGGATCGTCTCGATTTTACTGTCGGTACTTCTGACAAGATTTCCGCCTGCGAAAATCCTTCAAATTGAGACAAGCTTGTTGAAAGAGTCTACTTAATGAATGTTTGAAGCAAACGAGAGTTCCGGATCTCCATACGGGCAGACGCGCAGTTGGCTCAAGGGCAATTATGGTCTGCTCTTGAAAGACTCAAGTGATGTGCCGGGGGCAGGCGCCGGGGTTTTGGTCGAGAGTCAGCAGAGCGCGCGCCTTCTGGAGCTCGAGAGGCTCTTTGCTCAGGCTATGGGTCCTGAGGCTGAGGCGTTGCAGGCGCGGAAGGCACTGGGCTATTTGTTAACCGTCGCGGCAAGCTCGCTTCTGGATGATGACGGCCGGCTTATGCAAGCGAAAGTTGCCGAGTATATTGTTTCAGCCTGCCAGGACAAATTTATTTGTCGCTTTGAGTTCTTTCCTTTCATCCGTCACGCCCTGACGCAAATGCTCTTTCTCGACAGAATTGCCAGACGTAAGCTTCTGTCGGTGCTT
>JAHFBI010000111.1:0-3639 GCA_023250095.1 Candidatus Melainabacteria bacterium
ACCGCAATGGGTCTGAGCACCCTCAAGCCAGCAGCAGCTCTCTCATTCTCCGCTGCATCGCAAACTACAGCTGCGCTTAAGGCTCCGGATGCCTCTGTCGCTACCACGACAAATGGCACTTCCTCACCTTTGCCGGATCGCCAGGCAATTGCCGCAGCTACAGCCAGGCTAATCAGCAAGCTGTCCGCAGCCGCCTGCTCAAGCAAGCAAGATCCCACAGCAGTCGCCACGGCTGAAGCCGAAATACCTGCCAGCTTGCTGGTGCCACAACACGCCTGAGCCGTCTTACAGCTTACACTTTGGCTTTCTTTTTCTTCTTGTCACCAAAAATAGCTCGGAAAAGCGCCACTACAGGATCGTAAAACTCAGAGACAACGCGCTCTTTCAGCGGGATGATGGCATTGTCCGTGATGTGAATCTCTTCGGGGCACACTTCCGTGCAGCACTTAGTGATGTTGCAGAAGCCCAGTCCTTCCGTTTTCTTCAGGAATTCGATGCGGTCCTCGGTATCGAGCGGGTGCATCTCAAGGCTGGCTGTTCGCACAAGAAAACGTGGTCCGTAGAAAGCATCCTTGCGATTGTGATCCCTGAGGACATGACAGACGTCCTGGCAAAGAAAGCACTCTATGCACTTGCGGAATTCCTGCACCCGGTCGATATCTTCCTGGTAGAAAGTCCAGTCGGCATCGTCAGCAGGTGTGAAAGCAGGAATGGTCTTATTGACCTCGTAATTCCACTGCACGTCGGTGACCAGGTCTTTTACCAGAGGAAAAGTCTGGATTGGCTGAACTACTATTTCCTCACCTTCGGCGAAGTGCTCCATTCTTGTCTTGCACATCAAGGAAGGCTTGCCGTTCACTTCGGCGCTGCAGGAGCCGCACTTTGCAGCCTTGCAATTCCAACGCACAGCCAAATCCGGATCAACCTCGCGCTGAATATAGTGAATTGCATCCAGCACAACCATTCCGTCTTCAACTGGGACCTTGTACTCTTTGAATTCTCCGCCGTCCTTAGTGCCGCGGAACACTTTCAATTTGGCTTCACGCATGGGCAGGCTCCTTTTTGCCGAAGAGCTGCTTGAGATCATCGGGCATCTGGGACAGCGCCGTCTTCTCAAGCTTCATTCCTTCGCCGCTCTTGAATACTGATGTGTTCTCTTTGCCGAGCTCGTCGTCGGTCTTGGTATAGTCGAGCCGGCTATGGGCGCCACGACTCTCCTTGCGGGAGAGGGCACTGCGGGCGATGGCTTCTGAGGCGATGAGCAGGTTCTTCAAGTCGTTGCACAGATGCCAGCCGGGATTGTAAACCTTGTTGCCAGAGGCAGCGGCTTTCTTCACCTTCTCTTTGAGCGCAAGAAGCTTTTCGATACCAATTTCAAGTTCCTTTTCTTCACGGAAGATCCCGACATATGTGCCCATGATCTCGTGAAGCTCCTTCTGCAGCTCATAAGGGTTCAGACCATCCTTGCGATTGAAGGGTGCCTCCATCTCGGACATCGCTTCTTTAATCTGATCTTCGGAGACAGCTGGCATCGAGGCGACTTTGCTGGCATAGGCGGCGGCACCAGCACCGGCGCGCTTGCCGAAAACGACAAGATCCGACAGAGAGTTGCCGCCGAGGCGGTTGGCCCCGTGCATGCCGCCGCTGCATTCGCCGGCGGCGAAGAGCCCTGAGACTCGCGACTCTCCAGTGTCGGCATCAACCCTGATCCCGCCCATCATGTAGTGGCACGTCGGACCCACTTCCATTGGAACCTTGGTTATGTCAACGTCAGCCAGCTCTTTGAACTGATGATACATGCTCGGCAGCTTCTTTTTCACACGGTCTGCCGGCTGATAGGCAATGTCCAGGAAGACGCCACCATGCGGCGAGCCGCGCCCTTCCTTCACCTCGGTGTAAATGGCCCGCGCGACATTGTCGCGCGTCGACAGCTCGGGCGGCCGCCTGTATTGCGTCTTCAGGCGGCCGGAAAGAGTGTCGTCCAACCAGTTCTTTGCTTCTTGCTCGTCGCCGGCATAGTCGTTTCTGGTCGCCTCCGGCAGATAGCGGAACATGAAGCGCTCGCCCTGGGAATTCCGCAGAATGCCTCCTTCACCACGGACGGCCTCGGTGACTAGGAGTCCACGCACACCGGGAGGCCAGACCATCCCCGTCGGGTGGAACTGCAAGAATTCCATGTCGATGAGATCGGCTCCGGCCTCAAAAGCCAGTCCCTGCCCGTCGCCGCTATATTCCCAGGAGTTGGACGTCACCAGATAAGACCGTCCCACGCCACCGGTGGCAAAAACAATGGCTTTGCTCTTAAAGACCACATAACGCCCATCTTCGCGGAAATAGCCGAAGGCTCCGGCTATCTTGTCGCCGTCTTTGAGGAGTTTTGTAATAGTGCATTCCATGTAGACTTTGATGCCTTGATGGATGCCGCGATCCTGAAGGGTGCGGATCAGCTCCAGTCCTGTACGGTCACCGACGTGGCAGAGCCGCTTATATGTGTGCCCGCCGAAAGCTCGCTGCAGAATCTTGCCTTCTTTTGTCCTGTCGAAGACAGCACCCCAGCGTTCGAGCTCTCTCACGCACTCGGGAGCTTCCTGAGCGTGCAGCTGAGCCATGCGCCAGTTATTGAGCATCTTGCCGCCAATCATCGTATCGCGGAAGTGCACCTGCCAGTTGTCCGGTTCGCCGACGTTCGCCAGGGCAGCGGCTATGCCGCCTTCGGCCATGACTGTGTGAGCTTTGCCCAGCAATGATTTGCAGACGAGCCCAACATTTGCTCCCCTGGCTGAAGCCTCGATGGCCGCCCTCAGTCCGGCACCGCCAGCACCAACAATCAGAACGTCGTGCTCATGTGTTTCGTAATTTGCCATTTTTCAAGAAGCCGCCTGTTTATTAAAGAGGATTAGTGGCCACAAGTTGCTGCCCGATCAGAGTTACATCGGTGAAGGCGCCTGATGCCACCATACGTGTATAGAAATCAGTAAAACCAACAGAGAAGAGGCTGATCCAGGCCCAGAGCATGTGATGCTCGTTGAACTTGCTGACGACATGCCAGAGCTTCAACTGAGTCTTGGCAGCCGACGAGCAAGAAAAACAGTTAAGCCTCCCGCCAATGAGATGGCGAAAGGCATGACAACCGAAAGAATAGTTTGAGAGAAAGACGACGTTGGCCAGAAAAACCAGGCTGCCCACACCAACTCGGAATTGCCCGTTGAGGAAGAAAGCATTGTAAGCATCTATCCAGAGGATGGCCAACACAATCAATGCCAGATAGAGCATATACCGGTGTATGTTCTGCACGACGAGCGGAAAACTATTTTCGCCGCAGTACTGCTCCCCGCCAAGATGTCCGACACCGCATGCGGGCGGATCGGCGAAATATGCTCGGTAATAGGCTTTCCGGTAGTAGTAGCAGGTTGCCCGGAAGCCTGCCGGTATCCAGAGAATAAGAATCGCCGGCGACCAGTGCCACCAGTCGAAAGAAAGTTTCGGCGAAAAGAAAGGAGAAAGATAACCGCCGATCTCGTACTTCCCCAACGGATCGAAGAAAACACGCCAGATGACATAGACAGTGAAAAGACCGAAGCCGGTTGCGACAAGCGCAGGCTCGAACCACCAGGCGTCTTGGCGTTTCGTGGCCCAGGG
>JAHFBI010000111.1:3649-14458 GCA_023250095.1 Candidatus Melainabacteria bacterium
TCTATGATCCCTTTAATAAAGCACGCACTGATAAGAGTCTTGATGACAATTCTTACAAGGCTCTAAACATGCGGGATCCTATTATAACGAAGAATGGAAGACGGATTGTCGATACATTACGCACGTCTAGCCTGTTGGCAACGCATTGTTAACAATGCTGGTGGCATTTCGGTGAATATTCACCGGAGAGCTGCAACAACACACCGCCGAAAGAATCTCCAGCCGTGCACCGCCTGCGGTGGCATCGCGCTGTGCGCCCGTCGCGTAGCATGCGGCAATGAACAGCTCTGCCCAATATCTACTTAGCCAGAAGGCCCGCAAGACACATCACGGCAGCCATCGTAGCCGGAGATCCAGATTTGCCGGGCATCTGTAATCACGCAGGCACTGAGCGTGTGGCTTCAGCTGGGGAAATTAAGCGCGACGGTAAGAAAAAGCAGCTCGAGGGCCGATATGACGAGCATCAAGCCGGCTGGCATGAATTTGCCGGTCTTACGCAAGCGGACCAAGAAAACAACGCAGAGGAGAACGGTCATAACGCCCCCAAGTATTGTGCCTTGCAAGAGATTTCGTCTGGCTACCGAGTATGCTGTCGCAAGCAGCGCTCCGCTGATTACGCCTGAGATAAGCGACGCTTTGCTCTGCGCCTTCAGATAGCCAAGGACACCGCCAATGACAATGAAAATGCTATAGACAAGGAGCGAAGTCCTGGCAAGCTCGTGCACGGCCGTCTCCACCTCTTTTTTAGGGCGGACAGATCTTAGCAGATCTGGATCAAACGCCGACTGACAGCTTTCATGCACATGGGCTTTTCTCGGGAAATAGAAATCGAGGGCGCCAGGGATTCCTTCAACCTCAAGACAACGACCTTTACAACCGTCCCTGATCGAGTTACCAGAGAATTGTACGTGGATTGCTGCCAGCGGGACGACTCATGCAAATGGCGCAGGAGACGGGTTATCATTATATGGTGGCTCTCATTTGCAGTGAGAACACGGCAAGTATTAAGCTTGCCGACGACTGCCAGTGCGACGTCGTTGAGTGCCCGCTGAAAGTCGGGCACAAGTTCGGCAGATGGCTTGATGTGACGTAGATGGCGAAGATGATATGACGAGAACCTTTTTGCGCGATATACCTAAGATTGCCGCCGGCTCCGCCTCTTTGCTGGCGGCAGCATATGTAGGGCTGTCACCGAGGGTGGCTGGCGCTCTTTATGCGAATATGCTTTTCCATCCGAACCGCTATCCGGAGGGCGATTATGACTGCGGCGAGATTGCCGGTATAAAGGCGGAGGATGTTTTCTTTGCCGGCGCCGACGGCAAGATGCTGCACGGCTGGCACTTGAGCGTACCCGGCTCCACAAAAACACTCCTTTTCAGCCATGGCAATACGGGAAATCTCACCGGTCGTCCGCATTTGCTTGCTGTCCTGCTCAAATGCGGAGCGTCGGTCTTTATTTATGACTACCGCGGGTACGGACGCAGCGACGGAACGCCTACCGTGCAGGGGATTTGCGACGACGGGCGCGCGGCTTTCGACCATCTGGAGAAAGAGCGCCGTTTGAAAGCATCCTCTATCGTCCTTTATGGGGAGTCGCTCGGAGCTGCAGTGTCCTGCCAGGTATCTGCTACGCGCAATTGTGCCGGGATGATTCTTCAGTCCGGGTTCTCTTCCTTGCGACAGATTGGCATCGAGATGCTGCCCCTGATGAAAATCTATCCGTCGGCTCTTTTCCCTAGACCGGGACTCGACAGCGCCCAAGTCCTCGAGAAGAATACCCGCCCTTTGCTCATAATCCATGGTGAAAAAGACGGAGTCGTGCCCTTCTCTCACGCTCGAGAGCTTTACCAGAGAGCTCAGAAGCCCAAGAGCTTCATGCCTCTTCCTGCCGCCGCTCATAACGATATCTGTTTTGTCGCTGCCGACCAGTTTATCGACTCAGTCAAAACGTTCCTTATGGCTCTGCCTTGAGCGGTGGCGTACTTGAGAAAGGAGAGCTGCACTGCCAGCGGTGCGCGATCTAAGTGACCTCCGGACAATTCCTTAGGAAAAAGTTAAAAGCATCTCAGTTTTGATGATGTCAAGCGATACTTCTTGCAGGTTGGATGACTCGGCTGAAGAGCCAACTGACTCTTAAACCAGGAAGACTCTCAAGTCACAACAGCTAAATCTGAAGACACTGCACAGAGGCTCCTGGCATTTGCCGACTGACCTGTGCCAGGGACAGCAAAGACATCCAAGCTCCGGCAGCCTGCCGCCGCAGGTAGAATCCGCGCAGCCAGCGCATCGACCGATAAGTTTTTTCCAGAGGAAGGTGCCCTGAGCTGGATTCCCATTTGGGAATCCAGCTCAGGTTTTTTGCAATCCTGAATTCTATATAGACACAAGGCTCAGATATCAGCCGGCTGCGCCAAAGCAGCACTTCTAAAGGGCTCTTTGCCAATGACAGCAGGTCACTTGGATGCAACTGCCGCTTTTATGAACTGCACCAGAACATCAGCCGAAGCAATTCGCTCGCTGAGCTCCGGTTGGGTACAACTCGACACGAGAGAGTCCACCTCACTTGAAAGCTCAGGACATATGTCTCGTGGGTGGGAAACGCTCAAAGCCTCGGGATCTTTGCCGGTCAACAGAAATTGCAGCGTCGCACCGAGCCCGAAGATGTCGCTGGCTGGCTGGGCCTTGCCGCGAAACTGCTCAGGCGCGACATAAGCTTGTTTGCCGATGAGTGTACCGGTCGCAGTTCCGACAAATTCATTAGCAGCGCCAAAATCTATGAGAAAGAGCTCCCCGGCATTGTTGAGGATGAGATTGTCGGGCGTGATGTCGCGATGAAGGATTGGCGGTGCGTGTCCATGAAGATAGCAAAGAATGTCGGCAATACCGCAAGCCCAGGAAAGCACTTTTTCGACTGGCTGCGGGCCTGACCGGCGGACAAGCTGTCGCAAGCTTTCTCCCTCAATATATTCGATGACCAGATAATCGCGATCGTTTTCGATAAAGTGATCGAGAACTTTCACAATACCGGGATGATCCAGCGCCAGGAGAAGTCGCGCTTCCCTTTCGAAGAACTCTCGTTGCCTGGAGGCAGCGCCCGGGGCGGTGCCCGACTGCCCCTTCGATTCTTTGAGGACAACTTTGCGCCCCTGCGTCGTGACTGCAAGATAAATTGCCGCGAATCCGCCCGAGCCTATTTGGGCGATTGTTTTCAGGGAACCGTTTCGAAGCCGTGTGCCTGCAGGCAGAGGGCTGAAAGTGATTATCGATGCCTGCTCTTGAAGCTCCTTTATCCAGCAGGCAGTAAGGCTGTCCTGACAGGCAGCCGAGCCGGCTTCAATGGCTGCCATCCTTGACGATAGTTGCCCCTTGAGCTCCTGCACATCGGACGACATGACACCTGCGCCAGGGCAGTGCTCCTCCACCGCTGAAATCAAAAGACCAATATCTGAAGGTCTCATATGGGCAAGAGTGAGCCGCACTGACTGTCCGGAGTCGAAATAAAAGACAAGTTTCAAGGGCTTAAGACAAATAGTATCGCCTTCCATCGAGGCAGTGTCCGCCAAGAGCCTCCCTTCCAGAGCCAGCTTGCGCAACTGCTCCCAGCGATAGCGTGCCTTAAAACGAATATCGGCGAAAGTAACAAGCGTCAGGTGGGCAGGAAACGTTACGTGTTCGTTGTCCAGAAGAATCGACTCACAGCCTGCGGATTTGGCCAGAAAGAAACTGAAAAGAGAAAGCATAAGAATGAACAGCAGCATCAGCGCGGTTACAATGTCCTGCACGACTCCTGCGTGCTTAGAAAAGAAATTGCTTGCCGAACTGAGAAAAAGGATGAGCATGAAAACAGCGCTGGCAAAAAGGGCGACTCGTACATAGACTGGAGCTGCGCAGTATTTGAGAGTGATTCTTGCAGGCTCGCTCACGTTCTTGCTCTTTCCTCTGCCGGTGTGCCCTGCCATGTCCTCACATCTCAGGAGAAGGCCTGGCCGTACAGTTATCTTTGCTCCAGCTGCCAGTTGGCGCTGGAAGGGCCAGGAGATCGAGGCGCACCTGCTCGACGAGAGCATATCTGTGTTCTTGATCCAGGTCCGTGCAGCGGGCAATGATTTGTGCTAAGGGCTCCGAAACATCGGCTGCCACTGCTTCGACGTGTGACTGGCTCAGCGGCTCAGGGTCGCGCCCGGTACAGAGAAAAAACAAGGTCGCCCCCAGCGCATAAATATCGCTTTGCCTGGTTGGTCTGCCCCGCAACTGCTCGGGCGCCATGTATGCCTGCTTTCCTGCGGCAGTCAGCTCGACCATTGATGACAGCTGCCAGCAGGCGCTGAAGTCAATGAGGGTAATCATGCCATCCCCGCCAATAAGGAGATTCTCAGGCGTGAAATCTTGATGAATGACTGGCGGATTCAAACCATGCAAGAAAATAAGAATACTGCATAGCTGATGGGCTAACTTTATTATGTCCTCCTGGCACGCTGCCCCGTGTTCTGCGATATAGTCCCTGAGCGAGCGCCCTTCGATGTTCTCCAGAACGAGATAGGCTCTGTGGTCATCGACGAACATATCGACAAAAGCAACTATCTGCGGGTGGGTAAAAGTCTTCAACAGCTGAGCTTCGGCAGTGATTCCACGAAGCGCCCGGCTTCCAGCCGCGGCATCGGTTTGCCCGGGAAGAAGGAACTCTTTGAGCACGACAGCTGCCTGAGGCGAGGCATCGCCCCGGCAGCATCTGGCCAGGTATACCCGCCCCTGTCCGCCGCAGCCCAGTTCCTTCTGGATCTCCCACTGACCGTTGCCGACCCTGGCGCCTGGAGACAGTACTCCCTCTCTCAATTGGCTCTTAGCTGAGTGAAAGCTTTCCAGCCACATCGACGTATAGCTCTCCGGTGTCAGGGGATTGAGAACGTTCTGTAATTCAGGATCATAGCGATCGGGAGGTAGAAAACTTCGAAGTGCCGTGTGCATGATTTCGGCAGCGTGAGGACTGGACAGGCAGTTCAAGGGACATTTTATTGTCGAAAACTGTCTTCCGTCCTTGAAGCTGTTATGAAGAAAGAACAGAGCTTCCAAGTCACCTGGGGGCAGACCGCCCCTGTCGACTGTGAACTCGACCTCCAGAGGAGCTGGCGCCCAGCCGCTCGTTCTTTTCAGTCCGGCATAGACGATGCTCTCGAAAGGAATGGCAACACTTGCTTGCGATTCACCTTGATGGAGATAGAGAAAGCGCAGCCCCTTTGCACCGGCTGCTATAAAAGTAGGCTGTTGCGCCCAGTACATGCCGATGAGAGCAAAACCTCCCGAGAGGCAGCCGATGCCGGCAGCAAAAAGAGCGACAAACGCCCAGAGCGCCTGAGGGGTATAGCCGCCGCCAAAGCCGAGCATCAAGAAGAGCAACGCCAGCGGAAGGGCAATCAGGGCAGTGCAAAAAAGAGTAACGACAGATAAGACAAGTGCGATGCTCCAGAGGGGATTGTCCTGACAGAGCATGTGCCACCAGTTCCTCAGGTCGCGGCGCGGAGCGTAAGGAATGAGGATTTCTTGCAAAGCCTCTTGTTCTGCAGGCAGATATGGTCTGAGGTGTTTTCGATGGTTGGAGGGAGTTTTCATTATGGAATCATCCAGTCTGGAAACTCTGGTCGGCTACTGTTGCCCTTGCTTTCCTCCGGAGAATCTCCTGCTTGCTTGCCTGCCCTTCCGGAGCTGTCTTTCAAGGGTATCTCAGGCAGGCTGCCCTGATCATGAAGCCGGGCTGGCTGGCAGGCAGCTTGCCCAGCCACCTCAATAGCGTGATGCAGGATCTCGGGCGGTGCGCCGTTTTCCACTTTGCCAGCCGATGAAAGGAGGAGGTAACGAACCTCAGCCGAAAGGTATGGTATTGTCTCGGGAGAAAATGAAAGAAGCGCCCTGAGGATGGACGCCCGGCGACGTATCTCATCGCAGGAGTGGTTGGCAAGCAGCAGAAAAGCCCCGGAAATATACGGGCTTTCGAAGTCCTCTCTTCTGAACAAAAGACATTCGTCGCCTGCGCAAAGCTTCTCCCACAGTGACCCGTCCAGGGAAAGGCAGCTAAGCGAAGTGTCGATGACCCATGCGGAAAAATTGTCCAGATACGGCCCGAAATGCGTGTGGTTGCGCGCGGGGTGCTGGTAATTGCGGTGCCCAAGTTCGTTGCTATGCCAGCCGCTTAATCCGGGCACGAACATGCCGTCATAATCGACAAGCCTGAATTGTCCGTCTGGCAGAAGCATGACGTTTGCGTGCTGGACGTCACCGTGCGCGATACCAGCCAGGTTGAGGTCGTGAACCATGCCCCGAAAACGTTGCGTTATCGAAGCCATTGCTACGCGATCTCCGATGTGATCCCCGACAAAGCGGCTGAGTGAGACTCCCTCGACCCACTCCATCTTCAGGATGGGATACCATCTGCCGTGCAGACGAATCCCTTGCGCAAGGAATTCGAACCAGACGGTTTCCTCGAGGTCGTCGCTGAGAACGTAATTGCTTATCTGCTCGTAGCGCGGCGCCTGGTCGTCAACCTGCCGCAAGAAGCATTTGACTGCATAATCGCCCTCCTGAGACTTGAGACGGTAAACGCTGCCGAAGGCACCGCTATCTGGGCACGGCAAGCCCAGTGCGCTCAAGGCCGGGCGGCCTTGCATGAGCTGAGAGTCCTGGAAGCAGAGTGCTGGATTCTGGATGGCTTCGTTGAAGTCCTGCGGCGTCGGCCACGGCGGAGGCTTGACCTCGATAACCGGTCTTGGCGGAGGATCGGCAAAAGGCGCCTTTTGGCGGCGCTGAGCGGCAGAGGTGGACACCCTGGCTTTCAGCAATGAAGCATGAGCTGCCTGCCCTGTCCCTCCCACCTGAGCCAGCAGACAATCGAGTTCGCTCACGGTGAACGAGACAATTTCCGAAGAGGAGGGAAAGTTGTCGTCAGCGGAGAACAACCACTGATAAGCCACGCTTGTAGTCCATTGACTTGTCTGCAGTCCAGGCGCCTTGACGGCCGTACAAAAGACCTTGACAGTAATTTGCTGCTTCTGCAACTCACCTTGACCGTTCTGCGGCCAGACAGAGTAGCTGCTGATGTCCTCCATCCAGTCAGCAGTTGCCTGGACCGTGCCGACTCTTCTGTCCACCTCGTCGATTTGCCACCATGACCTCCTGAGGCAAGGCGGTGTCCGGGTGGACAGGAGCGTCGGGCGCTCGACGAAATATGTCTCAACTGCGGCAATCGCCTCCTGTTGCGCCAGAGAGTATTCCTTGGCCATGGTCATAGAGGCTCTCGGCGTGGCCGGACGCGAAAGCCGTCTGACCAGATTGACTCTCAGCACATTTTCGGCCAAATATATGCCCAGTGGCACGACACCCAGCAGCCCAGCTGCAAACAAGAGAAAGAAAAACTCGGTCATGAGCTGATTCTGGGATTTCCGCCCTCAGAGGTCTGCCCACTTTTGTTCCGTCCGACCGGGGAACTTGGGCAGGTTGACTTTGATCTCATACCCGCTTCCGCCTAAAGCATCGCGCTGGCTTGTCCAGCCATCACATTTGATCTCTCCCATGAGACAAATGGCACCAAAACTACCCTGAGCGAATTCTCTCAAGTACCAGATTGTCTGCTGTGTGGGAAGCTGCCTATTTCGTCAGCACGCCCTCGCGACGCAGGCGAATGAGATTGAGGGCTGAGCCGGCTTTGAACCATTCAATTTGCTCGTCGGTCAAAGTATGATTGAGCTTAATAACCTGGCTCTCGCCGTTGCTGTGCTCGATTGTCGCCAGCACGGGCTCACCTGGGGCAAGCTTATCCAGACCGGTGAGGCTGACACGGTCGCGTTCCTGAATCTTCTCGTAGTCTGAAGCATCGGTGAAAGTAAGCGCAAGCACTCCTTGCTTTTTCAGATTGGTCTCATGAATGCGCGCGAAGCTGCGCACTATTACAGCCTTGCAGCCAAGATACCGTGGCGACATGGCTGCGTGCTCGCGGCTCGAGCCTTCGCCATAGTTTTGATCGCCAACAACGACCCAGCCGAGCCCTTTGGACTTGTAATGTCTGGCGACCTTCGGGAATGAAGCTGTCTCACCTGTGAGCACGTCCAGCCCTTCACCAGTCTTGCTGCCGAAAGCGTTCACCGCCCCGATGAACATATTGTCGCTGATGCGATCGATATGTCCTCTGAATCTCAGCCACGGTCCGGCTGCCGAGATATGGTCTGTGGTGCACTTGCCTTGCGCTTTAAAGAGCAGAGGCAGGCTGACGTAGTCTTTGCCGTCCCAGGGCTCGAAGGGCTGGAGCAACTGCAGCCGCTCGCTTTGGGAGCTGACAATGACTTGCACTTTTTCGCCGTTGGCGCTCGGAGCCAGATATCCGGACTCGGCGCTGACAAAGCCGCGTGCGGGAATCTCAGGAGCGGGACCGGGCGGTTCGAGCTTAATTTCCTTGCCGTCGCCTCCCTTTATGGTGTCGGTCAGCGGGTTAAAGCTCAGACGACCGGCCAGAGACAGAGCCGTCACGATCTCCGGGCTGGCGATGAAAGCCCCGGTCTCGGCATTACCATCGTTGCGCCGGTTGAAGTTGCGGTTGAAAGAAGTAATTATGGAATTTTTCTGCCCGGCTTTTATATCCTCGCGCTTCCACTGCCCGATGCACGGACCGCAAGCGTTAGCGAGTACCACACCGCCGATAGCCTCGAGCTGAGACATCTGTCCGTCGCGCTTGATCGTTTCATATATCTGCTCGGAGCCGGGGCTGATCATGAAAGAGCAGGCAGACTTGAGCTTGTAGCCAGCGGCCTGTTCGGCGACATCGGCTGCCCGCCCCATGTCCTCGTATGATGAATTGGTACAGCTGCCGATGAGGGCACAGCTGAGTGCATCCTCGTAACCGAACTCTTTGACGGCCCTTGCCATAGAAGAGATCGGGCGAGCAAGATCTGGGGTGTTAGGCCCGACAATATGGGGCTCAAGCTCGTCGAGGTCGATTTCAATGAGCTGATCGTAAAAGTTCTTGGGATCTGCTACCACTTCCGGGTCGGCAGTCAGGCAATCCTTGAACTCTTGGCAAAGAGCGGCAATCTCTTCTCGTCCAGTGCCTGCAAGATAGATAGCCATCCTTTCGTCAAATGGGAAAACGGAAGTCGTGGCGCCAAGCTCGGCGCCCATATTGGCGATGGTGGCTTTGCCCGTGCAGCTGATGGACTTTGTTCCCGGCCCGAAATATTCGATGATAGCGCCGGTGCCACCGGCGACAGTCAGGATTCCAGCCAGCTTCAGAATTACATCCTTGGGCGCGGCCCAGCCTTTAAGCGCTCCCGTCAGCTTGACTCCGATCAATTTCGGCCATCGCACGCCCCAGGCTTCCCCGGCCATGACATCGACAGCATCGGCGCCGCCGACGCCGATGGCAATCATTCCCAGACCGCCGGCATTGGGTGTGTGCGAATCGGTCCCAACCATCATGCCACCGGGGAAAGCATAATTCTCCAGAACTACCTGGTGGATGATCCCGGCACCAGGTTTCCAGAAGCCGATGCCATGTTTGTCGCTGGCTGATTTCAGAAAATCATAAACTTCCTTATTCTCTTCAAGGGCCACTTTCATATCCTCGGCAGCGCCCACACGCGCTTGAATCAAGTGGTCACAATGAACGGTAGTCGGCACAGCTACGGCTTTGAGCTGAGCCTGCATGAATTGCAAGAGAGCCATCTGGGCGGTGGCGTCTTGCATGGCTACCCGGTCGGGGCGCAAAAGGGCATAGGACTCGCCGCGTACCAGCTTTTCCCCTTTCCAGTTGTCGAGGTGAGCTGTGAGAATTTTTTCGGCAAGGGCAAGCGGGCGTCCATACCACTTCCTTGCTCTGTCATGCTTTTCGGGAAGTTGCGCGTAAATCTTCTTGATTTCCCTGGCTGTTAGCTCTGTCATGGTTCTCTCTCAACAAATAAGCAGTGTCGCTAGTATCAACAGCCACGGGCAGCTAAGCTGCCGGCGCTGAGTTGACTTGAATTTATAAGCCCTTATTGTACTCCTGCCTCTTTTGAGCGTTTATCTTCGTATAGCTTAGTTCCGAAAGGCTTTACATCCTCACGGCTGAACTATGTGCCGCCCGGGTATAAGTCACTTGGTTCAAACGGACGACCAGGACCCACGGCAACATCTGCCTGGATGGAGCTGGTCTCAGGAGCAGGTGGCAGGAGAAATATATGGGAAAAGGCAACGAGCCCAAGGGTCAGAACACTCCTCAAAGCGGCAAGCAAGGTCGGAGCAAGCCTGGTCCCGACTCAGTCACTGTCATCAAGCAGCAGTTGCTCGACTCGGTCAGGACCGGAGTCGGTCGCCAGACCGGCACGTGGTTGAAGAGGCTTTCGGATGAGGCAGCATCTTCTCCCAAACAGAAAGTCGATGCCCTGCAGGCTCGGCATCGCAGGCATCAGACCATGGAAGGATGGCTGGAGCAATTGTTCGACCTCTTTCAGCTTTATGGTTCGGAATTCAATCGCATCAATTCAGAGACTAATTTTGTTGTCACAATCGAGCGCCCGACAGCCTCTACAAAAGCTGAAGTGAGCATAGACGGTGCCCGGTCCCAGGAGCGCTATTTCACCGGGCGCGTGACCACACGGTTTCTGACGCTTGTCGTCTCGGGACACTGCGATCACGTTGATTGTTACATTCTGCCTGCCGAAAAATTCTTTGCCTTCATGCACGACCCTGAACCTTTCGCGATGTACATGCAGCTGATCCCTGAGATCGATGCCGGCGTATTCAAATACAAGGTAAGCGATGATCTGGTCGAATTCGAGCAACTTTCCCTTC
>JAHFBI010000112.1:0-2635 GCA_023250095.1 Candidatus Melainabacteria bacterium
CTTTTATCCAGCCTCCGGACGTTTCATCAATCAAGGCGACATGGATCACAATGCTCGTGTGTGCGTTCTCGGGCAAACAGTTGTTGATGACTTATTCGGCGAGGATGACCCTATCGGCAAAACAGTTCTGGTCAAGGGCGAAATTTTTCGTGTGATAGGCGTAATGGAACATAAAGGCGCTTCCATGTTCATGGATATGGACGATCAGATTTTCATCCCACTGACAACGGGCTTCAACCGGCTCTTCGGCTTGAAACCTGGCAAAGGACATTCAATCGGCTTTATACTTTGCCAGGCGAAAAGCGCAGACGACATCCTGCAGGCTCAGTTCCAGATCACCAATTTGCTCCGCTTGCGCCATCACATAACTCCGCCTTTTACGGATGATTTCATCATTCGCACTCAGATGGAAATAATGCAGACTGCTGAGAACGTTACAAGCGTCTTTACCATGCTCCTGGGGTCTACTGCTGGAATATCGCTTCTTGTGGGCGGCATCGGCATAATGAACATCATGCTTGTTTCTGTCACTGAGCGCACGAAAGAAATCGGCATACGCAAGGCGATCGGGGCAAAATACTCAGACATTCTCTGGCAGTTTGTTATCGAAGCCACAGTTCTGTCGCTCAGCGGCGGTATCGTAGGTATCCTGCTTGGAGTCGGGGCATCTGTCTCTGTTTCCTACTTTGCCAAATGGACGACGATAGTGACACCGGATTCGGTGCTTCTCTCGTTTTTCGTGTCCATAATTATCGGTCTGTTTTTTGGAATCTATCCTGCACGCAAAGCAGCGCGACTTGATCCAATCGTGGCTTTGCGCACGGAATAATCCGCGCTACAATCGATGCTGATCGTTTTTTTGCCCCGAGAGTCCTCCTTGAGAAGAATGACAAGCGACAGGCGCACAATCAACTTCCCTTCAGTGGGGTCAATCGGAGAGCTCTTCGCCGGCGGATGTCATATCGGCGCGGCTCGTGGCCCTGTTGTTGTGCCAGCCGATGAGCCTTTGCAATTGCGGGTCGATTTCACCGCCTCGACCATCGATCTGTCTTTTCTGGACAAACTGGCAGGCGATGATTTGCAAAGCCTGTCGCTATACGGTTGTCTCTTGAAAGATGGCGATCTTGCCCATCTCGCTCATCTGAGCGGACTCAAACAACTGGAATTGCGCCGCACCTATATTTCTGATGCAGCTCTCGTCCATATGCAGGATCTCTGCCAACTTCTGAGTCTCAACTTGTCTCAGACCAATATAACTGACTCTGGATTGGCCCAGCTTTCCGCCTTGACCTGCCTGACAGAGCTTGATCTGGGCAATACGGCAATTTCCGATGCCGGGCTTGCTGAGCTATCTGAGCTTGGTTCCATGCGTTCTCTTGTTCTGTCGGAGACGAAAGTAAGCGATGAAGGGCTGTCAGCCATCGGACGCCTGTCGGGATTGCAAGTTTTGTTTCTGGACAAGACTCAGGTAAGCGATCAAGGTATGGAGCAGCTTGTCAATTTGCTGGATCTTCTGATGCTTGTGCTCAAGGACACAGGCATCACCGACAGGGGGCTCGAGTCAATCGCCAGGCTGAAGAGCCTTTCCTGGTTGATTCTCGACAGGACGAGGGTGACGGATTTGGGTCTGGCATCTATTGCCAAACTGTCTTCACTGGAGGGTCTGACGCTTTCCGATACGGACATTTCCGCGGCAGGGACGATCTTTCTCAAGAATCTCTCGTCCTTGAGTTATCTGGATATCTCAAGGACCATGGTCAACGATGACGTTCTGCGCCATATAAAGGATATGGCTTTGCTGAGATACTTGAATGTGGAGAAGACACTGGTTACTTACGAGGCTCTTGCTGAATTTCAGCATATGCGCCCCGACCTGGAAGTAAAAGGACCACTGCCACAAAGTGGCAAGACGTTCTCTCAGGGAATGTTCGGCTCCGAAGGAGCTTATGGGTCAAGCGTGCGTGCACAGGTTTTTGAAGTGATTGTTCGCCAGGCGCTGGCCGGGGCTCCCTGGCAGGAGATCTGTCAGGGACCGATGGAGGTAAACAATATTACTGTGGAGGAGATCGAAGCCGAGGTCGAGCGCCGTCGTATGCAGCTGCCATAAGGACTGCCGACATTTCTGATTTTGCCGTGCCGGGAATATGTCAGAAAAGTGTCCCAATCTTGCCACAAATCTGTCCTGAATCTGTCACAGCCAACCCCTAGACTGAGAATATGGCTCAAGCGGCAGTGGGGTGAAGGCAATGACGTTCTCGACACAACAAGGTTTTGACCGGCAGCAAGTAGCAAAAGAAGCCTGGATCAAAGAATTGCGCATGAAAGAGCAACGCGAGAAGGAACGCCGCGATCTCGAGCTTAGGGAGCAAGAACGCGCACGGGTTGAGCGCATTGAGCGGGACAGACGTGCCCAGGAAGAACGCGAGCGCGAGAATAAGCTGCGCCAGCGCCGTACCCGCGAAGGATATTACAACTGAAAGGTCTGCCTTAAGGAGAGCAACGAAGGCACAAGCTGAAATGCACGCTGGTGTAAACTAAAGCAGTCGAACATTGGTTGCTCCTGGCTATTATCCCTTACATGATCGAGCTCATCTCAATTGGCAGAACTTATCTGGCAGGCTCAGAGCCAGTTCAT
>JAHFBI010000112.1:2645-14272 GCA_023250095.1 Candidatus Melainabacteria bacterium
CCTTGAGAGGAATTTCGCTAAGAATTGAAGATGGCGAATATGTGGCGATAATGGGGGCTTCCGGCTCTGGCAAATCCACTTTAATGAATATTATCGGTTGTCTGGACAAGCCTACAGTAGGTCAATACCTCTTTGACGGCATCGGAATTCAGGCGCTTTCGGAAGACCAGCTGGCTGAGATTCGCAATTCAAAGATTGGCTTTGTCTTTCAGCAGTTCAACCTTCTGCCGCGCATGACTGCTCTGGAAAATGTAATGCTGCCTCTGGTTTACGCCAGTGTTAAAGCAGATGAGCGAATAGTCAGAGGGGAGCGGACCTTGGCTCTTGTAGGGCTGGGTGACAGAATGCATCATCGTCCCAACCAGCTTTCAGGCGGACAGCAGCAGAGAGTTTCCATTGCTCGAGCCCTGGTTAACCAGCCGGGGCTGTTGCTCGCCGACGAGCCGACCGGAGCACTCGATAGCCAGACTTCTGCGGAAATCATGACCTTGCTCGATGAATTGCATAAAGGCGGTATGACTATTGTCCTTGTCACGCATGAGGCAGATATTGCTCATTATGCCAGGCGTCTTGTCAGGCTCAAAGATGGGCTTGTGCTCAGCGATTCGCTTACGAAGGAATCCATGCGACAGGGTGTTTGATAAGTGTAAATTGCCCGCAGTCCAAGCTTTCATACATGTCTGTCTTCAGACACCGTGGAAGGTCCAGACGGGTGAACACAGCCCCTTGAACGGGTGTATGTGCCAGAGAAAATTCACCTTCCATCTTGACACGCGAGGTGGAGGTTACCTGGCGCGTTGTCGAGTGTAATTGATAACAGGAGCCAAGGACAAAGAAAAATTGGGAGATAGGAAAATGAACGTTCAATTCAGCCAAGCAAGCAAAACCCTGCTCCTGACTGCTGGAATTTTCGGATATCTGGGCACAGCCAGTCCGGTCTTTGCCCTCGGGGCTGTGACCTATGCTATGGGTCCAGTGACGGCGAATTATGTCGAGCGTCCTGCCAATTCTCTTCTGCCTCTGGCATCTGTCAAGGGAGCAGCTGAGTCGCCCTCAGAAGTAATGGTTGCTCCAGAAGCCAAACAGTCGCCGCTTTCTTATCTTCAGGCTCAATGCCTTAATTCAGTAAAGGCACAAATATTTATTGGATTGGGCAGATAACAAGGACTGTGCTTGCCCCGAGGAGCCGCCTGGCGCAAGGAATTTGCATGGATCTGTCGGGTGCTAACAGTTCTGTCATGAAGAGGCTAACGTGATGTCTTCTGTCGAGAGTTTTGCTGAGTTCAAAGAAAACCGCCACACTCAGGGCGCCGGCAAATGCTGCTCGAAAGTTCAAGGCGACCATTGGGGCAATCAGGCAAATAAGAGCCGACCTCTGTCTGACTACTTCCTGGCCGAGGCGAAAACACAGCTGGCTCTGGCTTTTGTACGGCTGGGCGCTTTCGAGGATGCTGCTGCTCTTTACAGGCAAAGCATAGCGGTTCTGGAGATGAAGCTTGGTCCAGAGCATACGGCGGTTGTCTGGAAAAAGGTGATTCTGGCAACAATTTATCGTCAGGCCGGTAAATATCATCTTGCTGAAAAATACTACAAACAAGCTGCTCCGCTGCTGGAGGCAGGGGTGTGGGCCGGCTTGCAGACGGACTGGGAGCGTTTCCAACTTTGTTTCAATTTCACTTCCCCCACCTCTGCCCAGTGGACCTGGAATGAGGCGGCCGCCTGAGCATGTTTTGATTTGAGGCACGACCGACCAGTGTGCCTGGCAGCGCATCAGCTTTGCTGATGCGCTGTTATTCATGCGCAGAACCGAACTGTGCATGACGGGTAGCTCAGCTAACGAGTCAATCCAGGTGAAAGTTTGCCGAGCCGGTTCTCAGCTTGAAAAGCACACTTTCGGGGTAACTAGAGATGCCCCGTTCAGCAAGCAAGATTGGCTCGCATGAAGGAAGTAATTCTGCTCGATCTGGAGTGAAATAGAAGAGGAGATACAAAAGGACGGGCGGTACAAAGGAGCAAGCATCATGTTCAATCCAGCAGTAATTGCAGAAGTTGCGACGGCAGTGTGGAACAAAGTCCTGTCTCCGATCATCTTCGCTGGCGAAAGAAAGCGCTTGCAGGAGCTGTCCTCTTATTACCTCCGGCGGAGCGTCGTTCGCCAGTCCTTGAAAGAGCGCATTATCGCCAGTCTGGCGGAACTTGATTATGCCCGGCAGATGGAGCGTAACAGCTCCGACTACTGGGGGCTTTCAATTGAGGCAGGACTTGCCGAGCCGATTTTGCATGAATTACCCATTCTCGTCAGCGCCGAGCTGGCAGCGCAGGACCGTGCGCTGCGCCCGGTGGAATGGATTCTCAATTGAAGATTCGCATCTGTCAACTGTTAAGTTGTCCGAGCTTTCCTTGAGCTCGTTATGGCGCAGCCCTCACGGACCCCTGTATTTTGAAGACCTTATCGTCTATAAAGTAAGTCTTTCACGGTCTGAGTGCTCTTTCGGTGGCGAAGATGACACCGCTCAAAACATGAAGTCCTAGCGGGAAATCTTCTGACTGGCCGATCTCACTTGGCTCTTCTTGCCGAGATCAGCCAGTGTAAATTCGTGACTGTTTGAGAATCTTCACATGAGTTGCCTGTGTATTGCTTTGGTGACAGACTGGCAAGGCTCGCTGGCAGTCATGTCCCGGCGGGTGCCTGGGTGGCCTTTGGATCTGGCGACATTTGGCGCAGAGCTATCAAGAGATCTTCATTTGACACGGCACAAGCGCGAACATATCATCCAGGCTTAGATCATTTGCTTTTCTTTCATTGGCAGTTGCTTGTGACCTGAAGGACTTGCTGCAAAACGCGGGCATCATCCTGAGTGCTGATCTTGCACAACCAATCAGCACTCAGGATGATGACTGGCTCAGCCGACGTCGCGATGATAATATCTGGTGCCCTGGTGCCTTGGAGACCTGGAGACCTGGCGAAAATGACCTGGCAATCAAAATACAACAGACCCGATCTTCTGCTGGCGCTGGCACGCGCTGCGCGTGCTGCCGGGCAACTGGACCAAGCCGCCAATCTTTACGGCCGGTGCTTGCAAGCCCTTGAGAGCACATTTGGGATGGAAGATATTTGTCTTCCGCCAGTCCTGAACGAACTTGCCGAACTATACGAGCGGCAGGGTGAAATTGTCTGCTCGGATAACTTGTATCGACGGGCAAACAATATTCTTGCTATATATGCCGGGCAATTGGTGCCTCAAGAACAGCAAGGACAGGCGCCTCCAGATAGTGCAGATGCAGTCCTCAGAAACGGCACGGATAGCTGATACATCGCCGATGACTCAAAGATTGCCGGCTACCATCTTGAGCTGAATCACGCCTTCGCGATGACTGATCTCGCCGCGCCGGATCATCGTCTGCACATTCAGTACCATTACGATGAATGAGCGTGGTAAGCGCTTTGACTGTACTAGCACCTGAGCGAGCGGGACCTGCATTTCCTGAGCCTGTCGCAGAAATTCGTCTATCTGTCTTGAGGTAAAAACGCCCGACTCAGCCAGGAGTTCGCCCAGTCTGTCCGTCTGTCCACTTTCATGGACAAAGCCGGCAATCCGGAGGGCCTGTTCGAAAGCCAGCCCTTCAATTGTTCTTATCGCTCTTTGCCTGACGTAAGGATTCTCGTCCCGGGTAAGTCCCATGAGAATCCTGGGGGGGAGCCAGGGATGCTCTGCCAGGTCGAAACGTACTGAGATGCTTTCGTCCTTCGACAATTGCTCAAGTATGTGATGTGGAGTGGCCATATTGCCTCCGACGGCACTGCGAACTTCTGAGCTTTCATCGCGGGACAGCGCGGCAAGATGGCTGTCCGGTGTCTCGGGGCTTTGCGCCAGGCGGAGGCGGTGCTGGAGGTCGCTTCCGGAAATGAGCAAAAGCAATTCTTCCGGCTCTGTCATCTGCTGGCAGGCAGCACTTAATTCGAGGTCGTTTGTCATGTTGCTATAAGCTCCTGAGCGTGTCTGTCTTGTTTTGTGTGTCAATTGCTGCCTGTGAGCAAAGATGTCCTGGATGCCCTTGCGCCGGCAACTGTATGGACTCAGAGCCAGTCAATTCCGATTCTACAGTCTGAAATCTGCTGCCACATTACGCAAAATAGTGAACCAACCGGTGGATTTTAAGGTGGTGTTGGCTGCCCGTGAGCGCGATGCGGCAGAGTGAGTCTTGAAAGTACTCTCAGACAGGGATGCCACCTGCGGTCTTACGAAAAATCTCGTCTGATTCTTCTGTGTCCCTGAGCATTTGCGAGGAGCTTATATCTAGCGCCCGGGCCAGCCTCTGGAGGGTCCCGAGAGAGAGGTTGCGTGTCCCCTGTTCGACATCGCAAATATAAGTGCGATGAAGTCCGGCTCGCTCCCCTAACTCCTCCTGAGAAAGTCCGAGGCTCAGACGTCGCTTCTTGATGAGCGTCCCCAGCTTCTTAAAGGATATTTCTGTCATGGCCAGTGCCTCCATGAAATGTTGCCGGAGGCAGCCGCAGTCTGCCTGCCAGGTTCTGGCAGAAAGGCACTGTTTTTTCAATGAGTGCTTGCAGCCCGGTTGCGTGCCCCGTGCTCCTTTTTTCGTGCCTTCTGCCCGGCGATTGTCTTATGAAATTGCTTCCTCTATGCATATGATTGCAGACATGTAGACTTCTGCCATCGTCCACTGAAGCTATCTGTGAGGATACTTGCGATTAGATGGAAGTGTAGGGAGAGCTAAGTCTTCCTAGCTAATCACCGCTTGCTTGCCTGCTTCCAGAGCCTGGTTTGCTGCTATGATGTTTGGTGGCTTAAGTGGTCGCTGGTGGCTTGCGTGATTGTCGGCGGGTCGCAAAGGTGAATGGCAAGTGGTTGGGCGCTGTGGCGGCTTGCGTGTACGTCTTTCTCTACGCGCCAATTTTTGTCGTCATACTTTTTAGCTTCGACGAGTCGCGCCTGGCTGTGAGCTGGACAGGCTTCACGCTCAAGTGGTACGGTCTGCTCTTCGAGGACGGAGCGCTGGTCAAGGCTCTTTTGAACAGCCTGCTTGTGGCTGGCGTGGCTGTGGCTGTCTCGGCTGTCATGGGTACGATGGCGGCCGTCGGGCTGTCACGCTATCGCTTTGCTGGCGAGGGGCTCTACCGTGCCTTGACTCTTTTGCCGGTGATTATTCCAGAAATTGCTATGGCTGTAGCGGCTCTTACACTCTTCGTTGCCATGGGACTTGAGCTGAGCCTGGCTACTATTATCGTTTCGCATATCGTCTTTTGTGTGGCTTACGTGACTCTTGTTGTGATGGGGCGCCTGGAGGGACTGGACCCCCGGCTTGAAGAAGCTGCTCAGGATCTCGGCGCACCGCCGCCGGTGGCTTTTTTCAAGGTGACTCTGCCCTTGCTCATGCCTGGAATTATTGCCGGTTGCTTGCTTGCTTTTGTCCTGTCACTGGATGATTTCGTCATCACTCAATTTACTGCCGGGGTTGGCGACACGACTCTGCCTCTCTGGATATACAGTTCGGTTAAATTTGGGGTCAGCCCGGAAATTAATGCTCTCAGTACACTGATGATTCTGACGACAGCAGGTATTACTTTGCTCGCTGAGCTCATCAAGGGCCGAGAAACCGCCTGAGAAAGTTATGCTCGATTCCAGTCCTGGACGAAAGATACCTTGATTCTCTCTCGCCAGAAAGGTCTTGCACAAAATGTTCGGGATTCCGGCAGCCGACCCTACCACTTGGACATTAATTGCGTTACATTAGTTATATTGACCTGTCCGGTGGTCGCTGCTTAAACAAGGGACTCTGTCATGCCTTATTCTGTCCGAAAATTTCTTAGTATTTTTGCTCTTACGACTCTCAGCTTATCTGTCCCGGCGCTTGCCGCTCCTGCCGGTCTGGACCAGGCTGTCGCTGAGTACAACAGTCGCCATTATGCCGAAGCACTCTTCCGGCTGCAGAACATTAACCGCAGCAATCCGTCGGATGCCATGACTCACTACTATATGGGGCTCAGCTATCAGGCCCTCAATCAAATCCAGTCTGCTCAGGGCGAGTACAACTGGATTTACGCTTATTCCAAGGACCAGCGCTTGCGCTACAACGCTTATCAGGCTCTGCAGCAAATCCAGCGCTGGAGCGCCAATCGTGCATACCAGGGGCAGGGCAATAATTTTGCTCGTGTCCAGGGCTCGCCTTATCGCCCCGCTCCAGCTGCTGCCCGCGATGCCGCCGGCAGCGGCGTCCCCAGCTGACGGCGAGGCTGATAACGGTAGGTTGCCGTTACATGAACAAAGAGGACAAGGGCAGTGCTGGTCGCTGCCCTTGTCCTCTTTGTCGGGAGATTAGGCGCAGTTAATGATAGCTTGCCAGCTGAAATTTTGTGGTTTAAGAGAAACAGGGTAAGAATTATCTCCTTTTCTTTTTTCTCATGAATAGTTTCCGGTCAGGTGACATAAGGCATCCCGGCATATAGCAGTATGAGCCTCAGGGAGCAATCGTCGCTATGAGCACATCAGTCGCAGCCGAAGAGTCCTATCAAGAAGGAAGGGATCTGGAAGGTCAGGGCAAATATCGTGAGGCTGTCATTTATTACAGCCATGCTCTTGTACTGGACCCTGCATACGCAGATGTTTACTTTGACAGGGGCTTTGCTTACAGCAAGCTCGGCGACCACGAGAAAGCTGTGCTGGACTACAGCCAGGCTATAGCTCTGGGTCCGGAGGATCCTGTCGTTTATCACAATCGTGGCTTCGCCAGGGCGAAGCTCGGCGATCTCGAAAGCGCCATCGATGACTATAACCGTGCTCTGCATATCGATCCGCGGGCTGCCTCCACTTATTTGCACCGTGGACTGGCCAGGCAAAAACTCGGACAGCTTGCCCTGGCGCGTGTCGATTTCGGCGAAGCCGTCCGGCTCAATCCCGGCAATACGAATGCCTTAAGACGGCTTGGTGAGGTGGTGGAGCAACTGGGTCTTGATTTGTGTGCTCTGAGAGTTTACAAGCAAGGCGCAGCACTCGATGGAACTTTTTGCCTGCTGTCCATCAAGCCTGCAGAGAGGCTGATCCGTAGCCTGAACGGACTTCCTGAGCCGCAATATAGCCAGCCTGCCCCGGCCGAGGCTATCGCCTCCTTGAAGGAAGTGCTTGGAGTCGAGCTGCCGGAGCGTTATCTGGATTTTCTGCAGATGTACAATGGCGGCGAATTCTGCTTTGCCAGGATGTACGGGCTTGGCGAAGGGATTGATCTTGTCGAGACAATTGAAACTGCTGAGGCTCGGCTGCCGGGCATGCTTGAATTGCATCTGGTCCCGTTTGGCGACAATTACACCCAGGGGTTCTTTTATTGTTTCGATCTCTCTTTGATGAAGGATGGGGAATGCCCTGTCAGGCAATTGGATCTTGCAGGCCCAGAGAGATCCGTGGACCGTAGATCACAGCCAGCAGCTGACAATTTTTCGGGCTTCATCCTTGGGGCCTACATGAAAGCGGCTGCCAGGCTTGAACTTGAAGGGTGCGACGATGACTTTCGCACTCCGGAGCATCCCTTGCCAAAGCTGACAGCTGAGGGCCTTGCTAGCCAGGATGCAACCGCTAACGTTCCTGACCGGCTCGTTGAATGAGGGCTACTGGCTGAGCGCGTCGGCGCAGGCAGGGCAGAGATCCTTATATCCGGCATTGGCTCCGACCTGCTGGGAGAACTTCCAGCAGCGGGCACACTTCACCCCGTCTGCGGCAAGCACTGCGACACTGACGTTATTTTCCGCGACTTCGGCCAGAATCTCTTTTGCCGGAGGCAAACTAGCGCTTTCGGGCAAAACCTTCGCTTGCGAGGTGATGAAAAATCCAGAAAGTGCCTCTTTCAGACAAGCAACCTTGGCGGACAGCTCGGGGCTGTCAATGCGCAGCACGACTTGAGCTTCAAGCGAGCTGCCGATTTTGCGGGCGGCACGTGCCGTCTCCAGAGCTTTGTTCACGACATAGCGCACTGAGATGAGGTCTTTCCAGAAGTCGACATCGACTGAGGTAGGCAGATCCTGGTGCGGCTCGGGGAAATCCGTGAGAAGCACGCTCCTTTCCGTTCCGCGCAGGGACTCGCTCATGTGCTGCCAGATGTCCTCGGCCAGGTGAGGCGTCACCGGCACAAGCAGCCGTACGAGCCGCTGTAGAATTTCATCCAGAACAGTCTGCACGGCCCGGCGATCAGTTGATTTCTGCCCGGAGGTATACAGGCGGTCTTTGACGATGTCGAAGTAGAAGGACGAGAGATCGACGACACAGAAATTCTGAAGCACCTGATAATACTTGAAGAATTCATAGCGGTCGAAATCGGCGTTAATTTCTTCGACGACCTCACGTAAGCGTTGCAGGATATAAGCATCCAGCCCGCTCAGTTCATTCAATGGAACGCGGTCTTCAACTGGAGAAAAGTCATTCAGGTTACCGAGCAAGTAGCGTGCTGTGTTGCGCAACTTACGGTAGACTTCCGCCAGTTGAGCCAGCATGCTCTTGCCAATTGGAATATCGTCGGTATAATTCACCGAAGCGACCCACAGGCGCAGCACGTCGGCGCCGTATTGTTTTATGACTTCATCAGGGTCGACGACATTGCCCACAGATTTGGACATCTTTCGCCCGGTCTCGTCGACGACAAATCCGTGCGTAAGAACAGTCTTGTAAGGTGCACGGTTGTGCAGGGCGACACTGGTCAGCAAAGAGGACTGGAACCATCCGCGGTGCTGATCGCTTCCCTCGAGGTACATTTCACAGGGCGTTCCCATCAACTCGGGGCGCCCGTCGACGACTGCCGCGTGGGTCACGCCCGAATCGAACCACACATCCATGATGTCCGACTCGCGCTCCCACTCACAGCTGTTGCATGAGGGACACTTGAAGGACTCGCCGAGGAAATAGGCCGGCTCGTGCTCCCACCAGCTGTCTGATCCTTCCTGCTCGAAGACGGATGCGACCCGCTCGATAGTCGCCGGGTTCAAGAGCGGCTTGGTGCATTTCTGGCAATAGAACACCGGGATGGGGACGCCCCAGGCGCGCTGCCTGCTGATGCACCAGTCGGACCGGTTCTGCACCATGGCATAAATGCGGTTACGCCCAGATGAAGGAATCCAGGTGACCGTGTCTATCGCTGCCAGTGCCTGTTTGCGGAAACCGTCCACCGAGGCGAACCATTGCTCCGTGGCGCGGAAGATGAGAGATTTTTTGCAGCGCCAGCAGTGTGGATAGCTATGACTGTAGCTTGAGTGCTTGAGCAGAGCGCCTACTTCTTTGAGGTGCTCGACGATTGCCGGGTTGGCCTTGTCGTAACGCATGCCGGCGAACTTGCCGCCTTCGGCAGTGAAGACGCCGCGCCCGTCCAGCGGCGATAGCACGCCTACTTTGTAGCGCTCGCCCAGCTCGAAATCCTCTGGCCCGTGCCCGGGGGCGGTGTGCACGCAACCGGTGCCAGTGTCGTCTGTGACATGGTCGCCAATCATGACCAGGCTGGGGCGGTCGATGAAGGGGTGGTGGGCTTCCAGCCGGTCGAGCTCCTGTCCTTTTGCTGTGGCCAGTGTCGTCACTGTCGCCTCATCAATGCCTAGCTCCTGGAGAACGGCTGATTTGAGCGCCTCGGCTATGATAATGACGCCTGAGTGTGGCGTCTTGAGAAAATGGTATGTGAATTCGGGGTGCAATGCTACGCCGAGATTAGCTGGCAACGTCCAGGGAGTCGTTGTCCAGATGAGAAAAGATACCTCATCGAAAGTCTGGACAGCCTGCGGCAGTTTCGTCTTTGCTTGCCCGACGATGCGAAACTTGACGAATATGGCGTCGGATGTGTGGTTTGCATATTCGACTTCGGCCTCTGCCAGGGCTGTTTCGCAAGTGGGGCACCACTGCACTGACTTGAGCCCTTTATAGAGATAACCGGCAGAAGCCATCTTGCCGAAGACCCGAATCTGCGTGGCTTCGAAGGCAGGATTCAAAGTCACGTACGGGTTGGCCCAGTCGCCCCATACGCCGAGCCGCCGGAAATTCGCTTCCTGCCCCTTGAGATTGGCCAGCCCGAAATCCCGGCATTTGCGCCTGAGCTCGACTGGCGTGAGTGCAGCCCGCCCTCCTTTGACATCTTTGAGCACGGCATTTTCGATGGGCAGTCCATGGCTGTCGTACCCAGGAACGTAGGGGGCGTAGAATCCTTTCTGCGCCTTGTATTTTGTGACGATGTCTTTGAGTATCTTGTTGAGAGCCGTGCCGATATGTATTTTGTTCGAGCTCAAATAAGGCGGGCCGTCATGCAGGACAAATTTCCGCTGGCTGGAGCGGCGAGCGAGGCTTTTTTCGTAAACTTGCTCTTCGTCCCAGAAGCGCTGGATCTCCACTTCCCGGACGACACTGTTGGCCTTCATCGGGAAGGTCGTTTGCGGAAGGTTCACGCTGTAGGACTTTTCTTTAGTTTGACTCTCGCTCATCTGGGCTCAACCTGCAAGTAGGTAAGTAGGGAAGGACCAATAACAAAACCGCCAGCATATGGCGCTGGCGGCAGAATTCTGGAAAAACCTGCTGCCAGTGATTCAGTTGGAAATAATAAAACCCTGAACAGCCATTCATTTGCTCTTAGGATATTTCTTGCCGCCAAACTGGAGCTTGGCAACCGTGGCGATGCCGTTTCCGGCACGAAACACAAGCTTGCACTGCCTGCGTGCGACCCGAGCGCCAGTGAGGCAGCCCACACCGTTGAGTTTACAGTAACTAAACGGGCAATTACCGTCAATAAACGGTCCTTCTCAGTTAATGATTCTTATTTACGGGACTCCGCGGAAAGCTCAAGACATTTCTGGCGGCATGGAAATAACCTCTTCGATCCGGGACATTTAGTACACTGGTGTCCCCCAAGGAGACTTCGTCAGTGGAACAGGTCAAAGAAATTGCCTTTGAAGCGGCTCGTCAGGCAGGAGCCATCTTGAGACAGCGTCTGGGCAAAATCAAGAACATCGATTACAAGAGCGCTTTTAACATTGTCACAGACGTGGACAAAGAATCCGAAGGGCGGATCATTTCCCTTCTTCAGGAGAAGTTTCCTGACGATCAGATACTGGCGGAAGAGACAGGCGCTCATGTGCGCTCTTCAAAGAGACGCTGGATTGTCGACCCGCTTGACGGGACGAGTAACTACACTCACGGATATCCTTTTTTTTGCGTGTCGATTGGTTTTGAAGATGCCGGAAAGATGCGTTTTGCTGCTGTATACAACCCCATCGCCGATGAAATGTTCTGGTCGCAAGCCGGGAAAGGGGCATATCTCAATGAGAGTCTCATTTATGTGTCAAAGAGCACTACGCTGTCTACAAGCCTTCTGGCTACCGGATTTCCGGCCGACACCCGGGGAGCGAGCTTGAACAATATGGAGCAATTTTGTACTGTCACAGACAACTCTCATGGCGTGCGCCGGGACGGCTCGGCCGCTCTCGACCTGAGTTTTGTGGCTTGCGGGCGCCTCGATGGTTTCTGGGAATTCAAGCTTGGTGCCTGGGACATGGCTGCGGGCACTCTGATTGTGCAAGAGGCAGGCGGCAAGGTCACCAACTTGGTAGGTGGTGAGTTCGATCTCTCTTCCGGACACGTCCTGGCGACAAA
>JAHFBI010000403.1 GCA_023250095.1 Candidatus Melainabacteria bacterium
TTTTGTCGCCAGCCGCATTCTCGACTTGCACGCGCAGGGCATGCCGCTTTCAGAAATCGCCGTTCTTTACCGCAGTCACTGGCAATCTCTGGAGTTGCAACTCGAGCTGACGCGACGGAATGTGCCTTATTCCATCCGTTCCGGTATGCGCTTTTTCGAACAAGCTCATATAAAAGACGTGGTGGCGCATCTGCGCATCATCGTCAACCCGAAGGACGAAGCTGCCTGGAAGCGTGTGCTCAAGCTCATCCCCGGCATCGGGCGCGCCACGGCTTCCAAGATCTGGGAGCGTATTGCCGCCGCCGAAGATCCCCTCTCCCTTATCGCCCGGAATGGACTGTCTGTGAAGCCGCGCGCCAGCGAGTCCTGGAAAACCTTTGTCGAGATGATCAGCCAGCTTGCCAGTGCTCCCCTGATCAATCGCCCGTCCCAGCAAATCGAACTAGTTCTTTCAAGCAGCTATCAAGAATATCTAGCCACCACCTTCGAAAACGCTGACCTGCGCGCCGAAGACCTGCACCAGCTGGCTAGATACGCCAGCCGTTTTTCGGCCACGGAAGATTTCCTGGCAGATCTTTCCCTTATAGGCTCGGAGGCATCTGGCGTACCACAAGGGACAGGAGGCGTCGACCAGATAGAGTCGGCAGACGAGGACGACAGGCTGATCCTTACTTCCATCCACCAGGCTAAAGGGCTGGAATGGAAAGTCGTCTTTCTCGTCTGGGCTGCCGAAGGCAAGCTCCCTTCCGCGCGCTCCTTGAAAGAAGCTGCCGGCGAAGAAGAAGAGCGCCGCCTTTTCTATGTGGCCATCACCCGAGCCAAAGACGAGCTGTATGTATGCTATCCGCTGATGGAAAGCGACTATACACGCCTCACCGTAGTGCAAAGGCCGTCACGTTTCGTCAGCGAAATTCCCGAAGGACTCCTCGAAGCCTGGGCTGTCGACTGAGGATCACCAGTAGGGAATCTCGCCGGCCCACACTGGCGGCCACACAAGCGACCGGCAACTAGTCAAATATCGGAAATCTTCAAGCAACCTCTTCCGGGGGGACGACAAGACCAGACCGGACAGCTTTGACGGCAGCTTCGGTGCGCGATGTAACCTTGAGCTTTTCCATGACATGACGCACGTGAGACTTGACTGTTTCTATGCTGAGAACAAGCTGGCTGGCAATTTCTTGATTGCCCAGGCCCTCCACGATAAGGCTCAGGACCTGCTTTTCACGCCCTGACAGCCCTGCTCTATCTCTCTTTGGCAAGGCGGCCGACTCGCTGTTGTTCTGGCTGTATGAGCTGACACTTGTCTTAAGGATACGAGCTGCGAACCTGGAATCCAGCCAGGCGGCGCCTGAAGCCACAGTTTTTGCAGCAGCCAGGATCTGGTTGACACAGGAGTCTTTGAGAAGATAGCCGTCTGCGCCGGCAGCCAGACAAGCAAAAATATTTACGTCATCGCCGTGTCCGGTAAATATCATGACCCGGCATTGTGGTCGCTCTTTCTTGATGAGCCTGGTGATATCGATGCCGTTTTGCCCGGGCAGACCAATATCGATAATTGCCAGATCCGGATCCGTGCGCAGAATGCCATCTATGGCCTCTTGCCCATTGGCTGCCTCCCCAATCACGAGCATCTCCCCGGTTCTCTCCAGCGCTGTCTTCAAAGCTACCCTGATGATATGGTGATCCTCTGCAATGAAAATTCTGGTCATTGTATGACCTCCCCCGTCTGAGATATGTGACGCTTCCGAGGTGCCACTACAACAGTACTTACCTTAGCCATAAGATACTTCCTTCCGCCGGGGGGATCATCCAGTTTGCGCCAAAGTTACCCCTCAACACCCAAATGGGTGCAAACCTTTGCCCTCAAGCAAGGAACAAACAGGCAATTAACCCGTACGGGTGACGATAGGCAACTGCCTGCGTCTGCATCTCTTGTTGCCCACTTCTTCGGGTCTGGCAGGCAAATGGCTGCGCCATCAAACTGAAGAAGAAAAAGATGATGATGATAATTTATGATGTACACACGGCAAGGAACCCGAGCCTGGTGCAGGCACAGATCACAGATCACAGATCAGGGATCACTGTGCGTGGCAGGTCAGTGCACAGGCAGCGTGAAATAAATGGTAGTGCCGCGGTCGGATTCGGCCCAGAGGCGTCCGCCGATTCGCTCCACATTGTTGCGCACGAGATAAAGAGAGAGCCGCGCGCTGTAAGAGTCCTCCGGATGCTTTTCCTGGATGAATCCGACAAACATGTCTTCGATTTCCGACTGGGGCAAAGCTGGACCGGAGCTGGAAATAGACAGACGGATCTCATTGCCTTGGCAGCACTTTCGACGCGCACCCTGCCACCAGGGGCGGTAACCGAAATCATCTTCTCCAGAAGCTGAACAATGATGTCGTGCACTAGAGCTTTATCAAGCGCCGAGGTCGGCAGCCCGGTGACGGTCTTGTAGTCGAGCATTATCTGATGGGCCCTGGCCTGTTGCGACACCTGCTCCAGACAATCTCCGACCAGACGCGTAATGGAGATTTGGTCGCGGATGACAGCCGGTCCAGGCACGACGCCCCCGTATATCATCAACAGACTGTCGACAACGCCCAGAAGCTGCAGATATTGCCCGTGAATCTCAACTAGAGAATTGCCGACGGTCGAGTTGAAGCTCTGGGCTGATGTTGCCAGCACCTGTGACCATTTCTGTTCGGCAGCCACCAGCGGCACGCGAATGGAGTCCTGCAACATGTAAAGGATATCCGAGCGCAGCCGTGCCACTTCGGAGTGGATGGACTTGTCACGCAGCACCATGATATAGCCCTGTATGTTGCTATCATCCGTGACTACCGGATGCAGGTGGGCGAGCACTTCCACAGCCTTTTCCTGATAGCGATGATAAATGATCCCTTCCGGATAGAACTGCCCGATAAGGTCGCCTGGATTTCCCTTGTGGTGCGAGAAAGCCACCTGGGCACCCCCGTCCCGGCTCTCCCCCGGCTTCTTGACGAGATCGAAGCAAAATCTCCCGGCAATCTCTCCTTCGGAAACACCGGTCCAGTTCTGAAATACCGGATTAGCCGAGAGAACATTGCCATAAGGGTCCAGGACGAGAAAGCCCTCTGTGGATATCTGCAGTACCGCCGCCAGCTTCTGCTGCAAGATAATGGCCTGGGCGTTGGCATAGTTGATCTGTTTGGAGACCTCGGAAAGCTGGCGGCTCTGAACCATCAACTGGCGGTTGACGGCTTCCACCTGCGAATTGGCCGTGTCAACTTGCTTCTTGCGATCCTCCAGCTCCTCGGCGTGCCTGGACATCTGCGTCTGCAAGCTCTTGACCGAAGAGCGTGGTGAAGCCACAGCCGTATCGATAACTTCAGCCAGTTCGACCCACTCGCCGCTCAGCCCCTCCAGCGAAGCCATGGTCTTTTTCTGGGCAGCAAGGTCATGGGCTCTTTGTATGAGGAAACGCATGGAACGATTGAAAGTTCCAGATATTCCGGCTGAAAACAAAAGCGCCAGGAAAAAAGCCACCGCAGCACTGACTCCGGCCTGCCCGAGAATCAGCATGTAGCGGGGGGCGCCATTGGCAAAAGGTGTTGTAACCAGGATGTAGGCGCTGAGCGTATTGTTAGCGCCCTCCAGTCTGAAAGGCTTCCAGATGCGCCCACCTTCCTCGACATCTGGAGAATGGACCGCCTTTGGCCCATCCCGGTTTAGCTTGGCAATGAA
>JAHFBI010000113.1 GCA_023250095.1 Candidatus Melainabacteria bacterium
GGTAAACGTCCAGAAGTTTCTGGATCATCTTCAGGAGTGTCTTGTTGCTGTCCTTGAGCTTGGCGATTATCTCTTGCTGCGGTTGCGCGAGCGTGCCCAGAACGCCTTCAAGGAGAAGTCCCATAACACGATCCGCTCCTAGAAGAGGAGTTTTTAAATCATGGGCCAGAAGGGACATGAATACATCACGCTGTTGCAGATTGTACAGCTGAACGGAGATTTCTTCGGAGAGTTTGCGCTCTGAGATGTCCTCGACTATGCCTGCGTACCCGGCGAATTCTCCAGCAATAGTCACAGGGTGGGCCGTGAACTTAGCCCAGACCGACGTGCCTGAGGAAAGCCTCAGGCGGTGGATGGTTTCCAATATCTTACGTTCCTGCCAGGCTTCTTCCCAGGCAGCCTTTAAATCCTGACGGTCACAAGACAAGAGATCAAAGTCGAAATCCGGGCATCTGTCCTTGTCCTGGCTCAGCCCGCAAATCTTTGCGAAGGTGGAGTTGGCATAAGAGCATTTTCCGTTCTTGTCGGCAAAAAAAATACCGACTGGATAGCGATCAAAAACAACCTTATAGAAAGCAGAAGGAACCGATTCGAGGCTCTTAGCTTGCGACTTTGGCATCCGGGGCTCCTGCTGGGAATCAGTGTGAAGCAAGAAACAGGAAAGGGAGATATATATTTTTTCGTGTGAGATCAACTGCTGACGCCTCATGTCAGTTCGACTTTACCTGTCGAGCTGGTGTGACACAGTTATCTCTGGCGCCGTCCTGTCTTGATTTGTAGACTACGGTCATCATTTTTATTATGATGCGTCTTGCATCAGGACTCTGTCAATAGGTGCCTGCCAGGCTGCGGAACTTATCTCAGAAAGAAGGAAGAGCCGCACCTGTCTGTTAATTGGGGTGGAGTGATTTAATGTTGGAGTTTTCCCGGTATGATTCTTCAATCGGCGTCACGGAAATGAGAGACAGATGACTCGAACAGCTGGAGATATCGGCAAATATGCTAGTTCCATCGGACTGCTTGTCGACAGATGCGTAAAAAGAGAAGAAGCTTTCGGCTCGGTGTGGCTGGTAGGGGATGACAAGGCCGCTACTTGTGCGCATCACGTAGTTCTTTATGAGGACTTCTTGACCGGACTGAAAGTGAGTTTCCCATCCATAAATCAGGAGTGGGAAGTGGTCGACGCCGTTTTCCACCCCCGGTTCGACCGCAAAGTCGCCCATGAAATGGCCCAGCGCTCTTTGAGTACCCCTGTTCCGGCATTAGCCTTGCAGGACCACAACCTGGTTATTCTCACTCTTTCCAGGCACCTGTCAGGGCTGTCACGTGATACGGCCACGACTTTCAATAAGAAGCTGGCTCTTGCTCCTCTGCCCCGCATGAAAGGGCTCGGTGGCGAAGTCGATGAACTTGGGCTGGCGCTGGTCATCCAGACCATGACCAATGCTCGCAAGGATGGCAGCATAGTCATTTCCGACGAGCGCAACCGGCCAGCGGCCAAACTCTTCTGCCGGGATGGACGGGTCATTTATGCCAAGTTCGGAAAGCTCTCCGGAGAGGGTGCTGTTTTTCAGATGTTCAGTCAGCAGGTGACCGGGCAGTTCACTTTGCAGACGCAAAACAAGCCTGAATGGTCCGTGACATCCATGATCAACCGCCCGACCGATAGCCTCCTTATCGAAGCTCACCGTCGCATGGACGAGATTCCGCGCATGTTAAACGAGCTGGGCGGGCACGGGGCAGCTTATATTCGCGTTGCTGACATTCTTTCCCCGCAAGTCCTGGCGGAAGAGGTTCGTGCCGATGCCGAGCTGGTCTGGCGATTCCTCGACGGCGGCGTGGCAATAGATCAGCTCTGGGAAGATGTGCATATCGATGACTATGCCATATATAAGGCGCTGCTCGAGTTGCAGAGGACAAAACAAATTGTCGAGGTGCCTTATGCCGGACACGATGCTTTGAATCCCATGCAACCGCTGGACATGGCTCCGCACCTCTTGCTTTCTCCCTGGGATGAAGTGGTGAGCCTGACTGTCCATCCGACTGTCGGGCGTCCACAAATCCGTCATGGAAGTCTTGTCGGGCTGTTGCGACCGAATGATCCCTGGCATCTGCTGCACAATTTGAATCTGCCTTACAGGGCTGCCGGCAGTCCTCTGTTCAAAAACGGGCAGGTCATTGGCATGCATTGCGGGATGTTGCCTCTCGATCCGCAGTTGCATGCTCTCCCCAGTCACCTTCATCAGATGCTCTGGGTTGAGTCGATTCAACAATGTCTCGATACCGAAGGTAAAGTAATTGCCGAGCGGCCGAGCAAGAAATCAGTGGGGCTCAAACGTCCTGTCCTGCCCGGCGAGCTGGACGGGGCGCGTATCCAGTGCCCGAAGTGCAATGCCAGCATGCTGAAGATTGCCAGGTTCTGCGGCACTTGCGGGCAGCGGCTCGGCTAGATGCAGCCGGCGGCTACAGGCTCACGGCTCACCATTGTCTGTCAGAAGATACGCCTGCCGGATGTCTTTCTGAATGTGGCAGAGCCGTTCAAAGATTATGAAGCTACGAAAGTTGCTGCGTACATAGAAGTTGGAAATATCGTCGATATGTGAAAGTTTCTCTTGCCGCTTTGCCTTGGCAGCTTTGAAAGTAACTCTAAGGAGTGAGCGCCGGTTTGCTCGTGCTTGTCATATTCACTCAGCCGCGTGCTACACGCCGGCACTCCTCTGGAGCATCATGGCTCTAGAGACACTTGATTCGGTGGAACCTGTTGTCGCTGGTAATACATCGGAGGCTGTTATGAGTTGTAGCGAAGTTGATTATTCTGTCTGGCACAAATATATGGAGCAGGGAAAGGCGGCCTATCAGGTGGGCAAGTATGCCGAAGCCGAGCGCATATTCTCGCTGGCCATCAAGGAAGCCGAGAAGTTCGGGGCCTACGACGGGCGGCTTCTGGAGTCCCTGCGTGTTTTTGCTGACTTTTATGCCGGACGGGGCGAAGCCAGCATTTCGCGATCTCTGAACCAGCGCGCTCTCAGAATTGCCCTGTCCACGCTCGGTCCGGACAACGTGCTGGTCGTAGAACTTGAAGCCAGGTGCAATGTTGTTCAGCCCCGCCCCAAAGTTGATGCTGGTCCCAGCACTCTGGTCTGGTGCTGAGCTAGAAGCTATTTTCTGACCGAATTGCGCCTTTGAGATATTCCATCCGGAATCTTGCAGGCTCGATTCTCTTTGAATTTCCAGGGCAGGTTGGAACCAGCGTCTGAACCAGAGGGCTACCGGCTCTGGTGGCAGGAGCCGCTTATTCGATTGATATTCCGTAAACTTCTTCCATGCGCGCTTTCATGGCGATCATCCTGCGCTCCATCTCTTCAATGCGGGCAGCACTCTGGAGTTCGGAAACGCCGGCGCGAATAAATTCGTTGATCTTTTCGTTTCTTTCTTCTGAGCTGAATGCGCTGAGATACGCCGCAACCAGTGGCTCGGCTTCGAAAGTAATTTTCTTGGTCATATTCTTTATCTCGTGCGCAGGGTTTGGAAAAAACAGACGTCATCCGTCAATTGCGGCAATATCTCGGTCCTTTGCTGCAATCTCGTCACCGTATTTCTGTTATACCCAGAGCGATCTCCATTCACAAGCTGCAGTAACGGCTGTGTAACACTCTCAACACATTCTTACTGGATCTTGATGTAGCCGACAGGCAAGCAATCATATGCACTTCAATTCAGTCCACATCCGGTCATAAAGGAAAATAGCCGTGCCGATATCGGCCAGTTCGTCACATCCGTCAAGGACGGATTCGGGCGGATAGAGTCCTTTCTCGTGAAGCAATTCCGGTTTGATCAGCTTCATGGCAGCCTGATTCGGTGTGGCGTAGTAAGTGAAATTGGCGTTGGCTGCGGCAATCTCTGGCTCCAGCATGAAGTTGAGCCAGGCATGGGCGTTGCCGACATGCGGTGCGGTTGCCGGTATGCACATGCTGTCAATCCACATGGATGATCCACTCTCAGGAATAACGTATCCGATGTCCGGATTGGCGCGCCGGGCCTGCAGAGCGTCGCCACTGTATGCCAGTGACTGGAGACTGTCGCCAGAAGAGAGATAGACGATCACCTGGTCGGATGAATAGCACATGGTCAGTGGTTTCTGTCTGGACAGATCCTGGCAGGCCAGCCGTATTGGCTGCTCTTCCACGCAGTTGTAAGAATAACCGCGCCGCTTCAGAGCCAGTCCGATGGTCTCCCTGGGGTCCTCCAGCAGAGTCATGCGCCCTGCCAGCCGTTTGTCCCAGAAGGCGTCCCAGTCTCTTGGGAAATCCGCCGGGCTGCTGAAAGCTGTCTTGTTGAACGCTATGCCAGTAGTGCCGAAGAAATAAGGCACCGAATACTGGCAGTGAGGATCGAATGTCGGGCTCTGAAAACGCTCCATAACAAACTTAAAATTCGGCAGCCTGTCTTTTTCAATCTGTTGCAAGTGTTTCAGTTCGATGAGTTTGGTCACTGCATAGTTGGATGGCACGATAACGTCGTAATCGGCGGCGCCGGCTTCGAACTTGGCAATAAGAGTCTCGTTGGAGGCGAATGTATCGTACACAACGCTTATGCCGAAGCGCTTCTCGAACTCGGGAATTGTCTGCGGGTGGATATAGTCCGCCCAGCTGTATATATTTAACTGTTTCGTCGAAGAAGACGGAGGCTGAGCTTTCCTGGCACAACTGTTCAGGACTCCTCCGCCTGCAATGGCGCAAAGTGATATGGTCAAAAATTGGCGGCGGCTCAGCGACATGATGAGAAGCTCACAGGACGTCCATACCCTCGGTCGGGAATCAAAGACCGCAATCAGGCATTTTAGCAGCCGGCACGAGGATGTGCCCGAAATCAGAGCAACATTTGGGCTCAGCAGGTGCCCTTGAGTTCGCCCAGGCACCAGTGCGGTGGTGGTGCAAGCATTTGGCCGGAGAATCTCAGGGCAGCTCAGGTGACTGTGAGGACACCGCCGCTGAGGAGGCTCACAGCAATAGCTGCCGCTTGCCTAGGGGAATATCTCACGAGCTGCCGGGTTTGTTGCTTGACTGTGCGCGCCTCTGGTGGGTGGCAGCTTCTTCTGTGAGAACGGCGGCAGCTTCCTGACAGCTGTGTCGTATTCGATGATTGTCGGCGGGCGGAGATCCATGATCTTGCCGCCGGCGAAGCAGTAAAATATGACGCCCAGCACAAATAGGACTAGTAACGAGAAGGTTACCAGCAGTCCTGTCATCGGCCCATCATCCGTTTCCATTCGATGGCTGATCTGCTGTCTTCGGTCTGCTGTAATCATGTCATCCTCCTTGTTGACCAGGGATGCGTCCTGGTCTGGCAGATGTCTCTTGCAGACGCTCAATTGTGCAATGTTGGAATATGGGACGAATCTGGTGAGGTTTGGTTTCAAGAGACCGCTCATTGTGTATATGTGTGACCTTTTCCGAAACAGACGCTGAGCGGATCTTCAAGCGCTTCAGAGGGCAAGTTGGGCGTATTGTCAGGGCAGAGCCAGGCGGCTAATATTGGTATTTGCTCTGGGGCTCAGCAGTCCGGAGCCTGACAGCATGCGGTGATAGTACATATGGTGCATGACAATGTAATTTTTGTGCTTGTTCGCCCGCAATTCTTGGGTAACATCGGCGCGGCCGCGCGAGTCCTGAAGAACTTCTCTTTTGGCGGGCTGGCTCTGGTCGAGCCGCCGAGGAATTATAAGGATTCTGAGGCACGACGCATGGCCGTGGGGGCATTCGATGTTCTGAAAAATGCTCCTGTTTTCAGCACTGTGTCTGAGGCGCTAGCTGACGTAAGTCTGGCAGTCGGTACTTCTTCCGGTCAGCAGCGGGGCGAAATGCCTGAGAGGCTTCAGGCGGTTCTGCCACGGCTGCTTGAGGTAGCTGAGGCTAACAAAGTTGCTTTTCTCTTTGGCGATGAGCGCAACGGACTGAGCCGGCAGGATTTGCAGCGTTGTCACCATACTGTGACCATCCCGGTCAATCCCCAGTTCCCGGCGCTCAATATGGCTCAAGCAGTTGGAATCATTGCGTACGAGATGAGCCTTGAGAGAGACACTGGTAAGGCGGGTTCTCCCGGGAAGCGTTTTCCTTGCGGTACCCAGGATGATGAGCTGTTCCGGCAAATCGGCGATCTCCTGGAGGAAATTCAGTTCTCGCGGACTTTCAACAAAGAGTCTGTTCTCAGAGAAATGCGTTCTGCTTATCAGCGCTTTAATCCCAGCTGCCGGGAACTGGATCTATTGAAGGGTGTATTGCATCGCATAAATCAGCGGCTCAAGGGAGGAACTTGAAGGGAGCGGGCAGCTGAAAGAGGAGAGAGTCGCCTTCTGTGTGGATACTCGTCAAACTTGCTGTCGGGTGGTAGAACAGTTATATGACAGGGAGGCTTTATGAAGAGAAAGACTACTAAGGTCGCCGCTAGTGCTGCCAGCAAAAGCACTTCTTCCAAGAAAAAATCTGCTGTGCTATCCACCTGCCCTGTAAACGGGGCTGGTTGGTGCCCTTATCCTTTCTCTGTCGCGCAGCTCGCCAAGCGCTTGAAGCAGAAAGCTGCCCAGGCTGCAGAGGATAAATGACCTTTGTATTTTTAGAATGACATGGCTGATGTAAAACCTCCTGGATGGCAACACAGGACTGCCAGGTTCTGATAAGCGGCAGGACTTCTGTCTCATCATGCGCCGGACAGCCAGAGTCGCTTCCTGCAAGTGGCAATGGAGCCCCCGCCGGCTCAGTAACATTGCGCCTTGTAACACTTGTGTGCAAATTGCCTGATCGATGAGAACCTCGACAGGTCGCTCGCCGTCTCTAAATTGAAAGAACGGCATGGCTCTTCTGTCTAATCTTAAGGGCGAGTTTGTCGAAGATGGAAGACGCGGACATTGATTGAGGTGAAGAAGAATGTGGTTTGCCAAACTGAGACCAAGTGACACTCTGCAACGACAGCAAGCAAGAAAGAATGTTGTCTGTCAGCAGGCTCCGCCGCCCGAGTTAGAAAAGGAGATGTCGGTCGAGCAATTGCGCAAGCCAGCCTTGTTCAAGAGCGCTACGCCATACAATCCGGCGGCTATCCCCAGACAGACGAATGAAAGAAAAGCTAGATCGCACTGGTTCAATCTGTAGACCTTGTCGGCATGCTCTTGAGATGGCGAAGAAATGATAAATAATTGGAGCCTGCTCGTTGTCCATCTGCCATGAGTGTGTCCGAGAAAGCTGATGGATACATGGTGTGGGTAGTTTCTCTCTCTGTCCTGCCGGAAGTTTGACCCAAATGCACAAAGAGGGGAATCAAGGCTATAACAATAAGTAGTGCCGGACGCCAAGCTATCCTGACCCGTCCGGGAGCCAGAGGGAATCAGGGAGGATTGGCAGCCGATGGAAATGTTTGTGACCGGAGTGGCCTCCGATATCGCCAATGAGCGCCCCGTCCTCATTCTCAATGATTCCGGGCGGCAGAAATGGTTGCCTATCTGGATTGGTCCGGCTGAGGCCAGTGCCATCAATATAGCCCTTGCCGACCTAAAGCCGGAGCGCCCGCTCACCCACGATCTGCTGCTGAACGCCATCGTTGAGCTGGGCTACGTGGTCAGGCAGGTCGAGATAACTGAGTTTGCCTCCAGCACTTTTTATGCCCGGATTATTGTTTGGCAGCCGGGAGCAGGCGAGGACCGGCAGGCGAGCAAGATAATAGATGCACGTCCTTCTGATGCCGTGGCTCTGGCGCTTCGAGCCAGAGCGCCTATTTTTGTTGCCGACGATGTGGTCGAGCAACGTGCCGTGCCTGTCGAGCTGGTTGACGAGGAAAAGGACAGGGAGGACTTCAAGAAATTCGTTGAAGGACTGAAGCCCTCAGATTTCAAGCTGAGGGGTGAAGGAGAGATTTCCGACTCCAGCGCGCTTTGAATAATCCCCGGCAGTTTCTGGCAAGCTCAGCGCAAAGAGATATCCAGGCGCCAGGATCTGATGCCGTGCGGGGAGATGAGTCCGTATTCTTTGTAATGGTCATAGGCCAGAAGCAGGTCATCCTGAGCGCCTATGCAGGGTTGGATCGCAACATTGTAATAATGGGGTGCGTTTCCTACACCGGACCAGCCGTCGAAATTGAGCCACATTCCCAGATGCGATACTTCGATCGGGTTGAACTCGATGCGCAACTCGGTCTTGAGAAGAGGATCTACTAGAGCGATAAAGCCTTCGGACGGAGATCTCCCGTAGAGCTTCAGGGCAATGCCTGAATCCTTTTGAGGGAAAAAACTCAGGTCGAACCCTTCGCCGTCGACGCTGACTACGGATGGCCAGGCATGCCGGGTACCCAGTTGTCCGAAGCGGTCGTCGACTGAGGTATAAACAATCATCTCTTTGACCGGCACGATGAGCCGCATCCCTGGAGTGACTTGAAAGAGCGGGTGGGGGCTCCAGATGAAAGGCATCGGAAAGATACTCAGGTTGTTGATGGAGTAGCCCAGGTGCAGCCTGGAATCACCTCTGGGAAGACGGATTATGCGCTCGAAACGATAAGGAACGCGCACGCCATAGCTGACAGTGCGGATTTCAATTGAATCAGGGGTAGCTGAAGCTTTGGCTTTCCAGGGCAGGGACCAGATCTCGCCATGGTCCGGGATCGGGATGCCTTCCCATGGTCCGGACGGGTAATAAGTGGCTGCTACCGACGGGAAGCATTCGTCCCATCCGCCTATGTCGAAGTCGGCCGCGTACGAATCACCGAAATCAGGCTGGCGTGGTTCGATGTGCGGGTTCTTCCAGAGCCATTCACGCCCGTTGCGCAGATTGATCAGACTGGCGATCTTTCCACCAAGACGAGGCACGACAATAGCTCGGACCAGGCCGTTGTCCAGCATGTAAGCTGGAAAACCACACCACGACAATTCCTCAAGGTGGCAGGCTCCGGACATCAGGTTTCCATAAAATGGGCCGCGAACCTACCTTAACACATTGACGTGCCGCGGGAACTCCTGGCAAGGATGAGCGCGGCAATTAGCCGAGAATAAGCTTTTCCCCGCCCTAAAATTTGCCAGCGCCCGGTCTTCAAAACATAACCCGGAGACAATCACCAAAATTTGATTCTTGCCAAGGAGGCACACGATGTTGAATTCGCTACCGGCAACGCTTGACAAAGCAACATTCGTCTTGATGCTAGCCTCGGCCGCTCTCTTCTTCTGGTGGGCTCTGGCTTGAATTGTCTATTGCGTATGGTCAAGGTTTTATCATTCATCGTTTATCGTCGATTGTTAAACGTCGATAGATGATAAACAGTGCTAGGAGTCCTGTCCGAAGATTCTCTGCCAGAGGCTTCTGCTGGTACGGGTCGCTGTCTCGTTGCGGACATAAGAGGCGCGCAATCTTTCCATTTCGGAGCGCACATCGGAGAGTTCCTTGTGGAAATCTTCGGATCTCATGGCAAGACCCATGGCTCTGTGTGCCTGTGCTTGCAAATCAGGCATGAGCCTAACTTCAGCTTCAAGGCGGGCAATTTTTGCTCGATCGAAGACACGATCGTTGAGAAGAGTGATTATCGTTTCTTGTGCCTCCAGAAGCAGCTCTTTCATCTGGGCAATTTCGCCCGAGTGATCGCTTGTGGTCATCTCAGACGAGAGAACGTCACCGCGCAGAACGCGGGCGAAGCCCTCGAGAATTCCGGCTAGATCTACTTTCGACACTGCGGCAACTTCGTTTGCCGGCTCAGACTTGGTTACATGCTGCAGTTGCTGAAGGACCGAAAGATCCACAGAAGAGTCGCCCCCTTGCTGCGTATCCAGACCGGCAACACAGTGGGCAGTGGCTGCTGAATCTGCTGCCGCTGCCCAGTCGGATGTACCGGGGGAAGCTGGCTCCCGATAAGCGTGGTCCGGCACGTCAAAATTAAGCGGTGCTTCAGAAGACGGCTCATGCACTGGCATGGGAGGCACTGATTGAGTATAGGCTGGTGGCGGAGCTGGCTGCACTGGACGCATACCGACCGGTGTGGAGAATATTGTTTCCGTGCTTTCAAGAAACGAATTGCTGGTTGGCGGCGTTTGTGTGAAACTCATCTGCAACTCCCAAGTCCGGTATCTGGCATATTATCGTGGTCTTGAGCCGCGTTGTCCAGCGGCAGCGGTGCTATATATGGTGCATATCCGAATCCGGTGCGCACCACATATGGAGCTTAGCCTCAGTATGTGATCTTGCATACGGATAGATAAAAAAGACGGTCGACATCTGCTTGCGGCGCCGGTGCACATGAAAGAAATGTTTGTAACAGTTGATTCAGGCAACCGGCAAGACGGGGCAGCCGCTAGATCCGGGACACAGCAGCAAGATGTCAGTTGCCCTTGTCGCCTCAGTGGACCTGCTTTTCTTGCTGGCTCCAGAAGTGCTCGCGCAAACCTTTTTTATAAATCTTGCCGCTGCCTGTTTTGGGAAGTTCGCGCAGGAAGTCGATGCTCTTTGGAACTTTGTAATGGGCCAGTCTTTCTCTCACGAAGTCGATCAACTCCTTCTCGATAAGAGTGTGCCCGGTTCTCGGGACGACGAGTGCTTTGACCGCTTCACCCCAGAACTCATCAGGCACACCAATGACGGCCACTTCCGCGACACCGGGGTGCTCATGGAGAGTGTATTCGACCTCGGTCGAATACACGTTCTCTCCGCCTGTGATGATCATGTCCTTCTTGCGGTCGACGATATTGATTGAGCCTTCCTCGTCAACAACCGCCAGATCTCCAGTGTAGATCCAGCCGTCTCTGACGGTTTGAGCGGTGATCTCGGGCTGTTTCCAGTAACCGGCAAAAATGGTCGGACCGCGCGCGATGATCTCGCCAATCTCTTTGTCGTTGTGCTCGACCTCGCGACCGTCTCCTCTCACGACCTTTACCTCGGCTCCAATGTATGGACGCCCAGTACGGCTGCGAATCTCAAGCTGCTTTTCCGGTGGTAGTTTGAGCTGGTTAGAGTTGGGCAGGCTCAGGGTCAGGAAAGGGCTGGTTTCGGTCATGCCGTACAATTGCACGTATTCGCAGCCGAATGTTGTTATTACTCGGCGGACGCTTTCCGGAGCGATAGGGGAGCCGGCGGTAATCAACAAACGCAGTGACGACGTGTCACAAGCCTGGCTTTCTGGGTCATCCAGCAAAGCATGCAGCATGGTGGGGACGAAGATTGTCGCTGTTACCTTCTCCTTCTCGATGGCCGCCAGGACCTCTCCGGTCTTGAAATATGGCAAGAAGACGTGCCTGCCACCCACCCAGGTGATGGCAAAAGCGGCCCAAGCGTCAGCCAGGTGGAACATGGGTGCTACGTGCAACCAGGTATCGGCATCGCTGAAGCGGAGTTCCATTGCCGCAGCCAGAGCATTCGTCGCGACATTGCCCTGGGTGAGCATGACTCCCTTAGGGCGCCCTGTGGTACCGGAAGTATAGTAAAGATGTGCCAGGTCGGAAGAGTCAAGCTGTGGCAGGACAGGCATGCTTCCCTGTCCTGCTGTCGCTAGCTCCTCGAATTCGAGGCTGCCGACCTTGATAAGCGGGCGTGCACCTTGCCCCAGCCAGATGACCTCTCCAATGTCCGGGCAACCTGCAAGGATATTCTCGACTTCTGCGGCAAAGTCCGTATGGACGACCAACACCTTTGTCTCAGCGTCGTTGAGAATGGCCGTTATCTCTGCTATGGCAAGACGGAAATTAAGCGGGTTCAAGACGATGCCGGTGATGGCGCAAGCGAAATACAGCTCCATATACTCATGTCCGTTGGGCGCGGCCACAGCCACGACTGAACCTCTGTCGAGCCCCAGGTCAAGGAGACTGCCACAAAGAGAGAACACGCGGGCGCCGAACTCTTTGTAAGTAAAGCGCTTGCCGGAATCGACAATTGCCTGCCTGTCGGCAAACAGTGTCAGGGCCTTGTTGAGTGAAAGCCAGAGGTTCATGGGATCTATCCGTTGTAGCCGCTATCGAGGAGATCAATTGTATAACCTGTTGCAGATTGGCTGGCAGCCGCCCTGGTCTACGTATTTTCCCTACTGACACTGGGCGGGACTTGCCTTAAGGTTAGAAGAGCTTAAGGGTGTCTGACCGACAGGTATTTATGGGGCGTCAGCTGGAAAGAGCATCTTTCGATAGCCAAAAGGAGTCGCTTCCTCAAGGAGAAAGCAGGCTGGCTGCCGAAGCGTATGTTCTGAGCAAAGGGCTGTCCGGAAGCCTCGAGGGATTCAGATCGGCTGCTGAAGATGCCTGGCAGCACCCGGGGGATTGCGCGGCTAAAATCGGTATGACTGCTGCCTTCGGTCTGGCTGTGGGTTTTTTGTCCAGGCGCAGCGGGATTTACGGGCTTCTGGGTCGCGGCGTGGCTGCTGCCGCTGGCCTGTCTTTCTGCCTCGATGGAGTCATTCCTTTCTATAATGCCGGCAAAGCCGCCTGGACAGCCGAAAGTCAGGAAGGTTTGGATAGGGCTTCCCGGGAGCTGTCTTCCGGGCTGGGCAAATTTGTCTTCGACACGGTTCTGACTGCTCCTGCTGCTTTTGGTGGCGCCGTCGCTGGAGCCCATCTGCCAGGCGGGGCGGTAAAAGGCGCTGGCAAGCCGGGGCTCTTGAGGGCTGGCTCTCCGGCAGAGGCTGCAGGCATTTCTGCGCCGCCAGGTGAAGGAGCAAAGGTCGCCGAGCCAGGTTATCACTTCAAAGCGTTCTCCAGCCGCATCAGTTATGTCCCTCGTTTTGATTTCGGCGTGGAAATTACCGAGCGGAGATTTCTCAACGGACAGCCGAATCTCGATCATCATGGACCGAACTATACATATAAGGATCTGAGCGCCTCCGAGCAAGCGTTGCAATTGCCACTCAACCAGTTGCCGCCTGAAGGGTCCAGGATTGCCACAGTGCGCTTTGATTCGGACTCGGCGACAGCCATGGCTGTACTGGCCAATCGCAAATCAGGGCGTGCAGTCAACGCCGAAGTCGTGGACTTCGTAGGACAGCGCGACCGAGGTCTTGCCGCCGAAAGACCGGACAATCAGTCGATTTCTTTGCTGATCGATGCGTTGGATCAAATAGTGCTGGACGCAAAGAAAAATTACGTCAAGGATCTCGATGGTCACATAAGGCGAATTCAGTCCGTTCTCGACAGTACAATTGCTCCGGAGGATCTGACCCGTCTGTCTGGAATCCGGCAGCGCAGCATGCTCAGAGGCGACGAACGTTTCGCCCTGGAAGCTCCCGTCACAGTGGTGGTGCCGGACAAACTGTTGCAAGTGAGCTACGACAGTGCCGTCGGTATTCCCAAGGCGCAGCACTATGCTCCGGTGGTGGTCTTCGAAAATACTAGTGTCGGGCGAGTAACCGTGGCCGGCAGGCCTGACAGTCCCGCCTCCATGCATCTTGCGCGTGCCTTGAAAGAGCTGAATAAGCTGGAGCCCGGCTGGGAAGGCCGCGATAATATCTTCGGCAACATGACAAAGATGACCCCGGAGCAAGTGAGCAGTATCGTGGCCAGATACGTCGATCCGCCGCCTGTGTCGCGTTTTGTCTGGGCTCTCGAGGATCGCTGGCAGTCCATCAAACTGCCCTCTGTAAAAGAGCTCCTTGGCAGACAGCTCGAGTGGGGCAAGCTGTTGCAGCCTGCCGCTGTTGCCTCACTCCCATCAATGCTTTTTGATAAGCATCTGCCGCCGGTTTTAGCCGGCGCACATTAATTACCACGAGCCGCCGCCTCCGCCTCCGAAGCCGCCGCCGCTGAAGCCGCCGCTGTCGCTGAAACCGCTGAAGCCGCCGCCTGCGCCGGAGCTTGAAGAAGTGGGAGGCGGTGCCGAAAATGTGCTGCGGCAAGTATTCATGCCGCTGGAGAGGTCGTTGATGAAGTTGACAGATGAAAAACGGAAGTCGCTCTGGTACATGCCATATGGCTCGTACCAGTCAGGCGGCTGGCTGAGCAAATCTTTGAAAGCCAGAGCCCACTGGTCGGCAGCTCCGAGCACCATAGCGAAAGGCAGCAGCCTGCCGAATATGGTCGGGTCGTCTTTTGCCAGGACTCTAATGCGCTCTTTTTCTGCCTTCCGGACAAAACGCTGGAAGCCGAAGGCTTCACGACAGGAGGTGACGCCTTTGTCCGTGCGCGCTGGCATGGCGTTTGCCGCAAACGCTGTTATGCAGCCGCTCAGCAAAAGCCCGAGCCCCCAGGACAGGCAATTGCCCGCTGCAACGAAAGTCACGCCCGGGATGCACAGAAACATTGCCAGCCCATAATAGAA
>JAHFBI010000114.1:0-7765 GCA_023250095.1 Candidatus Melainabacteria bacterium
CAAGCGCCATGGAAAGCTTTAAGAGCGTAAAGAGGTTGTTCAGGCGGGCGGCAGTGGATACCTGCATCAGGTTCAAGGCTGTGGCGGCGCCAAAGAGAGACAGTATGACCGAGGGGCCGAACCAGAGAGGTGCTGATCCCGGGCTGCCATAGAGGCACGTGCTCAGCAAATTGGCCAGTCCATTGGACATGCACGCCAGCCCGGCAATCAGGCAGATCCAGAAAAGCCAGCCGGTCAAAAAGCCGACCATCTCGCCCATGCCGGGTACGAGGCGCTTGAAGGCATAATACTTGAAGACATAGGGCCCGCCGGCGGTGGGAAACATGGAAGAAAGTTCCATTAAGATGAGGACGAGCGGCACCATCATCGTCGCCGCCAATGCCCAGGCGCAAAGACAAGCCAGCGATCCGCCTCGCGCCAGCATCGGGCCGTGGAAGAGCCAGGCCATAGACCCGATTATCGATCCGACACCCAGCATCCATGAGCCAAATGATGAGATGCCCACTTTCATTTCGGAGCCTATATCCATGCTTTGCCCGGACTTGCGTTTGCTGTCCAGCTTGGCTGCTGTCGTTGTCACTGCTTTCGGTCCTCTTCTGGGTCTCTCACAGGCGGCCATAATAGCCCGGAGGAAAGCCTGAGTCACTGGGGATTGTCCCACCGCCATGCCGGCTGGGCGCATGGCAGGGGCGGGTATTTCGCCCTCAGGATGTTGCCTGCCTTAACTTTACAGAGGGGGCGGTCTGGCTCTTGTCGGGTTAAGCCTTTAATAAAACGTGGTATGCCTAGAAAGTAGCCAACTTATGTATGACTTTCGCCTTTGAAAGCTTCCCAGATTCGGGGTGCCGGCTCGATGATAAGGCTGACCATAGCTCTCTTCCTCCTATTGAGTTGTTGCACGGCACAAGCTTTGTGTGCTGATATAACCAAAATCAGTCCTGTTCACCTGACTCAGCAAGGCATAGCCGCTTATCAGCGCGGCGACTTTAACAGCGCTATCAGATTTTTTGCCGAGCGCGCCCGCCTGGCTCCGGAAGACGCCAGTGTTTATTACTATCTGGGCAATTGCTATCTCAATACTAAACAAAATGATCAGGCCGGACACATGTTCTCCGCCAGCGTCAGGGTGGCGCCAGCCAGTCAGGCTGGAAAGTATTCTCTCAAAGCGCTGGAAAGTCTCTCGACCATGCCGAGATCTGCGGCACCGGAGCCGCCGGCACAAGCGCCAGCTGCTCCCGATCCGGCTGCCAGCGCTGCCGTCCGGGATTCCTTGCTCTCGGAGGCCCCGCTGGATAAGAGCTTCAATGATGCCGTCAAGCGCATTCAAAGCGAGCGCCAGACAGTGAAAACGAGGGTGGACAGGGTCTGGGAGCAGTTGCAGGACGATCTGCAATCCATGACCCCTCGAACAACGACAAACTACGCAGTCGAGCTGGAGAGAGTGAGCAAAGAGGCTGAAAACAAAGTGGAGAATCTCCAGACCAGAGAGCTTCGCTTTGAAAACCGGCTCCTGGCGCCGGAGAAGATTGATGTGAGAGCAATTCCCAAGATGCCCGAAGAGAAGACCGACGACACTAAGACAGCTCTGGGGTCTCTTCTGGATTATTTCAAACCGGAAAAGCCCTTTGATCCCTTCTCTGTGGAAATCACCCCTGAGCTGACCTCCAAATTCCTTACGATCAAAGACGTCTTCGGCGAATTGTGCACTTATCAGGCAGAAGCGCGCAAAATAGCCAGGCAAGCCTTCTTCCAGCTCAAGAGCGGCATCGAGAACAAGCAAGACTTTCTCGATCAACAGATTTACCAGCTCAAGTACCAGCTAATACGCGATATTGTCAATATCAAGTCGACATACGGCAGCCAGTCGAGCAACAGAAATACGAACCCGGCCTTTCATCTTTCGTCCTCGAAAATCCCCCGGGCAGATCAGAACAATCTCACACCCATGGATCTGGAAGTTTCGCAAGCCACAGAGAGAGCCAAAAAACGCATCAAAGAGCTCGAGGATGGCTACAGCCGCGATGTCGATAGTTTGATCGTCGGCGTCAAGGAAAGAGTTGGTGGACTGGTGGCCCAGTCAGGACAGATCAATTCGCAACTGAAGAGGGCCAGCGGAACAATTCAGATCGTGCCGCTCGGCACTAACGTATACACGCGCAATTATGTCAATTTCGGCGACCGCCCTGACACATCGACAGCCCAGTCCAGCCCCCCGACAGGGCAAAAGGGCAAGTCTAACCCGGCAGGCCCGGTAGTTCAGCCTTTGAGAGCTCAAACTCTGAAGCTGCCCAGGGGCAAGTCCTACAGCCTACCACCCAGCCAGGAGTCGCCGTAGGCATGCGCAGGTGTCACAGCGCTAGCGGGCGGTCTTCTTTCCTTGCGGCTGTGAGCGCTGGTGCAGCTGCTGGCACCGTACTTTGCTCGAGCCTGGCTTCTTGCCTGGCTCAAGCACCGGTGTTTGCCTCGTCCCCTTCTGCTCACGTGGCTCAACGAGCTGTGCGGGGTTCTTCGGCCGCTGCCTCAGCGGTTAAGCTCTATGGAGAAATTGACGAGCTTTCTTACATATGCTCTGCCGCCGGTGTGAAAATACAAGGCAAGAGCCTGCCGTCCCGAATAGCCAAAATATCCCTCGGGAGCGCAGCCAGCTATTCTGGACTGAGAGAAGATGACAGAGTTATCGACGCCAGGGTCGAGGACAATGTTATTGAGCTAACTATCGAGAGAAAGGGCAGGCGTTACCAGGCCCGTATCGCCACCGATGTTAAGGGGCTGAGGTCCGAGTTCGAGAGCAGGAAAATTCCCTTTTCATTTGGCGACTCTCCGTTTGATAAGGAGATGAAGACAATCTCCCAGTGCGATGTGGTGCTCTTGCTTGACAGATGCCTGTCGATGGACGATCGAAATAGCGGATGCCCGGGCGACCTGAGCAAGTGGATGTGGTGCAAGCAACAGATAGACAGCCTCTTTCTTGCCACAGACCGCGTGCTTGACGGTGGTTTCAACCTGGTCCTGTTCAATAGCACTTACCAGAGCCGCAACGGATCGACACTCTTTGATCTCAAAGAGATTTTCAGCCGCATCAAGCCGGAAGGAATTGGCAAGAATATTTCTTTGCCAGTCAAAACTGTGATGGACGATTATTTTCGGCGCAGAAAGCCCGACTCGAAGCCTTTGCTGGTCATGGTTATCACAGATGGCCTGGAGAACCGGGGAGACCCGCTGCAGGATGTCTTGATCGAAGAGTCGGCAAAGATGAAAAGGCAAGGCGAAGTAATCGTTTCTTTTTTGCAAGTGGGTCAGTCTATCTCTGCCGAAGATCTCTTTGACGACCTTGACAGGAATCTGGTGTCCAAAGGTGCGCGGTATCACATGGTCAATTACAAGCCTTTCGCCGAAGTGCGCAACAAGGGGCTTCTCTGGGAGCTGCTCGCTTGCGTGCATGAGGCGTTGCAAAATGCGCCAAAGTCTGCTTTCTCAGCGCAAACAAAATGACTGGCGCAAGAGCTGTGCTGTTATTGGCGCAGGCGCATCTGGGCTTGCTCGAGCAACTTCGTCATTGGCACGGCGAAGGAGACGATATTGCTCTTGTCCTCAGGGTTCTGGAATGCGAAATTCACCGTTGCCTTGCCGCTGCGGTCTCCTTGCAAGGCTACTTTGACCGGGGCAACCGTAACATCTCCGAGAGCAGTGCTTACGGTGAGCTTCATTCCTTTGATGCCCTGGAGATTGACGCCTTTGTCGTCATAAGAGAAGCCAGCCGAAAGCGATTTATCCAGGTCGAGGGATTTTACAGTCAATCCAAGCCCTTTCAGTTGCTCGTTGATTTCCACATGCTTGGCCCTGTCGCCTTCGGCTGCAACCTGGAAGTTGTCCGGTGATGTCTTCTTTATGCTGAGGGTGCCGATGTCATCGGTGTTCTGGAACATCGTCAGGGCAGAGCCGACGTTTTTCAAAGCATCTCTCTGTTGCAGGAAGTTACGCATGGGGCTGTCAGACTGGAAATTGTTCTCATGCAATGTCGCTGCATTATGCATGACGCGCCGTCTCAAATGAACGTTTGATTCAGCGACGATACATGGTTGTCCTTGTGTGTCGCTGGTTAAGAACATGGATGTAGTTTCCGTTGAAAGCGTACGCCGCCTGGTCACGGAGCCGCTGAAGCCATGCATGTCCTCGACGAGCGTGCCTTGGTTCTGCTGGCTGACGACAAATCCGACATGATCGCTGACCAGGGTGGGTCCGGGGTGGAACCCGCGCATCTGAATATTGACGGCAGGCAGATAACTTGCCTGCGCAAGTTGTACTTCCACCTGATGCTTGCCGTCGGGTCTGCGCACGATACTGGCGCCTTGCAAATTATCCAGATTTTTCAAGCTTGATGATATATCGCTTACAGGGTTAGGCGAATCTGAGAGTTTGTGCAAGAATCTGTCAGCCATCGCCCGGGTGCTGGCATCGGCAAGAAGCCCGTGAGATTTGGCAGGCAATTGCAGGTTGTCGTGCGGAAGCTTTCCTTCGGGGGCGCTGTCAGCCTCTTTCTGGCTGGCTCTGTGTCCGTTCTCCGGGACGGGGTTCCCTGTTTTTGAGGTACTGGCGGGCGCATGTTTTTGCTGAGTTTCGACTTTTCCTGAAATGAGGCTTTGCGCGGGCGCCAGCCCAGCTAGAAGCTTTTCAGGCTGCCCAAGGAGGCTTGCGCTGTCTTTCAATAGCTGGATGGGGTTAAACAGAGGTGCCGAGTGCTTGTTTTCGCTTGCTTGCCTTTCAGGCACATCTTCTTTGGAAGGCGGTGAAGACGCCTTGAGCTCTGGGCTTGAATGTGAGGTGAGTCGATTTCGTTCGCTCATGCTTGACTGTGCTCCAGTGCCGCTCCTGTTTATGAGAAAAGACTAATAGCTCTCTGTGAACATTTGGTACCCTGCCTCCTGGTGGCTTTATTGTGAAGTCCCTGAAGACCAGCTGAAGATCACTCTCAAAAAGGCTCCTGACCCAAGAAGAGGGGAGTCTCATCATTTCGATGTGTCCAGCCTGCACGGATCAACTTTCGGGGGTCAGGTCAGAGGCACTACAAAGATGGTGCTGTTGTGACATGAGGAGCAAGATGATTATCTCCGGTGAGAAGAAGGAACCACCACCGGTGCGGTCATGCTCTGAGGGGAAGGAAATGTCAGCGGGCAGGCGGAGCCGGAGAATCCAGTCGGTTCTTCCATTTCTGAAGTTTGTTGCGAAGACTCAGTGCAGACTGATTATGGCTCATTGTACTGCGAAGTGGTCGGAGCGCCGTGCCACTTTCAGGCGTGGTAAGACCGATGCTGGAGAATCTTGATTTCAGTCCTTGCATTAGTTTAACTGCCGGGCGGCTCTGGATGACTCGTTTCATTTCGGAAGCTACAGTACCGGCTGTTACGTCATGGAGGAGGCATTGCACGAGAGCCTGTATCTCACTGTCATAACCAGGCTCGATCGAAACAAGGAAGTCGTGAAGCTGGAGAAAGCGTTGGATCTTCCATGTGCCACCTGGAATCTTCACCATTTCCGCGCCGACAGAAAGAGTTTGTGTCGCCCCAGGGGGCAGAAAGTTGATCGCCAGCTTGCATGCTTCGCCTTCCAGGGAAGGGCTGCTGGAAACGGTGACACCTTTAAAATTCTCCGGCACCAGCCCGTGATCAAAGAGTATCTGTTTGAGTTTCTGGCGCCTCTCGTTCTTCGGCAAAGCAATCAGTTTACCGATCAGCCAATCCGGGTGCGTTGCCGACAAATTCAATACCCTCTCATGGGCGGCGTGACTCAGGGAAGAGATCTCCTGCTCCTTAATCTGAGAAAGGAGGTTGAAGGCTTCATGGGGCACCCCTGGGCGCGGCTGAGGTTGCGGACTTCTGATATCTGGCGTCGACTTTCTGCTTGTGCAATTCTCCCCGGCGATGTAGCACTCAAGCTGCGCGGTTAAGGCTTTTGTCGACGGCGGGACGATCAAGTCGAGGGCGCCTGCGACGACTTTCTGTTGCAACACTGTCAGCCCGGGTGTTCTTTGTATCGGTTCTATGAGCACTTGTTCAAGAGCGCTGCCGACAAGTTCGGTGCAATTGACGTATTCATCGAACAGCTTGGGATCATGCCTGACAATAGCCGCTCCAGCTTGCCCAAAAGCGAAGAAAGGCGTTGTCGTCCAGAATAAATACGCTGCGCAAGCGGCGCTTGCGATCACGACCACTGAAATGACTATATAGCGCATGCCTGAGTCCTCTTTCGAAGTCTGCGTGCATTATAGACCGCTGGATTACCTGTAATGTCTGCAAACATTCTTGTTTAGAAGGATTGTCAGTGGTCGCCTCTTTCAATTCGGGCGCTATCTCCTTCTGCTGGGGCTGTCCTGTGCTCAAGAGCAAAGAAGCTCCCTCACAGAAACCCTCCTGGCTCGGCTGCCTGGTTTTCACGCTGGACCACGGGCGCCAGGATCGCCTGTGGAAGCCTGGTAAGAGGTCTCTGGAATGCCTTTCAAAGTCGGCTTCAGTCCGGCTCTTGCAAACGGTATTTCAGGCTCGTAGCTAATGTCACCGCGAAGGCGCCAGAGCAGGTGATGTATCAGAGGATTCCTGTGCCTGAAAGCTACGACGCTTGGCATTGCTTGTGCGCCCATCTTTACTTTCAGCCCTTCCGAGGCACCCCCGAGATAAAGCAACGGTATATTACGATCGAGACAATATTGCACTTGTTCCAGCCAGGACAGGAAATAAAGCCTGTGCTGCCGTCCTTGTGTCGGGTCCATGGCAAAATATTTCGACACCAGGCGCCTGCCTGTGTCAATCGCCAGGTCGAATCCTATGAGCTCATCATCCAGCCTGTAGAGCATGTAGATAGCCCCTGGGACGTGGCGGCAGATACTTGCGAAATATTCTTTCGGCTGTATGCCGAAGGACACTTTGGCGCGCAAGACATGAGCAACATAAAGAGCGTAGAGACGATCGATGACTTTCTCGACATCCTGTGTCAACTCCACGGTCACAGGCGGCCGTCGGCGCAGGATGCGCTCAAGATAACGCCGCATATCTTTGGGAAGCGTCAGCAGGTAGTCCTCGATCGAAGGGAAGTTAAGAACAAGCTGACAGAAAGGGGGGCTGTTTACCTGGCAGTAGCTTGCCAGCGCGCTCTGGGGTATCTGAGCGATTGTCCTCTCAGTGAAGTTCCAGAAGACTGTTGCCTGTACTTTCAGTTCGCGTGCAAGATTCTCCAGTGCCTGGAGAGCCAGCCTCCACGCGGCAGCAATCGTCTGGTCATCCACGTCAGGGGAAAGACCTGCCTGCCCCCACTCCCCTTCAAGGAAACCCACAGCCAGTATTTTCGGGCGCAGAAGGAGCGGAAAAAAACGCTCAAGGGCGACCATTGCCTTCTGGATGGACCCATCCATGGTCGTAGAAAGCGGATAATCTCCGGCAAAAACTGGCAAAGACAGCACCGGCCGATCATTGCGGCGTACGATGATATTCTTGCACTCATAACCTTCGATTTTTGTCTGCCCGCTCAATTTAATCAGGGCAGGCGGGTCCGGATGATCTCCGAAAAGATCCTGCCACTGTGCAGATGTGAGGGGCTGCAAGTCATCATGAAGTTCTACTGTCAATAGCACGACAAATCAGCTGCTTTGGCTCGGGCGGGACTATCTGGAGTGGCGATTATATACACAGGCCCGATCCCCATACCAGGCTGCGTGCTTCACAATAGGCTTTTCTGGCTGGACCGGGTCAGGGCCGTCCGCCAGCCGAGATTGTAC
>JAHFBI010000114.1:7775-14233 GCA_023250095.1 Candidatus Melainabacteria bacterium
CGGCGAAGGCTTTTAGAGCCGATTGAACTCGTCACCGAGCCAGTTGAGGACTCTTCTTGAGTCCTTCAAAAAGGAGGGCAAGCAGAGCGCTTCATTCAGTAGTCCAACACAAGCCATCGGCCAGACTGTGCGTGTGCCGGCGTATTTCAGGGCAGCTCCCAGGGCGAGGGCTCCGACACTTACACCGAGTGCATGAACTGCCATCGTCGAGTGAGAGTCACGCTGTGGCTCAGGCGTGGTGGTTTTGGACAGTAACTGGTCAAGTGCTTCCGTGTGGAGCTTGGCGCTTCCTGAAGACATGTCGTCGGAAGATCTCTGATTGGTCAGGTATTCAAACAAGGCTGTGCCTCCCATCGCGTGAACACAGGCTACAGCTTTCGGAGGTGCCTGTCAGCCGGTGAAATTACCAGCAGGGTGGGAAAAATACGATTGGAGTCAATTTTTAGGCTGCATTGGTGCTCCTGGATTACTATAGATAGCGCTGCTTGGTATATCGCGATGAATCTCCAGCAAACGAGGCAGTGGTGCGCGAGAGCCCACGGTGACCAGAAGTACGGACAGCATCGTTACAGCTACCACTTAGAGGGTGTCGAAGCAGTAGCGCTCCGGTTCGGCTTTCGCGAGCCCAAAATCCGCAAGGCCTGCTGGGCGCATGACGTCCTCGAGGACACGAGCTTCACTGCTGAAGACATGCTGGCTGCTGGTTTCGAGCCAGAGGTGGTTGAGATAGCCCTGGCCGTGACTGATGAGCCCGGTGCCGACAGGCACGAGCGCAAGCTCAAGACCTACCCCAAGATCAAGCGCACGCCTGGTGCTGTTCTGGTCAAGCTGTTCGACAGGATCTTCAATGCTGAAGAATCTTTGAAGAACAACCCTGGCAAGCTCGACACTTACCGGTTGGAGCATGCCGAGTTTGAGGAGTATTTGCGCGATCCAAGCGATGTGACTGCCGTCATACTCTGGGAGCACCTCCAGTGCCTCCTCTTTTAAATGACTGTCCAGATAGGACTACTTGCCGTAAGCCGGCCTTACCTTGCTTGTTAGCTCAAATACTTTTACTGCTTGTCGGCGATGAAATCGCTTAGGGCGGCTGCGTAGACGTCCGTGTCTGACAGCCCGATGTCATTGTGCCCGCAATGCGGCAAAGGGACGAGCCGGGCAGGCTGGTTGGCAACGGAGAGCAAATCCGTTGAATTGTCGAATGGGATCAATGTGTCTCTTACTCCGTGAATCAAGAGAAGAGGCACATGGATCTTGTTGATTGTATTAACGTTGTCCAGCTGTGGAAAGACAAAGTCCGGATAAATGCGCAGGAAGGGGAAATGGAACTTGGACACCGAGGCCAGGCTTCTAAGCGGCGCCTGGAGCAGAATCCTGTCGCACGGGCGATTGCTCGCCACTGTTAAGGCTACGGCTGAGCCTATTGATTCTCCAGCGACGATAATATCTTGAGGAGCATAGCCCAACTGCCCCTGCACGTAGTCGTATGCCGAAAGCCCGTCGTCGACAATGCCCGGAATTGTAGCTGTTCCATCACTTGAACCGTAACCTCTGTAGTCGAACAAGAAAACAGAAGCCCCGCATCTGGTGAATACCTCTGCAAAGTAGAGACGGTGAGAAATGTTTCCGGCATTTCCGTGATCGAAGACGATTACTCTTCTGGCTCTGGGATTTTTGAAATACCAGGCGCACAATTTGTCGCCAGAGCGATTCTTAAAGAAGATTTGCTCAGCTTTGATACCGTTGGAAAGAACAGGCTGAGGGCCCTCATCGAGCTTGTAAGGTATCAAGACTGCCCGAGTGAAAAAACCGGTTTGAAACAACACCGGCAAAAGACCATATAGCAGGACAAGAGTGAAAAGAAGAAGATAGACTATCTTCTTCAGGGTGTACCGTTTGGGCGGCTTTTGCAAGACGGCATTTTCGTTGGTCTTTGCCTCCGGCTCTTCGGACATTCTCTCTCCATTGTGGTTATTCCGGCTGTGGCAGCTGCTTCCTTCATTACGTATTCTAAGCCCAGGCGGCGTCCGAAAGAAAGCCTCGAGCGCTATTCACGCAGAATCACGGAGTACTTACTTGCCTTCTCTGTGCAAGAAACTGTTCCAAAGAGGAAAGCAAGCAGCCGCCTTGAAATTTGGCGGCAGTTAGTTCACAAAAGCAAGGACCCCGCCGAAACGGGGTTCTGCATGTTTTTAACAAGATGCTCCCGAGGTAGGATTCGAACCTACGACCAAGTGATTAACAGTCACCTGCGCTACCGCTGCGCTACTCGGGAATAGCAGTTTCAATATATTACCATGGACCCCGGACTGCCTGAAGCCGGGATTCCCAGAGTGTTCCCTTTTTCAGCCTGGATGTACTGAATGACATCCTCCCTGGCGGTATACTTTTAGTCTGGCGGCTAGCCGTCGCACTGGGCTTCCTCGGGGCTCGACGGCGGGCAGGTGCCTGCCGCAAAAGGGATCACTTAAAAGAGGAACGTTCAATGAGCTTGTTCGGCGCCCATAAGGCTAGCAAGGGGACGATAGAAGAAGTGGCCGGCATGGTCGAGCATTATTTCTCTGGGCGGGGGCTCAATGCCAGGGAGCAGGAGATTGCAGGGGCAGAAGGTTGCGGCTGGTGGTTGAGCGAGGGAAGCGCCAAAGTCTATATATTTGTTCAGGAAGCTGAGACCGGTCCTGTCCTGAGGATTACAAGCCCGATCGTCAATATTCCCTCGCAGGGAAGGGAGACGTTTTTTCGCCATCTTCTGGATATCAACAGCAGCCTGACGTGCTGTGCCCTGGCCACGCATGAAGATACCGTCCTGGTAGTCGCACAGAGGCATACGGCTCAGCTCGATCAAGAAGAGCTTGACGACATGGTCTGGAACGTCGCTTATGTCGCCGATCTCCTTGACGATAAGCTGATCAAGGAGTTCGGCGCTTTGCGCTATGCTGGCTAGAAGATGCAGGTATAGTGAGATAGGCAAAACAATGGCAACCGCGACACTCAAAGACGAAGATATAAGTTTTCTCTCCAGACTGGTTGAGCGAGCCGGGAAAGTTGCAGTTGAAATGCGCGCCGGCGTCACGGCGCAGGAAAAGAGCGGCCCGGAGGATCTCGTTACAGAAGCCGACCGCTTTATTTCAGAAATGATCCTTGCCGAAATGGCAGAGAGATTTCCAGGCGATCTATTGATTTCGGAGGAGGCGGAGCCCGACGTTGCTGCTTTGAAGGACAGGAGTGGTCGTACATGGTTCATCGATCCTATTGACGGCACGGACAATTATCTGGATAACGATGGACAGTATTCGGTGATGGTCGGGCTCATGGTCGGCGGAGAGCCTGTTTTCGGCTTTGTCTTTGCTCCGAGCAGCCGGATGCTCTATCTGGGTGGACCGGGCTTCGGCACATGGCAGCAGACCGAGGATGGCGTGCTTGCAAGGTTGAGCCCTGACTTTGTCGGTCCAATTGCAATACCAGCCAGAGTCATGATGGGTAGCCGGGACAAGAAGAGACACCCGTGGGTGCTGGAATTGCCTGACATCGACTGGGTTTCCTCGGGCAGCATCGGGCTGAAGGTAGCCAAGGTGTTACTCGATGAAGCTGATCTTTATGTCAGCCTTTCGGGCAAGCTCAAGCTCTGGGACACAGTGGCCCCGTGCGCCCTTGCCCTGGGCAGCGGGCTGGAGGTGGGATGTCTGGAATCAGCCGCGCTTAACTTTCCCAGGGCAGGCATATGCCACGAAACCTCTGTCATAATTGGCCGCGACGGAGCAGTTTCATGGTCCCGCGCCCGTTTCGGCAATCGCATTACAGTTTAGGATCTCCATGACGATCATTACCCGGACACCTCAGCTGCTCGAACTCTGTGAGGAGATAGACGCCGGAGGACGGTTCGCTCTTGATCTTGAATTCATTCCCGAGCGCACTTACGAAGCTGAGCTCTGCCTGGTGCAGGTAGCCACCGATTCCGATGCGTTTATTATCGATCCCATCGCTTTGCGTGATTTGGGCCCGATCTGGGAACGTGTCGCTGATCCCAATATACTGACTGTGCTGCATGCCGCCGAGCAAGACCTGGATCTGGCATATGGAGCATCCGATCTTTTGCCGACCAATGTTATGGACACGCAGATTGCTGCAGGTTTTGTCGGCTTCGGCTATCCGGTCGGGTATGGCAAGCTCCTGCAGCAGTTACTCGGGATAACAATTTCCAAAACGGAAAGTTATACGGACTGGATGAACCGCCCCCTGTCGAAATCGCAAGTTGAATACGCGCTTGATGACGTGCGTCATTTGTTGCCGATGTACGATCGTCTTGCCTCCATGCTCTCTCAACTCAATAGGCTGGACTGGGTGCAAGAGGAGTGCCGGCGTTATTGCGACCAGGGCTATTACGAAAGGGACCGCAGCAATGACTTCTTCAGAATAAAGGGTGCAAACTCACTGAACAGGCGCGGGTTGGCTGTCCTGAGGGAGCTGTCTGACTGGAGACATGCTGAAGCCTATCGTCTTAATCGCCCGCTGCGATCCATTTTGCCTGATGCCATTATGCTGGAGTTCGCCCGGCGCCCGCCTCGCGATCTCTCAGACATTCAACGCATTCGCGGTATCCGTCCAGACCAGGTAAGGCAGTACGGCACGGGGCTCATGCGTGCTGTTGCAGCCGGACTTGTTATCGCCGATGCCGATTGTCCGCGCTGGCCCTCCGCCAAAGTCCCTTCCAAGCGCGATATGTTGACTGCCGATATTCTCTTTACTGTATTGCGCGTCATCTGTTTCGACCTGGACATCGCCCCGGAACTTGTAGCGACACGCAGCATCCTGGAAGCGCTTGTGCGCCAGCACGGCGAAGGGGCTCTTTTGGAAAGCACCCTTCCTATACTCAAGGGCTGGCGCTTTGATTCAGCCGGAAAAGACCTTGTCTTGCTTCTGGATGGTGCTGTTCTCAGCCTGCAACTCTGCAACGAAGGTCACCCGGTTGCAATGCAGTTTCAGGCACAGCCCTGCCAGAGCGATCTCCTGTAGTGTTGGCGTCGTCGTCGGCATCAGCCGGATTTTCTATCGCTTTGCTGTTGACCTTGTTGACATCAGTTTCCCTGAGCCGATAGATGGCGCTCAGGGAGCAACCGCGTTCAGCGCTCGCTCAAGAGATACTTTAAGGAAGGCAAGGCGCTTCCCTTGTAGAATCATTAGCTCTCACATTCAGGAGGACCACGCAATGGCCGCTAAAGCACAGGTAGGCTTGATAGGGCTGGGAGTTATGGGCGAGAACCTCGTGCTGAACATGGAGCGCAACGGCTATTCTGTAGCGGTTTACAACCGTAGCCCCGAGAAGGTCGACGCCTTCCTGTCCGGTGCTGCCAAAGGAAAGAACATCACCGGGTTCAAGGACGAAAGGGACTTTGTCGAAGCTCTGGAAACGCCCCGCAAGATCGTGCTGCTTGTCAAAGCCGGGGACGCGGTCGACGCTACTATTCACAAGATCAAGCCCTTCCTGGCGAAAGGCGACATCATCATTGACGGGGGGAATTCCTTCTTTGAAGATACGGAGCACAGAGAGGAAGAGCTTGCCGCCGACGGCATTTTTTTCATCGGGTCGGGCGTATCCGGCGGCGAAGAAGGTGCTCTCTGGGGACCGTCTCTGATGCCCGGGGGTGCCAGGGATGCTTACGAAAAGATTCGCCCTCTCTGGGAGGCCATCTCTGCCAAGGCTGACGACGGACAGCCTTGCGTCACATACCTGGGTCCTGGTGGCGCGGGTCACTTCGTGAAGATGGTGCACAATGGTATCGAATATGGTGATATGCAGCTCATCGCTGAAACATACGATATCCTGCGCAAGGTTCTCGGGCTTTCAGCTGGGCAGATAAGCAAAGTTTTTCAGGAATGGAACAAGGGCTTCCTCGACTCCTTCTTGATTGAGATTACGGCGCAGATTCTCACAGTCGAAGATCCGACGACGCACAAACCTCTGGTCGACGTCATTCTCGACAAGGCCGAGCAGAAGGGCACAGGCAAATGGACGGCTGAGCAGGCGCAGGAGCTTGGCATTCCGATTCCGACAATCGACTCTGCTCTTACCGCTCGACTGCTTTCTGCGCTCAAAGAAGAACGCGTGCTGGCTTGCGAGCACCTGCCAGGGCCCTCCACAATGCCGGAAGTGAGAGATCGGGAGAAGCTCATCACCGCGCTTGCCGACGCCTTGTTCGCCAGCAAGATTTGTTCTTATGCGCAGGGGCTGGCGCTGATATCTGCTGCCTCGGAGCATTATGACTGGGACGTCAATATAGCCGAGACAGCCGCCATATGGCGCGCCGGGTGCATCATCCGCGCCAGACTTCTCAAACAAATCACAAAAGCCTTCCGGCAAGAGCCTGGGCTTTGCAACCTCCTGCTTTATGGAGAATTTGCCGAGTGGCTGGGGAAGGCGCAGAGCAACTGGCGTCTGGTTGTTTCAACTGCCGTTCTCT
>JAHFBI010000115.1:0-7544 GCA_023250095.1 Candidatus Melainabacteria bacterium
TTGTGGCAAGCGGTGTTGTGATGGGTGTGCTGATGGCGGCACCCTGGATCTTCAAAGGCAGCAGCCGCAAAGTATTGCAATTGCTGGCGCTTGTTTCTACTTTCTACCTTGTATTCATGACTGTTTTCGGGCACTGGTTCTATGAACTGGTCAAGCACCAATAGGGAGAGATTTTTATGAGGCGGCAATTCCGGTCAGCTCTTCTTCCAGCCCTTTTGCTTGTGTTTGCCTGTTCAGTTTTCTGCCAGGGGTCAGCGTCTGCTTTTCCCAAATTTCAAGAATTTGTGGAAAAGCACTCAGGGCGGACGGTAAACTGTGCGCTCTGTCACAGTAACGACAACGGGCCGCAGGGCGACGGGGCAGGACAGCTCGGCAGTCTTAGCAGCGAGCAGCAGGCGGCATTGAACAAGTGCCGGGCGGCACTCGATCCTGGCGTCGACGTAGACAACCCTGTTCTCAACCGTTTCGGCAACTCAATCGTTAAGACGATCGGCATGAAGAAATTTCTTGCCCTGCAAGAGACTCCGCAGGATCTGCCGGCTGCCCTTGGCAATGCAAGCGATCTTGATTCCGATGGCATACCTGACTCTGAAGAATATATGGACGGCACCGATACTCTGAACAAATACAACGGGGATCCTGTGAAACTCTTTAAAGTGAACATCCAGCGCTACTGGCTGCATGTTCTCATGGCGGCGTTGTCTATCGGCATGCTCAATTTCGGGTTGAGCGAGTTGCTCAAAGGATTTGAAATCAGGCAGCAATTGAAGCTGAGGTAGCAAGTTATAGTCATGCCCTCTGCAAGATAGGCACCAAAAGGTAACCAGGTGGCGCAACTGGTGGCGGTGCCGCCAGCTCCTCCAGATCTTGGTGCATGAATTTTAGTTATTCGTCAGGGAAGCCGGTACAGGCTTGTCTGGCTCAATATCCTCTATAATAAGCCTGGCGGCAGGCCCTTTGCTTTAAGGGATGAAGCGGCTGCCAGACTGCGTTGGGAAGCGGACTGCAAGAGCATCATGCTCGGTCTGTCAAGACTGGCGGCGCGCAGGGGCGCAGGGGCGTGTGCGCCAGGCAGTCTTGACGGATCGCTGGAAGCGCCAGAACTGAAAGAGCATCACGGGAAATTCCAAATGAGTGAATCAAAGACCCAGAAAAAGCCTAAACGGGCCAGAATCGCCATCGACGAGCATTTCTGCAAGGGCTGCGGGCTCTGTGTCGACAACTGCCCGCAGCACATAATCAGCATTTCAGGGACAGTCGCCACAAGCGGCTATTATCCTGCTCAGTGTCCTGATCCAGAAAACAAGTGCACAGGCTGTACGCTTTGCGCCAGAATCTGCCCGGATGTGGCTATCGAAGTTTTTAAAGCAAAGAAAGTGGACGGAGGCGCTCACTAGTGGAAAAGCTCTTCATGACAGGCAATGAGGCAATTGCCGAAGCTGCAGTTCGCGCCGGATGCCGTTATTATTTCGGCTACCCGATTACTCCTCAAAACGAGATCCCTGAATACATGGTCAAGCGCCTGCCCGAGGTCGGGGGCGTTTTTCTTCAAGCCGAAAGCGAGATAGCCTCTATCTTTATGGTCTACGGTGCAGCCGGCTCCGGCGCGCGCGTCATGACTTCATCGGCCAGCCCCGGCATCAGCCTCAAGCAGGAGGGCATCTCTTACATCGCTGCTGCCGAATTGCCTTGCGTCATAGTGAACATGATGCGCGGCGGTCCAGGGCTCGGCGGCATCCAACCTTCCCAGTCGGATTATTTCCAGGCGACAAAAGGCGGCGGGCATGGCGACTACCATCTTTTCGTGCTGGCTCCGGCTACTGTGCAGGAAGCAGCCGATCTCTGCCTTGAAGCCTTCGACATTGCGGACCGGTATCGCAACCCGGTGATGATCCTTGGCGATGGCGTTCTCGGGCAGATGATGGAGCCGGTTTCTTTCCAGGACAGGCGGCCTGCAGCCGACCTTCCTGAAAAGACCTGGGCGCTGACAGGGACAAAAGGTCGCGCGGCCAACGTGGTCAAGACGCTGAATCTAGATCCCTCCGTTCTGGAAAAGCATAACCTCAAGCTTCAAGAAAAATACAAGAGAATGGCTAAGGAGGAAGTGCGCGTCGAATGCTATCAGGTGGACGACGCTGAAATCGTCATTGCAGCTTACGGTACTGTCGCCCGGATTGCCAAGACGGCCATTCAGGCTTTGCGCGAGAAGGGGATAAAAGCCGGGCTGGTTAGACCTATTACTCTTTATCCATTTCCTTACAAGACCTTTGCCGACATTGCCCCGAAAGTACGCAAAATCCTGACGGTAGAGATGAGCCTGGGGCAGATGGTCGAGGACGTGAGGCTGGCTGTTGGCGACAAGACTGAAGTTTGCTTCTTCGGGCGTTGCGGTGGGATTGTTCCGGGTTATGAGGAGATTGTGGTTGAAGTTGAGAAGCTCACGGCGAAGGTGGCGCGATGAATACAGAAGCACAGGAAATGGAAAGGATTTTTGAGCGCCCGCGCGCTCTGCGCTCTGCCACAACCCATTATTGCCCTGGGTGCGGGCACGGCATCACACACAGGCTTGTCGCCGAAGTTATCGATGAGCTGGGTATCCGCGAGACCATTGTTGGTGTAGCTCCGGTCGGTTGCTCTGTGCTCATGTACAACTATTTCGATATCGACATGTTTGAAGCCTCGCACGGGCGAGCTCCGGCTATAGCCACGGGCTTCAAGCGCGCGCGCCCGGATCTGCCTGTTTTCACTTATCAGGGCGACGGAGATCTAGCTGCCATCGGTATCGCCGAGACTATACACGCAGCTGCCCGTGGTGAGAAATTTACGACGATTTTTATAAACAATGCCACTTACGGCATGACCGGCGGGCAGATGGCTCCGACCACGCTCGTCGGGCAGAAAACAGCCACCAGCCCGACCGGGCGCAATTGCGAGACTGCCGGCTATCCAATCAAAGTATGCGAGATGCTGGCAACCCTTGATGCTCCTTCTTATATTGCCAGAGTATCCGTGTCGAGTGCCAAGCACGTGCTTAAAGCCAAGCAGGCGATTTCCAAGGCTTTCCAGCTGCAGCTGAAAGGGTTTCCTTACACCTTTGTGGAAGTCCTCTCTCCTTGCCCGACCGACTGGCACATGACGCCTCAAGAGGCTGTGGAGTGGCTGGAGGAGAATATGTTTCCCCAATATCCGCTAGGGGAAGTGAAGGCTCCGAAGGAGGGCGTGTGAGCATGAATGGCAAATCGATTTACACAAGCGTCATCATGGCCGGTTTCGGCGGGCAGGGGTTGATGTTTATCGGCAAGCTACTTGCTTACAGCGCTATGAAGCGCGGTTTGCATGTCACCTGGATACCGTCTTACGGTCCTGAGATGCGAGGCGGAACGGCCAATTGTACTGTGGTTGTCTCCAGCGAGCCGATCGGGTCTCCGGTTATCCAAAAGCCTGAATCGCTGATCGTGATGAACAATCCATCACTGGAAGCTTTTGAGCCAAGACTCAAAGCAGGTGGGCTGCTCTTTCTCAATGCCGATCTGGTTACGCGCCCGGCCACCCGCACGGACATAAACGTAATTGCCTTGCCGGCCAATGATGAAGCTGTGAGAGTTGGTGAGCACAGAGCGGCCAACATGGTTGTTTTCGGGGCTTATGTAGCCAGAGGCGGTATACTCAGCCGGGATGATGTGGCAGCCGGTCTGTCCGGGCTTTTCGGAGAAAAGGCTGCCAGCAAGCTTGAAGTAAACATGAAAGCTTTCGACGCCGGCGTGAAATACGCTCAGGCAGCGCCAGCGCGAGCCTGAACGTATTTTTTTCGGCTTCGCCTGCTGCCCTGAGACTTATTCAGGCTGTGGTTTCTCTTTCTATCTCCCTTGCCAGGTCCGGAGATTTTTCGTTCATCATGTGTGTGATTGTCCAGTGCATCCAGGCAAGACAGCTTGCGCAGAGGATGACAAAAAAGATCCAGCAGGTCGTCCAGATACCTGTGGCATTGAGCATTATGCCAAAGAGAATCGGTCCGACCCAGCCGCCGAGCCCGCCTATAACTCCTACGATGCCGCCAACGACACCGACGTCTTTCGGGAAGTAATCAGGGATATGTTTGTAGACGGCAGCTTTGCCGATGCCTGTTGCTATCCCTACTATGAGTACAAGCACGGAAAAGATCCAGACGTTAGCCTGAAAAAAAATGTGTGTGACGCCGCGTGCCAGAAGTTGTTTCTTCTGGACAGTGTCGCCGACGTTAACAACCGGCTCCTGCCAGAATGTGAATGTCGGCCAGACGATCAGATCTTCATGTTCGCTGGCGTAAGTGATGACATTGTCCCTGGCCTTTCCTTTGAGCTTGTAAGGCTTTCCGGCACAAACGACTTCTTCGGGCGTCACGCTTGTGACCGGGCCTTTTCTGGCAGCCATGACTCCTTCGCCTGGTGACATGATGTCCATGCGGGGAACGGAGAGCAAGACGCAGGCTATGAGGCAGGAGCAGAGCACGCCGTACATGATGGCCCGTGCACCCCAGAAGTCCGACATCCAGCCGCCAATAGCCCGGATGACTCCTGATGGCAGGCTGAATATGGATGCCATCAAGCCGGCTGTCGCCAGAGACATGCCATAGACATTGAGATAATAGGGGATGAGCCATTGCGAGAGGGCGACGAAGCCGCCGAAAACAAAGAAGTAATAGAGCCCGAAGCGCCAGACACGCGTCACTTTCAGCGGAGCCAGTTGTTGAGCGATAGTGAAACCGGTCTGGTGCTCGATTTTTTTAGGATGAGAAAAAATCCAGAAAATGATGGTCATGACGACAAGTCCCCCTGCGTATATTTGTGGGAGCTGGCGCCAGGCATCAAGGTTTTGCCCGTGGTTGGTGAGAATATTGAGCAGCTGTGGGGCACCGAGGCTGGTGAGTGCCGCTCCGGCATTGCCTGCCCCGAATATGCCCAGAGCCGTGCCCTGGCGCTCCCGGGAAAACCAGACAGACGTATAAGCAATGCCTACGGCAAATGAAGTGCCTGCAAGGCCGAAAGCAAGCCCTGCCAGCAAGAAATCGGTGAAAGAATTGCAGAGGCTGACGCTGTACATGCCAATTGCCGAGACGAGCATGACACAGGCAAAGACGATGCGCCCGCCGTATCTGTCTGTCCAGACACCTACCGGCAGACGGACGAGGGACCCAGTCAGGACTGGCGTACCGATGAGCCAGCCCATCTGAGCTTTGTCGAAATTGAAGAGACTGTTGTCGACCAGGAAAGTGATCAAAACGCCATAGAGCATCCAGCAGGCAAAGCAAACAACAAATGACAGAGTATTTACAGTAAGAACAGAGAGCGCCTTGGCTTGGTCAGACATCTTCGTGAGATACCCGGAGGGGAAAGACTCAGCAATTGTGGCAGAGGAGTGATTCTGCCATTACGTCCTCCGGGACGATTATTGTTTGAAGGACATCCTTCTTCCGGTCAATCTCATCGAAGAAGTGGCGCTGAGGCAGGCGGTTGACATGGGCTGGAGCAAAAACTTCACTTTCTTACACGAAAGGAGAAAAGAAAAATGCGCCGTCGTCGACGGCGCATTTTTCTTTTCGAGCCTGAGAAATCAGAAAGACTCTTTATGGATTTTTGAATTCAGCGCCTGGTCTGAGATAGAACCACCAGTTGAGTCCCACGCACAAAAGGTAGAAGGCAGCGAATCCGTAAAGAGCAACTTCTGGAGTGCCTTTTTCTATTTGCTCGCCGATGACTTTCGGGATGATGAAAGCGCCATAGGCGGCTACTGCCGATGTCCACCCGAGAACCGGTCCGGCTTGTTCCTTGTTGAAGATCACGGCAACTGAACGGAATGTAGATCCGTTGCCGAGTCCTGTAGCCAGGAAAAGTACCAGGAAAAGAAGGAAGAAGGGCAGGAAATACTGCTCAGGAGTGGCGCAGGCGTACGCCAGCTTCAAGTAGTAGGACACGCCCACTGCTGCCGCCACCATGACTACTGAAATTGTTTGAGTGACCACGGCGCCGCCGACCTTATCGGCCAGCCAGCCGCCTATCGGGCGGATGAAAGCGCCGATGAAGGCTCCCATCCAGGCGTATGTCAGGGCGCTGGGAGCGTTGGGATTTGCTGCCGTATGGCTCATGATGCCATCGGCACCAGGCACATGGCAGAAGCCGAATATGACCTGTATTGCCAGAGGGAAAGCTGCAGCGTAGCCGATGAAGCTACCGAAGGTCATTGTGTAGATGACGGTCATTACCCAGGTGTGCTTGTTGCCGAAGATCTTGTACTGCCGCTCGAGTATCGGCTTTATTTTGCCGGGTAGAAGCTTCAGCAGGAAGACTGTAGCTGCGATAACCCCAGGCAGAACCAGCCATTGATTGACTCCCAGTCCGCCGGATTTGGCAGGCAAGAGCAGCCAGCAACCAAGAGCTGATGTGACCACGCCGATGGACAGCATGAAGGCTGCGCGCGCAATGGAGCTGACCGGCGAGCCGATATCCGGCGAGACATGCTCGTCACGAATATTGTTCATCATGGCAAAGGCCAGTATCACAAGCGGTACTAGAATCAACACCCAGACGTAGCCGGCGTTTTGAATATACGTTGGTGCACCGGCAGGGATTTTTCCGATGAGTGTGCCGCTGGCTGTTTTGAGAATCATCGCTTTTTGTCCGGCGATGCCCAGTGTCATGGCTAGCGGTACAAGAATTTGCATTGTCGTGACGCCGAAATTGCCTATTCCGGCATTAAGTCCAAGCGACAGACCTTGCATTTTCTTGGGGAAATAGAAGCTTATATTGGACATGGAAGAAGCAAAATTGCCGCCTCCGATTCCGGAAAGAAGGGCCAGTATCTGGAACACCCATAAAGGAGTGCTGGGATCTTGCAAGGCAATGCCCGTTCCGGCAGCCGGGATGATGAGCAGCAAAGTTGTGAAAAATATGGTGTTGCGTCCGCCGCACATGCGGATGAGGAAAGTGCTGGGAATTCTGAGCGTCGCGCCCGAGAGCCCGGCGATGGACATGAGAGTAAAGAGCTGCTCTTTGCTGTAAGGAAAGCCCAGGTTGAGCATCTGGACAGTGATCACTCCCCAGTACATCCACACTGCAAAGGCGCATAACAAACAGGGCACCGAGAGCCAGAGGTTGCGGAACGCGGCTTTCTTGCCGAGGCTGTTCCACTGGCGCTCGTCTTCAGGGTTCCAGCCCCGGAGGTCAGCTCCCTCCGCGACCAGCCTGGCGCTGGAGTCCGAGTCTCCTAATATCTGAGTAGTATTGGTCATTTCTCTGTTACCTTGTGACATGAGAACACGACGCACCATCGTCGCGAATGTTTGTGAAAACGGCTGGTCCTCTGGCAGTTAGCTGCTGATGAACCTGTGAGCTCCCTTCAACGATGACGATTCTCGCTGCATTGTTTATAGAGGAATGAGCGAGTCGGCGTTACAATTCTCTATCTGTCGGGCTTGCAGTTGCTACATCCGATGGGATGAACTGGTCGAATGATTTTTGAGAGAAGCTCAGTTGTATCGTCAGTGGTTTTAAAGCCCTGCTCCTCACTGG
>JAHFBI010000115.1:7554-14190 GCA_023250095.1 Candidatus Melainabacteria bacterium
GAGCAATGTAAAATATTTGTTTTCCTCAGACAAAAGGACTATCGATAATTGTTCAAAGAAGAAGACAGGCTGGGGTGTGGAATTCCAGCCTGTCTTCAAACGCTAAATTGGCGTGCTGATTGATTCTTGTTATGCGCTACCTCCTAGGGGCTGCCGACGGCTCTGGACCACGCTGTCGGATGACGGACGTCTCACGTCTAACCAGCGATCTTTTGGTGCCGCGGCACCGGTAGCTATAATCATCGGCTCATGGAGTCGGAGCTTCATCGCCCTGCCGGATTATCCCTCAGCGCTCATCCGCTCCCTGGATAATCCTTCCCTTGGCTGATGTCTCTCCATCTAAAGTCTAATAAGATGAAGCGAAGTAATCTCCCCTGGGAATGATTTCAAAAAAGATACCATGGACTTAACCGCCGCCCAGCCGCAAAGCAAGCCCGACATGAGACCACGGGTTGATTTCGATAAGTCACCTTATCTTGTTCTCTGGGAGCTGACGCGATCCTGCACTCTAGCTTGTCAGCATTGCCGGGCCAAGGCCATGCGCAAGCGCAATCCCTCAGAGCTTTCCACAGACGAGGCTTTCAAGCTGCTGGGCGAAATCGAAGAATTCGGGCGGCCTCTTCTGGTTCTCACGGGTGGCGATCCGCTGCAAAGACCTGATCTCTTTGAGATTATCGCTGAGGCTCGCCGGCGCGGCTTTACAGTGGCCATTACTCCAAGCGGCACGCCCTTGATGACGAGATCCATTGTGCAAAGGCTTAAGGAATCGGGCGTCGAGCGGCTGGCGATAAGCATCGACGGTCCTGACAGACAGACGCATGATACTTTCCGCAGAGTGCCTGGTTCGTTTGACTTGAGCATGAACATAGTCAATTGGGCACGGGAATTCGATCTGCCGCTGCAGATCAATACGACAATCTGCCGCCACAATGTATCGCGTTTCGAAGACATGGCTTCTATGGTGGAAACTTTCAACGCTGCGCTCTGGAGCGTGTTCTTTCTGGTCCCGACGGGACGGGCTACGCAGAATATGCAGATTAGCCCCGAAGAAGCTGAAATTGTCCTGAAGAAAATGGCCCGGCTGGCGGCGACTGCCGGCTTCGACGTCAAATCGACGGCAGCGCCGCATTTCAGGCGCGTTCTCATTGAATTCGTCTCCAGCGCCGAAGAGGGATCTCCTCTGGAATTGCACAGACTCGGTCCGGGTCTGAGGCTTGGAGCCTTGCGCTCCTATCAGTCAGTTAATGACGGCAAGGGCATCATGTTCATTTCTGATACTGGCGATATTTATCCCAGCGGGTTTTTGCCGTTGAGCGCCGGTAATGTCAAAAATGACAATGTTGTATCTGTCTATCGCGAGCACGATCTATTCAAAGCCTTACGTAACCCGGCTCTGCTCAAGGGCAAATGCGGGTCTTGCCGCTATAAAGTGATTTGCGGCGGCTCGCGTGCCAGGGCTTATGGCGAGTTCGGCGACTATCTGGCCGAAGATTCGCTTTGTTCCTGGATCGAGCCGGAAGGGCAAGGTTGAGGCGCCTGGTTGCGGCCCCCATCGTAGTATTTCTTTAAGGGAAGCTTTTGTTGGTTGCGATGCGTTTCTGCTCGATCGTCTGCCAGAACTAGAGATTGCCCGCTGGCTGCCCATGTCCGTCTTGGTGTCATTGCTGCTGGCACTTTTTTTAGACACCAGGCAGACAATCGCAGACAGCATCAGGGTTTAGGTCTGGGCACCTTTGCGTTCTCATCCGAAATGATGAGGCGGGTCCTCCGCGTACTTGCTACATTACATAACGCTGCTGTGGTGGAGTTCCGCACCCCCGGAGAACAAGAGTAGTTGACGGACGAAAATGCACGCGATGGCTTCGGCCAGTTCTGTCTGCGACTTGAAGGACACCACGAGTAGCCGGCTATGCTTGAGAGAACGCTGGTTGGTGACTCTCCTTGCGTCGGACACAAGTTGGCATAGCCGCCTTTACCAGGGAAGGGAGCTGAGAAATCGGCTCCCTTTCTCTATGTCATGCTAATCCTCGCTGGCAGAAGTTTCTGTTTTCGTTTTTCGTTTCTTGTTGCTTGTCGCTTGTTGCTTGTCGCTTGTTGCTATGCAGGGCAATTTATTGAGCAAGTTTCAGGAAATATTTGTTTAAGGATGCCGTGGCAGCCAGGCTTCATTTGGCTTAAGCTTAGGGCAGGAAAGCGGGACTCCAGCGTATGCACCGGGAGTCACCCGAGGACACAGGAATGGGGTGCACTGGCTGATGAATGACGCCTATCTGGAGCGGATGAATGATCTGCGCAAGGCCCGGGGCGTCTTTGTTGTGACCTTGCTGCTCAATTTGCTTGTTACCGGTGGGAAACTCACCTGGGGCTTCATGACCGGGACATTGTCCATGGTGGCGGACGGTTTCCACTCTTTGCTCGATGCCTCAGCCAATGTTGTAGGCATTGTCGGGCTCAATATTTCCTTGAAGCCGCCCGATTCGGATCATCCATACGGACATCGCAAGTTTGAAGCTCTGGCTTCAATAGTTATCTCCGGCTTCATGTTTCTGGCAAGCTTCCAGGTCCTGCAGGAGGCCGTGCACAGGATCTTTTCCCGGGACGCTCACGTGCCTTCGGTGACAGCTGTCAGTTACTTCATCATGGTGGGCACTTTGCTTGTAAATCTCTTCATTGCTCGTTATGAGAAAAAAAAGAGTCAGGAGCTGGCAAGCAGCTTGCTGGCCGCTGACTCCAAACACACTATGTCAGATGTCTATTCATCCTTGACTGTCATAGCTTCTCTGGTCGGCATCCAGATGCACCTCGATTTTCTGGATGTTGTGGCATCTCTGGTGATTGTCGTTGTCATTTTTCGGGCTGGTTTTTCCATCATTCTGGCTCAACTCGGCACACTGGTTGACGAGGCAGTATTGGATCCGGTGAATGTGGAGAAGATGGTGCTGTCGGTGCCAGGAGTGACAGGTTGTCATAAGATTCGCAGCCGGGGCATGGATGACCACATATTCCTCGATTTGCACGTTCAGGTTCCTCGTCATCTGTCTATTGAAGAGGCTCATGAGATTTCTTTCCAGGTGGAGGAAAGGCTCAGATCCATTGGTGGCGGTATCGTCGACGTGCTGGTCCATATCGAGGACGATGCACCTTCCTTGCCCTCCTGAAGGAGGGGAGAAACAAAGTGAACTCCCCAATGTAAGTTGAGCGCCAGATAAAAAATATGATCAGTGGAGAAAAAGTCTCTGGGATTAAGCTATAGTCAGCTTGGACGCTGTGGTGTCTATTATCCTCAGGGAAGACCTTTCGTTACTTTTACGCTAATCAACTACGTTTCTGCCACTTACTGTCCTATCATTGACCTGTCTTTAGGAATGTGTGGCTGCAGCGCGATTATGGTTAGCGGCGGCGAGGAGACAGTGAAATGAAGGAGCCGATCCTTATTCAGGGCGGCATGGGGGCTGCGGTATCCAACTGGCGCCTGGCCCGAGCTGTTTCCACCGAAGGGCAGCTGGGCGTAGTGTCCGGAACGGCGCTCGACTGCGTGCTGGCTCGCCGCCTTCAGGCCGGCGATCCTGGCGGTCATATGAGGCGTGCTCTCGAACATTTCCCTCTGCCGGATGTAGTTGCCGAGATTATGGCGCGTTATTACGTCCCTGGCGGGAAAGGACAGGCGGAGCCTTTCAAACCTGTTTCCATGTTCAAGCTTGCTCCAGATGAGGGATTGCTAAAGCTCACTGTCGCGGCTAATTTTGTGGAAGTCTATCTGGCGAAAGAGGGGCATGACGGTGTCGTCGGGATAAATTATCTGGAGAAGATCCAGATGCCGACCCTGCCTTCCCTCTACGGTGCCATGCTGGCCGGTGTGGACTATGTCCTGATGGGCGCCGGCATTCCGAGAGCCATCCCAGGAATTCTGGACAGGCTGAGCGCTCACGAGCCCGTGTCCATGAAAATTTATGTCGAGGGCGCCACAGCTGAAGATGATTATGAAATGCACTTCGATCCCCGGCGGATTAATCCCCGGCCGGAAGGCTTGTTGAAGCGTCCCCGGTTCGTGGCCATAGTGTCTTCGTCGGTTCTGGCGGCGACTCTGGCCAAGAAATCAACGGGGCGGGTTGATGGTTTTGTGGTGGAAAATGCCACGGCTGGGGGGCACAATGCTCCACCGCGCGGGGCTTTGAAGCTCGATGAGAATGGTGAGCCTGTTTACGGACCGCGTGATGAAGTCGATCTCGGTGAAGTGATCAAGCTCGGCCTGCCTTTCTGGCTGGCCGGCTCATATGCCGATCCGCATATGCTCAGGGAAGCAATTGAGCAGGGAGCGCGTGGCATTCAGGTCGGGACTGTATTTGCTTATTGCCGCGAATCAGGGCTGGACGATTCTGTCAAAAGGCAGGTGATTGAGAAGGCTGTTGCTGGCAGAGCTGCGGTCTTTACGGATCCGCTGGCCTCTCCTACTGGCTTCCCTTTCAAAGTGGTCGAGCTGGAGGGGTCTCTCTCCGAGAAAGAGCTGTATGACAGCCGCCCGCGCGTTTGCGACCTTGGCTATCTGCGCAGCGCTTACAAGCGGGAAGATGGAACGCTTGGATTCCGTTGCCCTGGCGAGCCGGTCGACGCATATGTCCGCAAAGGCGGCAACAGCGAAGATACAATCGGTCGTAAGTGTCTGTGTAACGGGTTGATGGCCAATATTGGCTTCCCGCAGATGCAGAAGGCTGGCTATGAAGAAAAGACCTTGATTACATCCGGCAACGATTTGCCGCGCATCGCCTGCTTCGTAAAAGATGGCGGCGATATGTCTTATTCAGCCGCTGACGTGATCAATTATTTGCTCGGAGCTGTGCCGGCTCTTACAAGCAAAACCGGTGTCGGCAATCCAGTGGCTTGAGACCCGGCTGAGTTCTGGCTCATCTTCGGCGGTGGCGCCGCCAGCTTCTGTTGAATCATTTATCGGTAAAATCAGAACTGACTGCCAGTCACTTCGTCTGGCAGTCAGTTTGGTCTGGACAGGCGGGCTCATCAGTCAACTGGACTGGGCTGCTGAGGCGAGTTCTGATTCGGCTTTTACTGCTCTGGGGTACAGAGCGTAGTTTTCTTTATTGACGTGTATGTGCATATCTTGTTCGAGCTCTTCAAGACCGGCGAGCATGGCTCGGAAGCTGCCGCAGGCATCATCGGGAGGCGTATAGTCATCGGTTAGCTCGCGCAGTCTGCGCAGTGCCTCACCAGCTGCTTCGTGCTCGGATTCCATGGTAGAGATCATGGTGCTCAGTTTCTTTGGGGATCTGCCTGTCGTGTCCCCGCTCTCGAACTTGCGGCACTCAGGAAAAAGCACTTCCTCTTCTTCTTTAATGTGACAGTCAAGCTCTGCTTTGAGCAGGTCGTATGTTTTTTTGACGTCGATGAGTTCAGGGTGTCTTTCTCCGTGCACTGCCGCTACTTTATTGACGAGAAATGCCAGGCGCGGCAGCTCGCTTTTCAAGTAAGTATGGTGAGTGGCGAGAATATTATCCACAAGCTCGCTCATGCTGGCGGCAGACCAGTCTCTGTCGCCAGGCTGGCTCTTGTTGTCGTCGTCGAGGAGTTCTTGAATAAGTCTTTGCACGTCGACTCCTTTCTCGGCGCAGGCGACGGCAAGAGACCGTCCGCCGCCGCAGCAATAATCTATGCCGTGCCGTTCGAATATGCGTGCGCGGTTTGCTCTTTGTGCCACCAGGTGTCCGATGGTTGTGTCTTTGGTGTATTCGGTCATTTCTTGACTCCTTGAAGTTGATTTTTAGCTCTTTTGTTCTTGTGGCGGGCTTGATTCAGCTTTCGAAAAGTTGGCGGAGATCTTTGATGAGCGCATCGATATCGTCGATGTGGCACATGCTCTCGCAAAGCTCCAGCTCTGTATCAAGTATGTTTTCATCACATTCCAGATTCACGTCGACTCCGTGTTTCTCAAATGTCGCTTTTGACTCTGGTCTTACCGCCAGTATTTCTTTGACTGTTGAATTGACAGTGATTAACATGGCTTTTCACCTCTGTGAGAGAAAGTTTTATGGTCGAGATGCCCTGGACAGCTGCCCCGGATGTGGTGCGTCTGGCAAGAGGGGCGGCATCAAGAAGGTGGCGATCATATTGACTGTAAAAATGGCAAAAGCCGCTAGCTCTATTGTGGCTGAGACCGGCAGGGCAGCCCAGGCTGATGTGGCAAGACCTTGATAAGCCAGAATCTGTGAAGTTACGCGCAGCAAGCAGCCGCAAGAAAGCGACAGCAAGGAAATGTACATGAGAGTTGAGCTGAAGAGGCCCTTTCTGACCAGAAAGGACGGTATCATGCGCGGTCCGACAGTGAATACCATTGTTGAAAGAAAGCCAACTGTGAGTGCGTGCCTGGATGCCCCAGCAATACCCTGCTCACCGCCTGAAAGAGCTGCCCAGACGGAAAGGATATTGGCTGAGATCAACCATATATATGCCAGGCGCAAGAACAGGGGAAAAGTCGGGTGTACACCCTGGACTTTAGCTTTACTCTCCGGGCTCTCGAGCAAACGCAAGGCTGCCACGGCGCAGATGCTGCCTGCAAGTAAGAGAAGGCTTGAGAGAAAGAAATTGTCAAACAGGGCAAAGACGACTCCGAGGCTGTTCAGCCCGAAA
>JAHFBI010000404.1 GCA_023250095.1 Candidatus Melainabacteria bacterium
CATGGGCACGGTGATCGGGGGCTGGCGCGTAATCCGCACTGTCGGTACAAAAATCAGCCGCGAGCGGCTCAGCCACTCTCAGGGCTTCGGCGCATCCATGGCTACTGCCTTGATCATTCTGGTGGCATCGCACATCGGAGCTCCCATCAGCACCACTCATACATTGAGCTCGGCTGTGGCCGGTGGAACAATCCCGGTTTATGGAGCCGACAAACTCAATACGAAAACATTGAATCTCATCCTGCTGGCCTGGGTGCTGACACTGCCGGTAGCGGCCACCTTGGCGGCAGTGTGTTACTTTGTACTGAAATTGATCTGGCACGCATAAATCGAGTCATCCTGGCGGAGCTAAGGTGCAACTTATGAAATTGATGGTGGCATTCAGCAGTCCGAAGCGCAGCGCTAAAACAGTGGCCATAGCCGCCAGACACGCCCGGGCTCTTGATGCCGAACTCATTTTGCTTAGAGTAGTCCCGGATGCGGAAAAAGTAGGAGTAGTAGCCCAGCTCATCGCCTCCGACCGCCCGCAAGAAAAAGCACAGCAACAAATCGATATGGTCGTCCGTCAGTTAAAAGCAGAAGGGGTCAACGCGACGGGACTGGTAAAGATCGGCGAAGTTGCCCCCGGCATTGTCAAGTCAGCGGAAGAGCTTTCGATAGACATGCTCTTCGTCGGCACGACAAGTTTCCATCCCAAGCCGCGCTTTTTCATGACCAAAGATCCAATCGTGCATTATCTGGTCGATCACTGCCCCATATCTTTGTGCTTGATCCGGCACGATGAAACAGCCGAGCAACTTGCCGCCGAAGAAGCCGAAGAAGTAAATCAATAAGTCCGCGCGACAGTCAGACCACGTTTTGCCCGAAGAGAAACAAAATCCTTTCGACAGGCTTTCAGGTCGAGCCCGCTGTCATGAACTCACCGACAGCGGAGAAGACACTTCTCATGGGCTGGCAGGCAACTCAGTCAGGTGCTGCCGGGCTCCCTGGAAGCGCGGATCGGCGCTCTGGCACAGCTCGAGGAAGCGGCTCAACTCGGCACGCGCTCCTGACAGGTCGCCCATGGACTCCATTGTGCGGCTCAAGAGAAAGTGAGCGTCCGGGTTTTCAGGCGACAGAGTCACTGCCTCCTTGTATGCGGCAAGCGATCCTTCCTTGTTGCCCTTGAGCAACAAAATGGAGCCCAGGTTGAGCCTGGCCGAGGTCAGGCTCGAATCGAGCTTGACAGCCTCCATCGCCTGAGACAGCGCCTCGTCAAGGCAGCCAGCCCGGGTCAGAGCGTAACTCAGCCGGTCATGCAATTGAGCCATGCGCGGATACAGCTTCACAACCTCGCGCAAGAGAGAGACACCGCGCTCGACATCGCCTGCTTCCAGGCAACGGTCAGCCAGAGCGCAAAGAACGATGCGGTCTTTAGGATTGATACGATAAGCCGTCTCTAGCTCCTGCCTGGATTGATCGAACAAACCAAGCCGGGAGAGCACGCGGGCATAATTTGCATGAAACAGTCCATCGCCCGGGCGGCTCTGAAGAGCGGCCCTGTACTTTTGCGCCGCGCCTTTCCAGTCTCCCTTCATAGCCAGAACAGCACCATAATCCCCGAGACAATCGGCATATCCCGGGTCGGTGGAAAGCGCCGCCTCGTATTCGGGAATTGAGGCATCGAGATTGCCGGAGCCAACAAAATTATTCGCCTTCAGATAATGCGACTCAGCACCAAGAAAAGTCATGACACCTTCAGGCAACTGACTGACCTGTTCAATGGGCGGTGTGCCAAGGACAAGATCGTTGCCTTTCCAGTCGGACTTCATGACAGGTGTCTGCAGCCTCATGGAAGGATAAGTGTGAGTAGTATCATATTCGGTGCGCTCTCTGGCAATAGCAAAAGCCTCCTGCAAAGGTATGAGCCCGTTCTTCTGCCTGAGTGCCTTGATGAGATTGCTGGAAAAAACATCGCGCCAGGAAATCTGCTCCGGGCGACTGGACGAGAGAATTACATAGCCCTTCCCCAGGATGACTTTGTTGAGATCGAGATTGTAACCGCTATAAAGCGCTTTTGCCCCCGAGGTCAGCTCGGCCGAGCCGCTATAGGCAGCCTGCAGGATCAAGACGATGCGATCGCAATGTACATTCTTGCGAAGAGTCTCCATGAGATCCTGCATCGAGAGACAGGTGGAGTAGATATTGTCAAGAGCAGAGTTGTATGTGCACAGATAGGTGCTGCCGTCGGTGGTGGGAAAGCCGCTGGTGGCCAGGTATACGACAACAAGATCGTCAGGTCCGGCGACGCGCCCGAGCCAGGATTCGCCAAGGGTCGTGGTAATGCTCTGTCGAGTGGCGTTGCCGTTGAGCAGCATGCGGACATGATCCTTTTCGAATCTCCCTCCATCGGCAGCGAGCAAGTACTGGTAAAACTCCTGCGCGGACCTGTCCATAACATCGAGGTCGTCGCATAGACGGCGCTCGAGGAAGCGCCCCAGGCCAACGACCACGGCCCATTTTTGCTTGACAGGGCGATTGGTAGCGCGCGCCTGCGGATTCAAATCTTGAATCTTCGTCCATTCGACACCGGCTCCCGGCGGCTTGCTCAAGGGCGAAGGGAGAGAATCCTCGGCGGCATATGCCGGAGGCAAAAACCAGCCGGTGGCAAAGAACACCGCCATGGCCGTCAGAAACGCCAGATGTGACTCGAGCCTCACAACCATTACAGGTGCTCCAGAGCGACGTCAACAGCCACGATACCAGAGGCATTGTCATAAGAGACTTTTACCATGCTGGTGTTATGAATATTCCCGGCAGCCATCTGCTCTGCGCCTGGCACGGGCATATCTTGAGGAATGATTACCGGCGAGGGATCATCCCAGGACAACTGCATGCGCGTTGGAACAAGGTCTTTGGCACCCGATTGACTTGATCCCACAAAGGCGACCACCGATGTCGGCTTGCTCAAATAGGCCTCGGCATCTATCGGCAGGCGGGAAAAAACCAGGCTCAATTTCTCCACACCAGGATTGTTGTCGAATTTCAACCTTGCGGTAGTGGGAAAAATATAGTCCCGACCCTTCACAACCCGGTTATCAAGCCCGGTCTGCGAGCTCGGGAAAAGCACATTCCGACGCCCGCTGCTGCTGGACATCTGCATTACGTACACATAGCCGTCAGAGCTGGCGCTGATGTGAAAGCGTATCTGATCTCCGGAACGGAAAGCATGTTTGTTGTTGCAACGATAGACCTTGCCCTGCCTCAGCAATTCAATCCAGTAATTGAGAGCCAGCCGACTGCCGCCAGCTTGCCCGCCGGCAGCCGGGCTAGGCGTCGCCAGGTGCGGCACAGAGGTCCCCGGCGTTTGAGCCGAAGAAATCACCGCCGAAGGCACGACATGAGACTGTTGCCCCAGGTGAGACTCGACACTCGGGCTTCCAGCTGTTTGCTGGCTCTGCTTTCCTGTGCCGCTTGTCGCCAGGGTTAAGTCTGGGGCACTGCTGCCAGCTGTCCCCGGGTAAGCAGAGGCGGCCTCTTCCGGTGCGACAGGAGCCACGGACTGAGCGAGCCCGCCTCCTTGAGCTTGCTTCCCGTCCTGTGTCGGCACAGGGGAAGAAGTAGCCGAGCCGGTTGCGGCGTCAGTGTCCCCGCCAATGCACTTGTTGATCCAGCCAAGTACATAGGTGAGGTCGTCTTTACCGAACTGC
>JAHFBI010000116.1 GCA_023250095.1 Candidatus Melainabacteria bacterium
ATATGACGCCGACAACACCCAGAAGCATCTCCAATAGCTCAGTCGTGTCGTGAGTGACAAGTACTGGGAAGCGCTCGGACGAATACCACTCAAGAATTGGTCTGGCTTTCATACGCAAGTCAGCAGCTTCCTCGGCATCGCCACGAGCCTCCAGAAGCTCGGCCAAAGACAAAAGTACCATGACGAACATAGCTTCCTTTGTGCCCGAGAGATCTTCGAGATCGGCCAAAACATTCCTGTAGAGCTGCTCTGCCTCCTGAAGGCGCCCCTGAGCCACCAGTGCACCGCCCATTCTTATCTGCACCGAAAGCGTCTCCGAATCGGTCTTGCCAAAAGCCTCTTGAGCCTCAGTGAGGGCCAGCCTGTAAAGCTGCTCGGCCAGTGCCAGGTTCTGCTCGCGCAGCGCCCGGTCGCCCATGGAGAGCATGGCGCTCGCAGCGGTTTGCGGCTGGCGGCTCCCGGAGCTGCCGGTCACGCGCCGGCGGTCAGCTTCTTCCTGTGCCTTGCGCGCAGTGCGCAAGCGCCTCACCTCGCTCAAACGCTTGCCCCCATACTCCAGACGCCAGCAGTTGAGAATATCTTCCGAAATTCCATAGTTGAGGCACAGCTCCTGTGGATTTGCTCCAGCTTCGCAAGCCTGCAATAAGGCCACTATTTGATCGGCGCTAAAATTTGTGCCTGCAGGCTTGTCCTCAGGCTCAAGGCAGGGCCCGCCGCTCAAATCACAGGCAAGGGCAGCGGCCGGCCCGATAATAGCGGCCATTTCCTGAACAGATATCTCCAGCGCGCAGGCAAGCCGCTGCAGGCTGCTTAAGGCAAAGTCGTTTTCAACTTCGGCGATGAAACTTCGCGATAGACCTGTCTTCTGCGCCAGTTGTTGTTGCGTCATCCCCAGTGCAACCCGGCGCTGGCGAATCTTTCTGGCAAGGCTTTTCAGTAAAGTATCTGTGGATGTATTCATGTTAAAGAACCTGATGTCGCCATGCAGCCTGGCACCAGCAAGAAAATCCCGTGAGAAAGAAAGTGATTATAGACTATAAGTGACAATTGCGCCATGAGTGCCCTCGCAATCTGCAGCCGCCACCAGACTTGCCCGGCAGACAGCCCCTCAAGAACAATATGCCACTTATAGTAGATTTATTTTCTGGCTGATTGCTGGCAAATGGCAGCTGACAAATTAATTCGAACTGCCGGTTTTATGCAGTGTCATCATATGTCCAGATCCAGCCCCGACAGGCACAGATAAAAGACAGCAGGCAAAGCGTCTTACGGACAGAACATAGATCAAGGCGCCGATCTTGAAAGACTGAGAGATCCAGACACGGCAAGTTCAAAGGGTCAATCGCACACTGAGAAAGTGCCGCTCCAGATGGCAAGTTCTGACGGGCTGAACTTGCCGAGCGTCTTCCACTCAGGGCGAAGGCGTACCTGAAACTGCTTGTATACGGACTCCTGCATGCGCCTCAGCAAGCTTGTAATCTCAAGGGAAGTCGCTCCGCCGAGATTGATGACAAAATTTGCATGGATTGCCGAAACAGCCGCATTACCTTCTTTGAATTGTTTGGCCCCGGCTTTGTCGAGAAGATACCCGGCTGAGCGCTCAGAGTCAGGATTTTTGAAAGTGCTGCCGGCGTTGGGCCAGCCGACCGGCTGTGTGCGAAAGCGATATTCTTCGTTTTCTTGCGTCTTCCTGGCAATATTGTCAGCTACCGCCTCAGACAGGCGCAGCCTAGCCGATACGACAATTTGCTCACCGGCAGCAATGCGCGATGAACGATACTGAAAGCACATGTCCTCTTTTGTGAGAGTAAGCAAGTTCCAGGTCTCAATATCAAAGACTGTGACACTTTCGATAATGTCGCCAAAACAACTGCCATGAGCGCCGGCATTCATGACAGCAGCTCCACCGACAGTACCAGGTATGCCCACGGCGAACTCCAGCCCGGAGAGCCCTGAGGCAGCGGCATATTTAGCCAGGTGCGGCAGCCGGACCCCGGCTTCAGCTATAAGCACTCCCGGCTCGGGGTTGGTAATCGTCCTCATCTGTGTCAGGCGGATCACAGCCCCGTCAAAACCTGCCGATGACACGAGCAAGTTAGAGCCGCCACCTAGGACGAACCAGGGCTCCCCGCTGTCCTTGAGCCTGTCCAGTGCCAGGTAAAGCTCATCAGGGCAGCAAGGATGCAAAAGGCGCCTGGCCTCGCCTCCCACTTTGAGAGTGGTGTAACGGGCAAGAGGAGCTGCAGTGATTTCTTCCATTTACGTATGATCTAAGGGGCGACATGTCGCAAGCGACCCGTATCAAACGACCCTGTCTTTCCTGTCAGTTTAATCCTTTCAGAAGCTCGCCGCCTAGCTTTGTTATGTCACCGGCACCGATCGTAAGCACGAGATCGCCCGGGCGCAGAAAAGGCAATATCTTCGAGGGCAATTCGCCTGTTGGTCCGCTTACATAGTGAACATTTTCCTGGGGAATTTCCCTGGCAAACTTCTCGGATGTGATTCCTTCTATCTGTCCACCGCGAGCTACATATATGTCCGTGACAAGGACAAGATCGGCCCCCTGGAAAGACTGGCAGAAATCACCCCAGAGGTCCTTCAGTCGTCCGGGCTGGTGCGGCTGAAAGACAGCCACGATCCGTCCTGACTCAGCCCCCTGTCCTGTTGCTGCAAGCTGCAGTTGATACTGGCGGGCAGCCTCCAGAGTGGCCCGAACTTCGGTGGGATGGTGCCCGTAATCATCGACAACAGTAATATTTCCTTTCCGTCCCAGTATCTGGAAACGGCGGGCCACACCGGCAAAGCCGGACAAGGAGGAGGCAATCGTTTCAAACGGCACACCCAGCTGTCTGGCCACGGCGCAAGCGGCAAGCGCGTTGAGCCTGTTGTGCCAGCCAGGAACACTCAGGGTTATGGACCCAAGAGGGTGCCCCTGATAGTAAACATTGAAGCTGCCGTCCTGCAGATTCTCAAGAGTATAGTCGGCACAGGCAGAAACATCGACGCTGCCATAAGTAATAACCTTCGTCTTCAAACAAGGCTCAATGGAGCGGCAGCCGGGATCGTCGAGACAGATGACAGTAGCTGCCTGGCTGTGATTGGCAAAACTGAGCATGGACTGACATATTTGCTCCATGCCGCCTGGATAATTTTCCAGATGGTCGGCTTCGATATTGGTTACAACCGAAATGTACGAGTTCATGCCCGCATGAGTACGATCGCTCTCATCGGCTTCAGCGACAAAAACTGCCCCTTTGCCGCAGCGGGAATTGGAAGCAATACGTGCAAAAACTCCGCCCACGACCACACTGGGATCGTAACCTGCATCAAGGAGGATCTGTGCCACCATCCCTGTTGTTGTGGTCTTGCCGTGTGTGCCGGACACAGCCACAAGCTTTTTCCCGGCAGAAAGTAAGCTCAACACTTGCGAGCGATGAACGACAGGCACGGCGAGCGCGCGCGCTGATTTAAGCTCCGGATTGGCCGCGCCAATAGCCGTAGAGACGACGACGAGCCCGGCTCCTTCAATGTTGCCGGCTTCATGCCCGATAAATATCCTGGCTCCCAGGCGCTGCAACTCGTCTGTAATCGGGCTGGCTTCCTTATCCGAGCCGGACACACCTTTCCCTTCGGCCAGGAGCAAGCGCGCCAGAGCCGACATGCCTATGCCGCCAATGCCGATGAAGTGAACGTCGCCTGCAACGGATGCAAGGTCGACCTGTGCTGGCTGCTCCGACGGCTCTTCGCCTCCACTCCAGCAACGGGTCGTCTCGAGTTCCAAAATGAGTTCCTCTAAATGCAAGTACTCCCCTTTAAAGGAGTATTTGTCACAATTGCAGGTCGCTAAGATAGAAAGAGCGCCTCAGGCTTTGCCCTTGCTGGCGAGCCTGGCGACAAGCCGGGACAGTCTGGCTTTGCGGCGCGCGCCGGTATTGGCGTGCAGTATACCTTTGGAGACAGCCTTGTCTATCTTTGTATAAGCCTCGCTCAGCGCCTTCACGGCGTCAGCCTGCTTGGCTGCTTCACAAGCTTCTTCAACCCTGTTACGAGCAGAGCGGATATAAGACTTCCAGGCCCTGTTGCGCACACGATTGCGCTCGGCGACTTCGACACGCTTGATAGCTGACTTGATTCTTGGCACGGCTCAACTTCCGATATACGACAGAAACGGCAAAGCATTGTACCATACGCCGTTTGCTGCGCGCGCAGACCTGTGAGACGGCGCGTTACAGTTGCACAAAGTAGGGACTGACGACAGACGGGTGTTCTATCTTTCTAAAGTTGTTCTCATTCTGCCGACGCAAGCGAGAATATCCTCAGCGCTGGCGTCTTCTTTGAGATTGAAGGGTGCTGACTTATAACCGAGCGTCTTGGCCACTTCATTGCATGTCCTGGCCAGATCCATGGCGCTTTCTCTGATCTGTGCCAGATGCTCGGGCGGCAAGCGCAATACCTCATCGGCGCGCGAGAGGAAATTGCCCGTATGCTGTCCGGCGTCTTTAAAGGCTGTCGTCACATTCATTTCGCCTGCCTGAGTGGTGTTGTCGGAAGCGCGGTTGACCACCCGCTCATAGCCCTCGGCTCTCAGTCCGTCAGGTGTCTGATTCAGCCGGCTCTTCTCCGAATCGTCTGCGGCCTTGCCCAAATTGCTTTCTAACCCTGCCATAGCCTTTTCTGGTTACCCCCAAGATTGCCGGCTCATATTCTCCGGCTTGCGCTTCTGTTTTTAGTAACTGGCGGCTGTGCCGTCAATCTCCGGCTATCCATCCGGCTACTTACGAGGTTACGCTCCCGTAACATGATCGTCAATGTGGTTTCTACGTAGGCGCCCCTTAAATCCTGAATCATGCTCTGTATGAGCCACACGGATGTCAATACCTTCACAAAGAAATAACAAGTTTGAGCTCCTGAAAGCGGAGAAAGAAGGCTGGCAAACGGCAAATCACGCGCCCCAATCTGCTGTCGAAGGACAGACAGACAGAAGAATTGCTCAGAAATACCGGCAAAGCAACAAGTAGCAAGAGACTATTGCTGGCGCAATTTCCAGTCAAAGCGGTAGCGAATGTCCACCGAACTCGGGGCTCCGGACGGCAGAGGGGGCAGAGGCGAGGCAGACTTGAGGGCGTCGAGGGCGGATCTGTCCAGATCATCGATACCGGAGGCTTCCACCAGAGAAGGATTGATGATTGTGCCATCGCGCTTGATCGTAAAGACAGCAACAATGTGCCTGTTTTCCAGCCCTTTGGGCGGATGCCAGTTCTTTTGAATGTCTTCTTTCATCCCTTTCATATAAGAGCCGAAATCCACAGGGGCGGTAGGCTCTTCCTCCTCGTCATCAGCCTCAACGGCAGCAGGTTTGACCGCCGGCGGCGCCATGGCCCTTACGCACCCCGTCGCCGGTTGGGGCGGATGCCTGCCCGAGCGCAAAGAAGAGTCGGCCGAGGCTCTTGCGGTCGTCTGCCTGGGCGGTATGATGTCCGGGCGGCTGATAGCCAGTTTTTCCACCGGATGTCCCAGTGAATAAGTAAGCGGCGGCAGGGAGCTTTTCACCGGTTGCCCGAGCGCCACCTGACTCAGCAAAGAATTCTCAGGTGGAGTAAAAAAAAGAGCATTCTGGGATTTACCCGGCAATTTCCGGGCATCTTCGCCGACATTGGCGATCACGTAGTCAGCCACGAGCGAGAGAGGCACGCTGCCGCCACCTACATGTTCGGCAGCAATGAAATGTTTGACGAACAAAGAAACTCCCAAGGCAGAACTTGTCTTGGACGGCTCGACAAGATTTGAGGACGAAAGGATGCTGACACCCGCGCCGTACAAGGACTGAATTGAAGGCTCCTTGGCGCCGGCTTCCTCTGACTGGATGGCACTTAGATCCAGCAGACAGAGAATATAAGGCGACTGGATTCTTCTTTTGACATCGGTGAGCAGATCTTTCAAAGAAATGCCGCTTTGCCAGGGCTGCTCCGCCACACTGTCAAAAACGAGCGCCACGGGCTCGCCGTTCGGGCAGGCCGTTGAGGCTGAACAGAGATAAACAAGCACAAGATCTCCAGGCAGCGCCTTTTTGACAAGCCAGTTGTTGACTGCATCCTCAATCCCGGCCCTGCCGGCTGCCCCCCCGCTCACGGCGCGCACGTGGTCAGCGGCGAATCGACCATATTGAGGGTCGACAAGCAAAGCCGACAATGCCTCCAGATTGGCTGCAGAACATCCATTGCCCTTGATTCCTTGATCCTGATAAGAAGTGCAAGATATGAGCAAAGCCCATTTGTCGCGGATAGACGCGTGCGTTGCCTCGCCCTTGCGTATGGAGGCAGGAAGAATGTCTTTGAGCCCGGCTGATTGAGCCGCTGGCGCAATACAGCCGGCAGCCATGGTCGAAGCCAGAAAGAATCCGGCAAGAAAGAGCAAGTTCAGCCGCCTGGCAGCCTCTGCCATGTTTACAGCCGCAGGCGCCTCCCGTCCGCTTCCAGCCAACAGGATACGCGATCTATATTCTTTAACGCCTTTGAACATGTCTTTGAAGTTTCCCGAGCAAGGACCTCAACATGACTCCACTGGCAATGACTCTAGCAGCTTGAGAACTTGCTGCCTAGCAGGCAGAAAAGCCGCGCGGGTGCCGACTCCGGCGCAAGGCAAAAAAGGCGCACAAGTGCCTTCGAGCCAGGCAGAGCTCTCAATGTGCTCAATCAGTCTTTCATCGAGTTCATACATGTCATAGACAAGCCTGTCGACAGCCCTGTCCAGTTGCATCAGAGTAATCCCGCCTTCGGTGTCTTTTCCTGGCGAAGGAAGCACACCTGTCTTCAGAAGAGTTCCCAAACGCTTGACCAGAGCAACAATCATCTTTTCTGCAAGCTCTTCGGGGGCCGGTAGAGGCATTTGCTCCAGCATTTCAATATCGATCTGCGCCAGGGCTCTGCCCTTCTCGCGACTCTTCAAACGCCAGAGATACAGCCAGAAGCTCGAGTTGATCAACCCTTCCAGAAAATAAATTTGTCCGGCAAAGGAATCCTCTCCCCGGCATCCGGGGCTGGCCACGAAAGAGTGAATGTTATTCAGGTGATATAGACCTTCCTCGTCGACTGCGGCAATCAGCCGGTCGGATGTCTGCCTGACGAGGATTTTCGCCTGATCGACAATCCTTTCATCATGCCCGCCGGCAAATAAGCCTTGCGGGCTTGTGTCAATCCACATCCCCTGCCAGCAAACAAGATGGCGAACAATGCTGCCACCGGACGTCAGCCCCTTCCTCCACTGAGCGCCGGCAGGCGACTGCGCTATGACCGCCGCCTGTCCGCTGCGAGAACGTATGCCTGTATGCCCGCGCAGAAGACTTTTCAAAGGCGGCAGTTTCCGGAGCCGCTCGAGCAAGAAGAGATCCAGATCGTTGAAAACAAGCTGAAAGCGGCTCTTGTCACTTGAAATCAACTTGCTTTGCGGCAAGCGATAATGAGCAAAGCGGTTACCTGGCACTTCTTCCAGGCTATAGAGATCTACTTGATGTTCGGCTGGCATCGAAGCCTCATTGAAAGATGTCTCTCCTAAGGAATCCGGCTGGGCAACCCTGCGCCGGCGGTAATGAGCCACGCACCAGCGACCGACTGTGGCGTCGGCAAACGTGCTCTGCGGAAGCTCGGTCAGGCTGACAATGTCCGCATCACGGCAGAGCCTTTGGCGCAGCCTCTCATAATATGATCCCATCAAAAAAGCATCCGGCAGAAGCAAAACCACATCGCCGCCAGGACGCACAGCACGCAGAGATAGGTCCTGAAAAATAGATGTGAGAGGAACCTTGTACTGGGCCGACTCCGGATAAGTCCTGCGCAAGAATTTTGACCAGTTGCCGGGCATCTCAGGCTGATTACGCGCACCGAAGCTGATGTATGGCGGATTGCCGGACACAAGATGGAAAAGTCCATCCCCGCAGCCGTCAATGACGCTGTCGCTGACTTGGACGTGGCACGAGAGAGCCTGCATCATACGCCCAAGCAAGTGAGCGACTGCTGTACTTCCCTCTTTATCTGCCAGCCCAGCCAGTACGTCTGAGACGGACAGAAGCAGCAAGACGCGGGCAAGACTTATCGCTCGCCCATCGATATCCTTGCCATAAATAGACTTTGCCAGAAATGCCAGTCTGCGCGCAGGCGACAGCCCACGCGCTTTCAACCAGGACATCACCCCTATCAAAAAATTTCCGGTTCCACAAGCGGGATCGAGCATCTTGAAAATGCCGTCAGAAGGGCATTGCGCATGAGCGCTGTCATCGCGGCAGTCTTCAACTTCGCTCATTAACTGAAATGAGTCTTTGGAAATAGCTCTGTCAAAACAATATTCCACTACCTGTCCAGGGGTGTAGAACTCACCAGCCATGCGCCCCTTACGCTCCCGTTTTATATACGGTTCACCATCGTCTGAGATTGCCAGGGGACTGGACAGAGTCTGCGCATAAATTGTCCCGATAAGATCCAGACGCGCAGGAAGGTTGCCCTCCAGAAACTGGAGAAGCTCTCCGCACGGGTTCTTGCCGATAGCCGCCGGCAACGGCACATAGAAAGGATATTGATCAGACAGCGCAGGCCAGCAAGAGAGCCGGTCGAAGAGCGCTTGATTTGTCGGTTCTATAGCCTGGCTGTATACAGGGAAACCATATCTGGTGCCCAGCCAATTCAAACAAGTCGACAGGCAATATTGATCGCATAGTTCAGCGACATCATGCTGCCAGCATATATCGGCAGCGCCGCCCAACATATGAGGAGCGTTACGGAGTATTACAGAGGCCGTTAACAGCCTGTATCTTCCGACTGTTTTTTGCAGCGTTGCATGCGCGCTACGTGGTGGCATCTGGAGATCGCTTTCATGGCAGCTGGCTCGGCGACAAGATTTTACCCTTTTAACGTCCTTCTGAAAACCGCTGAGCACCATGGACAGCGATGGAGTGACAAAAAGATCGTTGCGCAAGCAGGCTTGATTAAATGAGCCAATTAAATTATCTACAGCTGTAGAAAACCTGTAGATAAAGTGCCCGGCAGGAGCAATCTCATCTGGCATCACCTGAGCCGGCGGCTCATAATGATGTACAGTTGCCGCTTTGCGGCAACTCGCTGTTGCAAGGAGGGAACTTAGTTGTCAGGCAGGCTGTTCATAATCGCCACCCCGATCGGGAACCTCGGTGACATAAGTGAAAGGCAAAAAGTTTGTCTGAGTACATGCGATCTCATACTGGCGGAAGATACGCGTGTAACGATAAAACTCCTCAACCATCTCGGAATAAAAAAGCAGATGGTCAGCTGCCACGACTACAACGAAAGCCAGCGGCTGACTCTGCTTACTGAGCTTAGCCTGAAAGACGCCTCGGTTGCCCTGGTTTCCGACGCAGGAACGCCGCTTGTTTCGGATCCCGGACACTCAATCGTGCAAAGGGCTATCGAGCTTGAAATGCAGATAATTCCCGTTCCCGGGCCAAACGCAGCGCTGGCAGCCCTTTGCGGCAGCGGGCTGCCCTGCAATCGCTTTTCATTCGAGGGCTTTTTGCCAGACAAAGCCACAGAAAGAGCAAAACGCCTGCAGCGTATCAAAGATGACGATCGGACGCTTATCTTTTATGTGGCCTCCAGCAATGCCTTGTTAATCCTTGAAGACCTCGAGAGGCACCTGGGCGATCGCCCTGCGGCTCTGGCCAGGGAGCTGACGAAAGTACATGAAGAATTCCTGCGCGATAGCCTGAGCGGGCTTGCCCGCTGCCTGACATCGAAGAAATTGCGGGGCGAGATCGTTCTTGTTGTCGGCGGGTCGCTCAATGAAAGAAATCAACGTGCCAGCCAGCAAGAAGTGAAGGAGCGCTTGCAGGAGCTCCTTTTGCAGGGCGGCAGGCTTAAAGAAATCTCGGTCTTGCTGGCCTTAGAGTCCGGCTGGTCCGCCTCGCAGATATACAAACTGGGGCTTATTCTCAAAGACGGCGAATGACCGTCGCCGTGAGATAATTCACTTTGAGTTGACAGGACGCTTTGAATGTTCCGGACCGGCAAGGTGCTCAAAGTAAAGGTAGAGCTCTCCCCCGACGTAGTCGGTTTCGGGCGAGCGACGATTGTCGATTGCGACGGCAGCAAAATCTATTTGCAGTTAAAAACGAGCAAAGGCGAAAAGCGTATCCTGCCCAAGGGAACGCGGGTCTGGTTCGTCAGCGATACGTCCAGCAATCCTTTTAACGGACTCTGGTCGACAACGATCGTCGCCGCCAAGATAATCGGCGGCAAAACTGCCATGGAATGCAGCCGCCCTAAATTTGAAGCGCTCGTGCAAAAGCGCAAACAAAGACGAGTTTCAGTCAGCTGTCCGGTGAAAATGGAAGGAGAGCTCTGGAAAGGCATTTCGGCGGTGACCACGCGCAACATTTCTCGATCCGGTGTGGGAGTGGAAATATTCGAAGATTGTTCGGAACAGTTCCAGACCGGGCATCATCTCGATCTGGTAATCGAAAGCAACCAGGGAGAGATTGCCGCCACAGCCCGTGTGATCCAGGCACGTTACAACTGGCTGGCCAACCGCACTGACATCGGACTGGAATTTGTGCGCATGGAAACCGAAGCTGCAGAAATTCTCGATCGCTGGCTTATTTACCTTGGAGGCAGGCCAAGACAGGCACCAGAGGGCAAGGAGAAAAAGTCGGAGCGCGAAGCCGGACTTCTGTCTGGCTGGCTCAAGAGCAGCAAGGACAATATCAGTTTCGTCAAGTCCAAAGAACATGCAGTCACGTCAGCTCTCTCGGAAGAAGATCTCGATGAGCTTTCGAGCCTGGATGACGAGGATGATGACGACAGTGAATCATCGCAAGAGGCTTGACAGGATCTATGCAATCTATGGCTCGTGAGACTATGTCAGCGCTGGAGGCTGTTGTCCTCGGATGCGTCCAGGGGCTGACAGAGTTCCTCCCCATCAGCAGCACTGCTCACCTGAGAGTGGTGCCGTCGCTTCTGGGCTGGGCGGACCCTGGCGCAGCCTTTTCGGCAGTAATCCAGCTTGGGTCTGTCCTGGCTGTGCTTGCCTACTTTGCCAGGGATCTTGTCGCCATTTCCGGCGGCTGTTTCAGGGCTCTAGCTGCAAAAGATTACATACATCAAGATGTGCGTCTTGTGTCGGCGATCCTTCTGGGCACTCTACCGGTCTGCCTGGCAGGGCTTGCCCTCAAATCGACTCTCGAACAAACAAACGGACCCCTGCGCTCGCTCATAGTCATCGGCTGCGCCTCAATTTTCATGGGTATCGTGCTCTGGGTTGCCGAGCAGGTTGGACGCCGTAGCCGCGCAGTTGCCGACATGGGCGCAGGCGATGGGCTCTTGATCGGGCTGGGACAGGCAATGGCCCTCATTCCCGGCTGCTCGCGCAGCGGGTCAACTCTGACGGCAGCGCTTTTTCTGAACATGAAGCGCGACGATGCAGCGCGTTTCAGCTTCCTGCTCGGCATACCGGCCATTCTCCTGAGCGGGCTTCTCGAGTTGAAACATCTTGCCGGAGGCGGCATCGCTCAGGAGGCTCTGAGCAGCCTTTTGCTCGGGCTGAGCACTTCGTTTGTTGTCAGTTATCTAGCCATAGGCTGGTTGCTCACATTCCTTAAGAGCCACTCGACAGTCGTTTTTACAGGCTATCGCCTGATCTTCGGACTGACGGTGATCGGACTTACTTTGTCAGGACACATTCATTGAGCAGCTTTGTTGACTAACCGAGTGCCCTCTAAACTCACTTGTTCCCGTCTATGGGTCTGGACCAGGGTAGAGTAATTCCGCCGAAGAGCTTATTCTGGGTCTCTCCCGTTTCGCTTGCCCCGGAAGGGTCAGTCAGCTCTTTTTCATCCATGACCTGGACTGTCAGATCGGCATTGCTGACATTGCGTTGCGTCAGCGGATCCTTTTGAACCGGCTTGGGCGGCGGAGGTTTGAGCAGCCCCTGAGAGGGCGGTCCTTCGGGATAGTCTCTTTCGCCGCTCAAAATCTGCGGCGGCAAGCTCTGTTTAATGCTCTTAGGCAAAAGCGGCTCCAGTACCTGAGGACCAAGGTAGAGCAGGCAAGCTACGACAAAAAGCACAACTCCGACAACAATTTCCCCCACCCGGCTGCGCGGAGTCTCGGGTGCCGGCACATAGTCTTTCTCCAGGAGGGCTTCGCGCATTTCCTCCACCGTCTGGAAACGCTGCGACATATCCTGAGCTGTAGCTCGCTGCACGAGCTGATCAGTATAGTTCGAGACAGCCTCGTTAGAAGCCTTCGGCGATGAGGCATGCAAGGCTTCGGGATCTTTACCCGTCAGAAGATAATGCATTGTCGCTCCGAGGGCGTAAATATCGGATTGCGGGGTAGCTGCCCCCCAGTATTGCTCGGGCGGCGAGTATCCGGCCGAAACCACATGTGTATTTTCGCCGGCATCTTCCCAGGCGCGGGCGATGCCAAAATCCACTAGCTTGACCTGACCTTTCAGGTCGATCATTATGTTGCTTGGCTTGAGATCACGATAAATAACGTTCTCGCTGTGCAGGTAGTTGAGAACATCGCATATTTGGATGGCCCAGGGTATAACTTGCTGATCTTCATCGAAAGGCTCGCCACGATCCTGCAATATATAATGCAGGTCATGCCCCTTGACATGCTCCATCACAAGATAATAGTCGTCGTTTTCCCGGAAATAATCGAGAATGTGGACTATGTTAGGGTGCTGCAGACGGCTGAGGACACCTGCTTCCCGCTCGAAGAAAGCCTGCGCCTTTTGCCTGTCTTCTTCACGATAAAAGTCATCGCGCAGTTTTTTCACCACGCAGTCACGCCCCTGCAGGCGCAAGTCGCGGGCCATGAAAACAGTGCCCATGCCGCCCTGCCCGAGAAGGTGCACCACTTCATACCGCCCCTGTAGAACAGGCAAGCCGGTCGACAGCGAGTGCGAGCTCGGACATGGTCCGTTATGTGGGGTCGGCAATCCGCAGCTGGGGCATACGGCCATGATGGATCAAAAGCCCGACAGGAGGATGAACAGAACCAGTATATCAATCGAGGTTGAAAAGACGAAAAACAAATCGGACAGGATGCCTGCCATGTCTATAATTAATCAAAAACCTGGAAGACCGAAGGATTCATTATGGCAGTTAAGATTGCGCTCGGAGCCGATCATGCCGGCTTTCCCCTGAAGAAAGTGCTCGGCGAGCATCTAAAGGCGCAAGGCTACGAGCTTCTCGATCTGGGAACCCACAGCGACGAAGCCTGCGACTATCCCGACTATGCCCTGGCAGTGGGTGAGGCGATAAAGGACGGGCTCGCTGAGATCGGAGTTGTCGTTTGTGGAAGCGGAGTAGGGGCCTCTGTGGCCGTGAACAAGGTGCCTGGAGTGAGGGGGGCTATCTGTCACGATACCTTTTCAGCTGCCCAGGGACGCGAAGACGACAACACGAACGTTCTTTGCCTGGGCGCGCGCGTCGTAGGTGTCAGCCTGGCCCTTGCGGTACTCGACGCTTTCCTTGGCGCGCGTTTTTCGGGCGCTGACCGCCACGTTCGACGCCTGAACAAAGTTCTGGCAATCGAAAAAAAATATATGGTTTCAAGCCCGTCCGGGTAAGAAGTTGATGATGAATATCCTGCAATAAGGTTTTGGGCGTGGAACCGCTGGATGGACTTGTAGGCGAGGTTATCGACGGCCGTTACAAGGTGACGTCAGTTATCGGCTCGGGAAGCAACAGCACAGTCTTCAATGCCGTCGACCTCGAGCTCAATTATCCGGTCGCCCTGAAAGTTCTCTCGTCGTCGGGCTCTTTCGATGAGAAAGCCCGCGAGCGATTCCAGCGCGGAGCCAGAGCTGCTGCTCTTCTTGCACATCCCAATATCGTTCGTCTTTATTCATTCAATATCTCCAGGCAAGGCAAGCCTTATCTGGTCATGGACTGCGTGCGAGGGAAAACTCTTGCTCTGTCCCTCAAAGCTGCTGGCAAGCTTCCGGTTCCGCATTGCATAGCTTTTTTCACCCAGGTTCTCGACGCTCTCGAGCATGCCCATGGAAAAGGAGTTGTCCACCGCAACTTGAGACCGAGCAATAT
>JAHFBI010000117.1 GCA_023250095.1 Candidatus Melainabacteria bacterium
GTCGAGGTTCAAAGCAGCAGCCAGCCTGATTGCCGCCTGCCGGCGCGCCACCTGCTGAGAGATGAGAGCCTGCCTGTCTCTTGCCAGCTGAGCCTTCGCCTGGAGCACATCGAGCCTGGTGGCTGCACCGTTGGCAAAGCGATCCTCGTTGCGCAGCACGAGAGCCTTTGAAGTCTCCACGGCTTTGATTCTGATTTGCAAGAGAACGTCGTTGAGAATTAGGTGGTAATAGAGATCTGCGGCATCAAGCAGAACGTCGTTGATGGCTCCTTTGAGGGCATACTGCGAAGCCTTGTAATTGTGCTTGCCTTGCAGCGCACCATATATGATACCGCCCCCCTGAAAGAAGGTCCAGGTCGCCATACAAGGTATGGTCAGATTCGGGCTGCTGACTGAGGTCAAAAGCCCGAAAGGGCTGGCATACTTCCCGGAAATCGTATCGTAATTCAGCCCGTTGGAAAGATTGGGCAAAAACCCGCCCAGCGAGCCAAAAAATTTCCACTTGCTCGCCTCCATATCCGTGCGGGAGATTTTGATGTCGAGGTTATTCTCCAGAGCCGTCTGCAGAACCTCCTTGAGATTAATTGAGCGGCTTGAATCAGCATCGAGTCCGTAAGGAGAAAGCCTGGCATTGAGCAAAATAAGCGCTGAGAGCACCGGAGGCTTGACCACCACCTTGTCGGCCGCGACGAAGAGCGCTCCCTCGCTCTGCTGGGTCAGGTTGCGCAGCGTGTCCAGGCTGTCTGCAGATCCCGAGGACGAGGGTCCGGAGGACGAGGAAGTGGAAGAAGAAGAAGAAGAAGAAGAAGCCATATCAGGGGAAAGTCCTCGCAACACAGGCATCTCGTCGGATGCCAGGCTGGCAGGGCCCAGCTCAGGTACATGCCTGCTACCCGATGAGTCCGAAGCATTTTCAGCTTTTGCCGGAGCAAGCGTACAGGAAGACAACAGCATGAACACAAATAGAGCCAGGCTGAGAGCCTTGCGCAGAAGCCGCCGTTTCTTTTCTGCTCCGGAATCCATAACCTGAACCTAATTGGATATATACGGCGTCGGCTTGACGGCCTCGCCTTCACGCAGATCGACAGCCGGGCTGACAACGACAAGTTGTCCACCTTTCAATCCATCTCGAATTTCTACATCGTCACCGAAATCACGCCCGATCAGCACCTTCTGATAGTGCACCTTGCCGCCATCGGCGACAACCACGCTCATGCCATCTCCTCTTGGAACAATCGCCGTGCTTGGAATGCGAATCCAGGGCTCAACTCTCGGAGCGGTAATTTTCACTTGAGCGTACATACCTGGCAACAAGCTGTGGTCCGGATTATCAACATGAATCTCTGTCTGGCGTGTGCGTGTCTCAGGATCAAGAGCCCCTGAGACATTCGTAATCACACCAGGAAAGACCCTCTCCGGAAACTCCGGCACAAGAACGTCAGCAGGCAGACCGGACGTCAAATAACGGGACACTGTCTGTGGGGCGTTGACATAAATGCGGAGATGGTCTATCTGGGCCATCTGAAAAAGCTCCAGCGCCGTGGACTGGCTTCCGGCCGTGATCAACTGTCCCGGGTCGACCTTCCGGAGGGTAATAACGCCGTCAAAAGGCGCCGTTACGTATTTGAACGACTTCTGGACCTGAAAGCGCTTGACGACGGCAAGTTTAGCCGTCACCAGCGCGCGGGCGACATCGACCTCCGAGCGCGCCGCCTCGACAGCTTGATCGGCAGCCTTATTTTGTGCCTGAGCCGCTTTCAAATTGGCGATTTGAGCGCTGAGCGCTCGCACTTTCTCATCGCGGCTCTGCAAGGTCACAGCCCCGCGCGAAGCCATATTTTCCCAGCGGCGAGCTGTTACAGCAGCATATTCCTTATCAGCGTCGGCCTTTTCTACCTGGGCCCTGGCAGCTACATCCTGAGCTTGCGCTTCTTTTAGATTCGCCAGAGAGCTCACAACCTGAGCGCGTGCTTGCGCCAGGTCAGCCAAAGCCTGTTCCAGCTCCTGGTCTACCGTAGGAGTATCGATCTCAGCCAGCAGTTGCCCGGACTTGACGTGATCACCGATGTCCACGAGTCGACTTTTCAAATAACCATCCACGCGGGCATATATGGTGGCATATTGAATGGCGCCGATGTTACCAGGTAAAACACCGCTTTCGTCAAAGGGAGCGACTTTAGCCGTCACTGTCCTGACGGGAGGAATCGCACCTACAGTTTCGGCCGCCATTTTGGACAACTCTTTGTTTTTCCATATCCTCGGCAAAACACCAACGACCAGAAGAAGAGCAAAAATAGCCCCAATAACACACAGAACAATCCAGATACCCCCTGATTGCCGGCAACGCCCGGCAAAGAACCGCTGCCAGGTCAGCTCGCCCCCGCCAGGGCAGAAGATGAGCCGAGATCTGTCTTTATACCTTGCGAAAGCCTGCATGTTGCGCCTCTGCCTCATCGGTGATGCTCGTTCGAAAGGGCTGTCTTATCTTCTTTCTTGAACGACTCTTTGACCCAGCTGAAAATCAAAGGGACGAAAAAGAGGGTAGAAAAGGTCGCCACCGACAACCCACCAATGACGGCACGCCCAATCGGCGCATTCAATCCGCTGCTCACAGACATTGGTATCATGCCGAGAACCATGGCAGCCGCCGTCATGCAAACCGGACGGAACCGCTGGTAGCCTGCCGTAGAAGACGCCTCAAGGGCAGTCTTGCCATCGCGCATTTGCTCATTGCAGAAGGTAATCATAAGGATGCTATTGGCAGAAGCCACACCAATCGTCATGATTGCCCCCATCAGAGCCGGCACGCTCAATGTGGTCTGGGTAACGAAAAGACTCCAGACAATACCTGACAGCGCACCCGGTATGGCCATCAAGATGATGAGCGGATCCAGCCACGACTGGAAATTAACCACCAACAACAAATACACCAGGACGACCGCCCCGGCCAGCCCGACGAAAAGCCCCAGAAATGCCGCTTTCATGCTGAGCGCCTGCCCGGCCAGCACAATGCGCGTGCCACGACTCAAATGAGACTTGAACTTCTCGACTATCTTCTCGATATCGGAAGAAACACTGCCTAGATCCCTGTGCTGGCAAGCAGCGTAGACATCGAATGCCGGCTGGACGTTCATATGGTTGACGACATAGGGCGTATATTGACGCAGGGGGGTGGCCACGTTGGAAAGCAGTTGCACAGGCTGTTTCTTGTGTTGCTCGGTAAAAGCCGAACCGATTGACAGATTGTTGAGATCGTTGATTGAGGCTATGCGGTATTGAGGGGCATACGCAGCCAGATTATATTGAACACCGTTTTGCGGATTGACCCAGAAATTGGGCATCACCTGAAAGCTTGAGCTGAGATTAACAAGCAAGGCGTTGGAGATGTCCTTCTGTGCCAGCCCGAGCTGGCTGGCTCTTGTGCGATCCACCTGAAAAACGTATTGCGGAGCATTGACGACCTGGTGCAAGCAAACATCGACTGCTCCAGGGACATCCTCAATCTGCCGTTTGAGATCGAGGGCGGTCTGGAAATTGACATCGGTTTTGGAACCGATGACTTTCACGTCAACAGGAGCAGGCAGTCCGGCGTTGAGAATCTGCGTAATAATATCGGCCGGTTGGAAGTAATATGCGCACTGCGGAAAGTCGGACGTCATCATCGCTCGAATTGCCTCCTGGTAATCCCAGGTGGAATGGCTGCGATGCTCTTTGAGCGTGATCAATATTTCGCCATCGGCCTCGGAGATAGTCTGGCAATCGGAAAAAGCGTAATTGACACCGCTGACGGGCATGCCGATGTTATCTGTTATTACTTCAATCTCCGAAGCCGGAATAATCTTGGCGATACTATTTTCGATGCGGTTGTAAATCCGCTCTGTCTGCTCGACACGCGTTCCGGCAGGCACGTTGACGTGCAAACGCAGCTGCCCGGCGTCAATCGGAGGAAAGAAGTCGCTGCCCACAAAGGGCAGCAGGCAAAACGACAGTGCATAAAAGCCAAGAAACAGAACTGCCGTAACCACCCTGTTAGCAAGGCACCAGTCGAGGGCACCCTGATAGAGATCACGAAGACTGTTGAAATAAGTGTCGATCACTTTGTGAATAGCTTTCAGTACCGCCACAACAGGACTCATCACCCGGCCAAGCCCGGAGGCAGGCGACGGCGACGGCGACCGGAGCAAGTCAGCTTTCACTGGCAGGGCACCTTGCTCCATCTCCTGTGTGGCACCATGCTCCTCAGCCTCGAAGAGATGTTTCGACATCAAAGGAACGATGGTGCGCGAAAGTCCATAAGATGCCATCATGGCGAAACTGACAGCCAGTGCCATGGGAATAAACATCGAGCGAGACGGCTCAGAAAGCAGGAAAACGGGCAGAAACACTATGCAAATCGAGACGGTGGACACAAAAGCCGGCAACGCGACCTCCTGCGCCCCATCGAGAATAGCTTGCACAATGTGCTTGCCCATATCGAGCTGTCTGTGCACATTTTCGATTTCCACAGTCGCATCGTCGACAAGCATGCCGACAGCCAGAGCCAGACCGCCCAGAGTCATGGAATTTATTGTGTTGCCCGTCAAATGCAGACCGACAATAGACGAAAGGATGGCAAGCGGGATGGATGTCACGACAATTACCGTGCTCCGCCAGCTCCCCAGGATGGCCAGCATAAATAGCGCCGTAAGGACGGCAGCATTCACCGTCTCCTGAAAGACTTCGTCAACACATTCGCTGACGAACTTGGACTGATCGGTGAGAATCTTCACGTCGACCGAAGGAGGCAAAATAGCTTTCACCTGCGGCAGTACTTCTTTAATGCTCTTCACTACGGCAAGAGTCGAGGCTGAGCCGTTCTTCAAGACATTCATGATCACGGATCGATGCCCGTTCAGATTGACTATGTTCAGTTGCGGCTGATACCCCATGTGCACGAAGGCGACATCTTTGACATAAACAGTGGCGCTGCCAACGTTCTTGATTGGGATGTGATTAAGCTTCTCAACAATCTTCGGCATGTTGTTGAGTGTGATGACATATTCCGAATTACCCATTTTGACCGTTCCGCTGGGGGCGATCACGGAAGATGTGTTAACCGCATTGACCACATCGCCAGGCGAAAGCCCCAGTCCATACAAAGCTGCCGGATTGAGATCCACGCATACTTGTGGAAATTTTCCGCCGTTAGGAAAAGGTATCGTTGCTCCCTGCACAACGGCAAGCTGGCACCTGATAAAAGAGTTAGCCAGGTCGAACAGCTCAGCCTCACCCAGCTTGTCGGACGAAACCACCAGCTGCAAGACCGGCACATCAGTAGCCGATGACTGCGTGACAAAAGGGGAAGATGTATTGGGGGGCAGCTGGTGCAGAACGGCATTAGATGTGGAAACCATTTGAGCAATGGACAGCCCTACATCCGTGCCTTTGTGCAAGAAAACCTTGATAATGCTCATGCCGTTAAGCGACATGGACTCCATATGCTGGATACCGTTGACCGTCGAGGTGAGCGCACGCTCGGTGACGGTGGTAATCATGTTCTCCACGTTGACAGCCGGCATGCCCGTGTATGTCCAGACACAGCTTACAATCGGCTCGTCGATGGTGGGAAATATATCCACAGCCATCTGACTGAGCGAAACGGCGCCGAAGAGAAATATGCATACGGCCAGAACGATGAATGTGTGCGGCTGGCTGAGGGCAAGCCTGACTATCCACATGAGTGACTATTGCCTGTATGGACTGAGGACAGCGGACAACGCGATAGCGCATAATCATCGCACATGGCCAAATTTCCAGCCAAGTCCGTCCTGCTTATCTGCCAGCAATAGCTTGGCAGCCGGAAGCCAAGAGAGAATCTTCCAGATGCGACATGCTGAAGCCAGCGCATTATCATATTTGATGTCGGCCAGGCTGAGCTTGCCTGCCACCAGGCACGGCAATGAGAGAATTGAGCCATGGAAGGTGGACACCCATGCAGCTGATTGTCGTCGCTCTGGCCCCGAGCCTGCTCTGGCTCTGGTGGTTCTGGACGCGCGGTGGGCAGCAGGAGAAGACAAGCGCTGTCGCCAGAGCCTTCGCGCTCGGGGCACTGTCCTCGATACCGGCCTGGCTCCTGGAGACCTGGGGGACGGACCTGGCACCTCACTGGTCAATGATTGGTTGTTTCATTGCTATCGGACCGGCTGAGGAATTGCTGAAATATACCGCAGCCAGGCTTGCTATCGGTTCCACCAGACTCTTTCATCCATCTTCCGGCATCATATACGGCGCGTCAGCAGCACTGGGGTTTGCTTTTGCCGAAAACATCGGCTGCTTCGCTGAGTTCGATCCCACCTTGATAGTGCTCCGGCTTATGACAGCTGTGCCTGCGCACGTGCTCTTCTCCGTGCCCTGGAGCATCGCTCTCGGGCGCATGTGCTTTTCCAGGCAGACACGACCGCTCACTCTTGTCATGGCTCTTGCCCTGTCGAGTTTCTTGCACGGCGCATTCGATGCCCTGGCCTTCAACATCGGCTCCTCGCCCTTCCTGCTTCTGGTTCTTTTCGGGCTTTTGCTAAGCGTCCTCTGGACAACCTACCGACGAGTTCAGTCCGACAGAAGTCACTTAGTAGTGCGCGACATACACCTGTCCGATTTCCTGCGCCCGCTCAGATGGGACTGGGTCGGTTTCACATTCATGCTCGGCGTAGTCGTCTCCATAGCCATAGCTTTCCTTTTCGACCTCGATCTGCCCTGGAAGAAATTTGCCCACCCCAGCGAGGTGCTTGGCGCCGGATTGATAATCGGACTTTTTTTCGCTGGCTTTCTGGCTCCTTTCTGGGCGCCTGACGAAACCGCCACCATGAGAGAATCAGCAGCCGGTCTGGGCATCCTCGGGGCTGTCGCCGGATTTTTCCTCAGCCGGGAAGCTGCCAGTCTGACCCACTGGTCTTGGGGCATGGCCTGGCTCGGAGCGCTTGGAGGCTGGCTCGGCGAAGCTCTTAGAGTGCCGCCTGAAACCAGTGCCATGCAACAATCCCAGAATCAAAACTCCTCACGCAGCTGACATGCTGCCAGCTGGACAACGTCAGAAATTTCACCTCAGGTCGCAGGCTGAGGCAGCGCCCTTACGTTTGCCCAAAGCCACATAGCCTGTTTCCGGCTGCTTATTTGTGAGGCTTGCGCTCCCATGGCGGACGGCGTCCAATGAAGAACGACTGGCTGTTGACGCACTGTTCAGTGTGCTTGTGGCAAGAGCGCTCGTAAGAGCCGTCCGGTTGCATAAATCTGGCTTTGACGCAGTCGCACAAATAAGTCTCGAGGATCTCGTCTTTCAGATAGCGCGCCAGCCGCTGATCTTCCACGGGGGTCAGAACTTCCACCCTGTGATTCAAATTGCGCGGCATGAGATCTGCCGAGCCGAGGAAAATTTCTTCCTTGCCGCCGTTGCGGAAGTAGAATACGCGGCTGTGCTCGAGAAAGCGTCCGACGATACTCACCACACGTATATTTTCGCTGACGCCCTGTATGCCCGGGCGCAAACAACAAATGCCACGCACGAGAAGATCCACCCTGACGCCGGCTTGCGATGCTTCATACAACAATTGAACGATGGGCTCATCGACAAGGGCGTTCATCTTGAAGATCAAGTGCCCCGGTCTACCATGGCGCTGATGATGTATCTCCCGACGGATCAAAGACTCGAAACGCTCGCGCAAATTAATCGGTGCCACCAGCAGCTTGCGATAATCCGTCTTGGCCGAATAGCCTGTGAGATAGTTGAACAGGTCGGTGACATCAGCGCCAATCCTGTCATCGCAAGTAAACACACCGAAATCCGTATAAAGGTGTGCTGTCACGGGGCTGTAATTGCCTGTGCCGATATGCACGTAACGCTTGATGGCTTCGCCTTCTTTGCGCACGACAAGGGCCACTTTCGAATGTATCTTCAACCCCACCAATCCGTAGACGACGTGCACGCCGTCGCGCTCGAGCGCTTTCGCCCACTCGACATTGCTTTCTTCGTCGAATCTGGCCTTCAACTCTACGAGCACGGCCACTTGCTTGCCACGCTTGTTAGCGTCGAGCAAAGCTTCGACAACCGGTGAATTCCACCCCACACGATAGAGAGTCATTTTAATGGCGAGTACTGAGGGATCGGCAGCAGCCGAATTGAGAAAATTGATCACCGGCTGAAAGGAATCATAAGGATGATGCAGCAAGATATCCCGGCGGGCAATGGCGGTAAAAATATCCTCTTCTTGCGTATCCGGATTCAAGACAGCAGGATAGGAAGGCAGAAAGATTGGATCTTTCAAGTCCGCTCGCTCAAGGGCAGCAATGTTCTTGGCGGAGCTCAAGGGTATACGCCCGGTCACACGATAGACATCGGCTGGATCGATCTCCAGATTGTTTGTGAGAAGCTCCAGAATTCTCTCTGGCATCTCCTCGTCAACCACGAGGCGCATCACATCCCCGAAACGTCGCTGCCGGATGCCCTCTTCGGTCATTTCCAGGAGATCTTCGGCCTCCCATTCTTGAATTTCCATTTCGGCGTCTCTGGTGACATGAAATGGATGCGACTCCAGAACTGTCATTCCCGGAAACAGCACATCAAGATTCACGGCAATCAGCTCGTCCAGCCAGATATAAACCTGCGGCTTAGCCGCATTAGGATGCCTGACAGAAGTGGACGACAGGCGGTTTACTGGAATGAGCTGAGGCAGGCTGTCAGGCACCTTCACGCGAGCAAAGCGCTCCTGCCCTTTCCTGTCGCGGATGAGAACAGCAAGGTTGAGACTCAAGTTGGAGATATGAGGGAAAGGATGCCCGGGATCGAAAGCCAGCGGAGTCAGAACCGGAAAAATATTCTGCAAGAAATACTTCTGCACTAGACTGCGCTGCTCGTCCATCAATTCGCTGTATTGCAATATGTGGATGTCGGCTTCCTTCAAAGCAGGCAGAAGACTTATTCGCAAGCACTCATGCGCTCTGTGAAAGATTTCCGCCACATCTGACCTGATAGCTTCCAGTTGTTCGAAAGGAGTCAACCCGTCCGGTCCGACGCTTACAGTACCGGCCTCAAGCTGCCGCTTCAGACCAGCAACCCTGACCATAAAAAATTCATCAAGGTTCGAGCCGACTATGGAGAGAAACTTGAACCTTTCAAGCAAAGGATTGCCAGGGTCCTGAGCCTCTTCCAGCACCCGCCGCTGAAAGGACAGCAGACTCAGCTCGCGATTGACATAAAGCCTGCGATCATCGAGGGGCAACGAATCGGGCTCTCGCGGCGCAGGCACCTCTTTCAGCTGGGGCTCCTGTGTGGCAGTTCCCTCGGGGTTTTTCACCTGCCGGGGATCCTCATCGCTGCCAAAATCGGAGATCTGCTGGAAAGCCATAGGGCTATTGTAATCCATTGCCTGCAGTTGACAGTCTGCCGCAACTTGCCGCCTCTTAGCCAGGAGCCCTTGGCAACAACCTCAGGGACTGTGCATTTTCTTGGCTGTTTTTCTGATGTCCTCAGCTTGCTCATGGAACTTGGCTGAGATATCGTCGAGGTGCTTGTGCGCCGTATAGTCAGCAAAAACTTCAAAGAGATCGGCTACTTTCGGATGATAAGCGCCTCTGTGCGTCTCAATCACTTGCAGAGCCTGAGGATAGAACTCGATGGCTTCATCGATGCGATCCTGCTCTGCCAGCAAGAGGACTTTCACCATCAAGACCTGCCCGTAAATGAGAGAGTCCTTGCCGAGATCCGTGCTTGATTCCACAACCGCAAGAGCCCTGTCCAGGTAACGTTCACATTCCGCCAAATGGCCGGCATGTCCGGCAATGATAGCCAGTTGATTGAAAAGCTTGGCCTGTAATTCGTCAGGAGCGTCCGGGCAATCGTTCAGCATCCGCTCGGCTTCCCTGACAGTCTGCCCTGCCAGCTCAGTTTTTCCACTGTGCCAGTAGAGCACGCTCAGCTGGCAATAATCATCAATCAAAGCAACAGATTGCTCGGTGCCGGAAGCATCAATTTGCATGGCACGCTTGATCAGCTTCTCAGCTTCGTCGAAATGCCCTTGCGACGAATGGGTCTTGGCTATATTGACATATGTCCTGGCCAGCAACTCTTCTGGCAACCTGGACTCTTGCGCCAGGTTGAGAGCTAATTGAAAATGCCGTGCCGCCTGTGAATAATAGCCAGCATCATAAGCCATGCGCCCGACAGCCATCCGGGTGCCCCATTTCTTCAGATCCTCTTCAGTACTCATAATCCTGATTCTCCGTTCTCGGCAAAAGGGCTGGCAGCGTCAGATTTTGTGTAGTATACGCATTTGTTGGAAAGCTTACCTGAAGGGGTAATTCAAGGACGTTTTGACAGAGGGACCTCGTCCTGATAAGCTCCCTCCTCATGCAAAACCTACCTGCCGGAGAGGAAAAGTCATGTTCAGAGCGAGAAAATTGCTGTCTTACGGCATCCTCACGTTTACTCTTGTCTTCAGCACGGCTGCCGCCTGCCTGGCTGCAGATAGCGTCGAGCAGCTGAAACACTTTCCCCTGGATAGTCTCGAGGGCGTTATCACCAAATCAGATGTTCAGCTCGACAAAGACATCTCCTCCGACGGCAAAGGCTCCTTGAAGCTGACAGCCAGTAGCCCCACGACATTCCGTCTTTTGGAAGTGCACGATCTGCACGTTGACAATGCCCGCCTGCTCTATCAAGCCAGGCTCAGAACAAAAGACATCGAAGGCAAAGCCTATCTCGAGATGTGGGTTCACGTCTCAGGCAAAGGTGAGTTTTTCTCGCGTGGACTGCAAGCACCGCTTAGCGGCACTACCGAATGGAGCACGCAAGAGATTCCATTCTTCCTCAAAGACAAACAGACAGCTGATTATGTCAAGCTCAATCTGGTCATTGACGGCAAGGGCACAGCCTGGATAGACGACATCCACCTTGTAAAAGCGCCGCTCAAATAATGGCCCTCAAATGTCACTGAAGCCGATGACGATTATCAAATCGGCCTCAGTAGGTCCGATGATCGGACTGAGTCCGGAGAGAGGGGATTCTCCCTGACTCTCGAACATGTACGTATTCCTCCCCTTGCTGGCTCGTCCACACTTCCTTAATATGCAGGCAAGCGAGGGATGGCTATGGACTCAAATTCTCAAAAACAGATAGAAGACCTGACCAGGCAACTGGAACACGGTGATGCCAGCAAAGTGGCACCGTTCATGCAAGGCAAGTTCGAAGAAGAGCGCATAGAAGCTCTGCAGATGATCAGGCAACAGAACCAGCTCCATCGCCAGCAAGACGAGAAAGTGCCGGAACTAGCCATCTCCTACGGCTCGATGATCCCGTCCAGCAATTACGAAAGGATAGAGCTGATGAGCGGCGCCTGGAGTTATTTTGCTGGCGGCAAACAACTCTATTCAAGCTACCTGGACATTCAGAAGTTGACTCGTGGAAGCGGCTCAGACGAACCTGTGCCGCCCAGCCGTTTTGCCATCGATACACGCAGCCTGACTAACCAGCTGGAAAAAGGAGTCGGCAGGGGTCTTAAGGACGTGCTTGATCCCCTCAAGGAGGAGGAAAGAGTCAGAGTCTTTCAGGACGTGTCCAGGCTCAACAAAGAAGACCTGAGCCAGCACAAGACAAACGTCGAGCTGCAGATCTCCATTGCCGCTACAAAGACAGGCAGCGACTATATCGATGTGACCCGCGTTCTGCCTGGATTCCATGATGCTTTTTTCGGCGGCGTTCAGATTTATCACGAAATACTGGACCTGCACACTCTCCAGCGCAATGCATGGGAGAGCACGGACAAGCGCAAATGATCGACAACCATTTAGCCTAGATGCGGCTGCCTCGCAAAAGTCTCGAGAGATAAAAGCCGACTGTACCTAGAATTGAGATAAGAAATGCCACAAGCACAGGCGAGTTGAGTGCCCTGTCTGGGTGCAAAGTAACGTCGATGCAGCTGCCGACACAGAAAAACAGCAGGGCTGCGTACTCCAGCTTCAGCCAGCCGAGGAGGCGCATGGCCAAAACATATTGTCTTGCGGCATTTGCCTCGGTTATGACGCCTGGATAGTTGAACTTGTGCGGAAAACACGACATCAGCGTAAAGAGTACCCAGATAAGCGAAGCGCCGCCGGAAAGATACCAGAGAACAGCCCGGGGCTGATAGCAATTAGGTCTGCCGGCAGCATCGAAATGTGCAGCCACTTTCTCCGGCATCTGGCTCCAGTACATTGCCACAAGCCCCAGTCCGAGGAGGCAGAGCACCAGTGAGATAATGTCGATGGCTAGATAATCCCAGGTGCGCTGTATGTTCAAAACAGGACGGCTGCCGCCTTCTTTCACAACTCCTCCAGTGCTGTCAGCAAAAATGGCATCCTGCCCGTGGCTGGCGCGCTCAGGGCAGGGTGGTTCAGGAACCAGCATACTCCATGTCTGGCATGGGAACTTCCCCATTGAGCCGGGAAGGAAAAAACCTTAAATTTCTCACAGGGCGGCTTAGTTGCAGGTATCACCAATGCCCGAGTGGGGAATGGACTCAAAAGCTCTTTCGCCGGAGAACAAAGCCTCGCAGGCTCTTGAGTTGTTGCGCCTTGAAGCCGAGCTGCACGACAATCAAACATCGCAGACAAGTCTGCTCGGGCGCGCAGTCACAGGCGTTACGGAATTCCTTCATGGCAGCGGCCGCTCTGCAGGGCAAATGGAGGATCTTGGACGCCAGATAAAGCAAGAGCTGGGACAGGGCAACAAAGAAGGCGCCGAGAAGCTGGCGCAGCAGGTAAGCCAGCTTGTGGAAACGGACAAGAAAGCACTGTCCTGGCAAGCCGAGATTAACACTTACGGCACGGGAATGGTCAAAGCCGCCGGGCTCTTCCTGCCCGGGAGAAGCGGTTATCTTATGACAGGGGCGGCCTATGCCGCTGACAACATCAGAGCCGGCGATCCTCTGTCCACACAGGTTCTCGACGGCACTTTAGGGGTTACTAAAGGACTGGTGCTCAAGGGAGCTTTTAACTGGCTGGGGCAAAAGGACTGGAGCATTGCCGGCAAAGCAGTCAGCCTTGGCGTGGCATCGCGCGTGAGTGAGCTGGTCCTTTCACGGCTGACTTATTTAGATGGACAGAGCGGCAGCTATAGCGCCAGGACCGGGATAGAAAGAACTCTGTCCCAGGCCTTCGCCCCGAAAGCCCTGGCCTCCGACGTGATAACCTTCGGCATCGCGCATGGCGCTCTTTCCGAATTGAACTCCGCCACCGGCAACGCCCTGAGAAACAGCCCCTTCTGGTCGACCGTATCCGTGGGCGGCGTCTTTGGACTGGCAAGCGGCAGCGTCGACGAAATTGCGCGCCAGAGCCGCGCGGGTGAAAGCTTCGACCTGGCGAAGGTTGCGCAAAGAGCCCTCTTGCGAGGGGCAACCGACATGGTCGCAGCTGCCCCGGGAGGCATGTCCATGAGCTCCATGCAGGCGCGCGCTCTTGCTGCATCCAGACCCCAGCCCTTGCAAGCTGAGAAAGATGTGCAGACAATACCGGCTGTCCCTGCCGAGGGCTCCTTGCTCAAACCTGCCGGCAACGCAAGCTCAACTCTTGAGGGACAGACGGCACTGAGGCTGGGAAATCGCGACGCCATCTCCTCCGGGCAGCCCAGAGGCAATTTTCCCGGAGCTACAGCACGTGAATACCAGCTGGTCGGAGGCGAGCTGGCAATTGCCGAAGCGCTGTCCCGCTCGCAAAGCGCTTTTGCCTTGACACGCGTGCGCGAAATAGGGCAAGGCGGGAAGCTTGGACCGGAGCAAAGCCTGCTCATTCAGCACATGGACAAAGGTTCTAAGCCAATAGCCTCCATCGGCAAGCAAGCCGACCTCGTGGCTTCATGCAATCCCTCCATGCTGCCTGAATTCATGCGAGCAAAACACGTGCTTCCTTCCGCTCAAGAAAGCCTCTGGCTCACTCAAGCAAGCGGCGGGCGCCTGAAGTTCTCCATCAATCAGCCTGAAACTGCAACATCTGGTATGAATCAGTCTGTCAGGCTGGGAAACCGTTCGGTCTCCGACCTGCTGCTCGATCCCAGATCGCCTAAGCGCCT
>JAHFBI010000118.1:0-12316 GCA_023250095.1 Candidatus Melainabacteria bacterium
GATGAGGCCGAAGACAAGCAATCAGCCCGGACTCTATACCAGGCTGTCCTGAGATTCTGGTCCGTCGGACCAGCCTCAGACACAATCTCCAATGTCGAAACGGATCTAGCCTTGATAGACGAAGATCTAGGACTGAACGAGGAAGCAAATGAATATTTCCGCAAAGCCTTCGCTTTCACGGAAGGCTGGGGTAAGACGCAATACAATGCTTTTCGCCTGTGGCACATCGGCACCACTTACAACAACCTCTCCAATTACAACGAGGCAGAACCCTATTGCCGCAGAGCAGTGGAGATGGCTGCTCAGACTTACCCGAAGGGAAGCCCGTCCAACGGTTACCCCTTCCTTGAGCTAGGAAGAGCCCAGTCCGGGCTGGGGAAACACGCAGAGGCCATCGCTTCCCTGGAAAACGCCACCAGAATTTTGAAACCAACCTGGCCGGAATACAACGATTATCTTTTTGCCAAATATTATCTGGCGAACAGCCAAGCAGCCTCCGGGCATTTGCAGAAAGCCAGGGATCTCTACGCCGATCTGCTTCAGGAGCGCAAACAGGGTCCCGGACCGGATTTGGAGCTGATAGAAAAATCTTACCAGAGCACTCTCAAGAAGCTCGGCAACGGGGCTGCGCACACTCTCAAGACAAAGAGCTAGGCTGGCTGCATGGCAGAACTACAGGTAACTGCACCTTACAAAACCCTCCCTGCGCGTATCGTCTTTTCCCTGATGTGCGCGATCTTGCCCTTATGGGCAATAATTGCCCCGGCAGCGCTTGGCTACTTCATCGGTCGCGCCATCATGCATCCGGAATCGATGCCTGTTGCCACCACCATCGGAGGATGCCTTGGCCTGCTGGCATTTATTCTGGCGGCAATAGCCACAACAGCTGTCGCCGAAGACAACCGCCTCTATATTTCCAAGGATGGGATCTCGTTTCCCCCGTTTCTTCTGCCCTGGCTGCATTTTCGCCGGGCTCGCCGCTGGAGCGAGTTGACAGGGGCGGAAATTTGCCAGAGTGAAAGTTCTCAGAGCAAACAACTTCTGCTCACTTTCGACTCTACTGCCTGCCTGTCGCTGGACCTTGGCTGCTTCGAGAGCTGTGACACAGAGCCGTTCCTGCTTGCCATCGAGCTCTGGGGCGTCAATTGCCAGCGCTCGCCCAAGCTCATTGAATACCAGAGCCAGATTCAAAATCAATCACACGGCATCGCCAAACAAGGCTACACGCAGATGTGGGAAGAGGAGCTGAGCCGGCGATTCCAGGCAACATCCTTCGTGCCGCTGGAACCTGGCACGCAGTTACAAGACGGCAGCCTGAGAATCGTGCGCCAGCTGGCATTCGGCGGACTGTCCGCCATCTACCTGGCACAGCACCACTGCCAGGAGCTTGTGGTGCTGAAAGAAGCGATAGTGCCGCCCAACGCCGACCCAGATACGCGCGCGCAAGCTCAGCAGCATCTCATTCGCGAAGCCGACATGTTGTCCCATCTCAGTCATCCAAACATAGCCCGGGTTCTGGATCATTTTGTAGAAGCAGGCCGCCACTACCTTATGCTCGAATACATCAACGGCACCGACTTGAGACAGTATGTAAAACAAAACGGATCTGTAGACGATGGGACGGCAATCGAGTGGGGACTGCAGATCCTCACCATTCTCCGGGTCCTGCATGAACAGCAGCCACCAATCTTGCACAGGGATCTTACTCCGGAGAACCTAGTCCTGACCAGGGACGCAATCATACTTATCGATTTTGGCGCTGCCAACCAGTTTGTCGGAGCAGCAACCGGCACGGTGGTCGGCAAGCAAGCCTACATCCCCCCCGAGCAACTGCGTGGCAAGGCCGTGGTTGAAAGCGACCTCTATGCATTCGGCGGCACCATATACTTTCTTCTCACCGGACAGGATCCTTTGCCTCTTTCAATCGCTCATCCCAAAGCGATCGCTGACGATGTAGACGCAGACCTTGATGCCATCATAGCCAGGTGCTCGGCATTCGAGCCGGAAGATCGCTTTCATAGCGCCGCCGAGGTATCCACCGCGTTGCAAGAACTCCTTCCCCGGCTCAAGTCCGACTCAAAGGTAACCATCACTCCCGCAAAGAGCGAGCCGAGCAATGACTGACAGCAAGCAAGACACAGACGGGAATCTGCCACCAAGCATGACACCTGCGACCGCCACAGTATATCCGGCAACATCAAAAATCGTCAGCGTCGAAGGAGACTTGAGGGAATTGCCCCGGCTGCACAAGGGGCTTGTGCTGACAGTTCTCCTCAGCGCCCTTGCTCAAGGAATTTTTTCTTTTCTGCCCCCGGGACTGGCAAGAGAGTTGTGGATCCATCTGCCGATGCAGTTTTACTGGACTTTCTGTCTTTTTCGACTGAGTCAGGTTATGGGAAAGAAATACGGCGATCGGCCGCCGTTCAGCGATCTGGAGCTAGGACTACTTTCCCTCCTGTCCTTTGTCACAATGCCGATCTTCGACCACTATCACTTCCAACCTCGCCTGCTCGATCCCATTTTTATCTGCTGGCTGGGCACGCAGGTGGCCTGGACTGCAAGGCTGGGGACGTTTCTCGAACGCAAAGAAAACCCGAAGAGAGCCATCGCCTGGCGCATGCCTCTGACTTTGACTGCCGGCGCCAACGCTTATCTCCTTGCAGGGGCCATCTACCCGCTCTTGCTTTCGCTGCCGTTATTCTTCAACAGCATGTGGTTCGTGTCGCAGTTCTGGTGCATACTTTTTCTCATACTCAAACTCAAAGACAACTTCGAGACAGGCAAAGCAGCCCAGCCTGTCCACTCAAAGCAAACTGTCTTTGCCGGCGGCGATGTGGTCATCCGTTACCGGGCATTTGCTGCTATCGAACGCTGGTTTCAACAGCGCCTCAGCAAGCAGAATATGCGCTCCGGAGCAAAGCTGATTTTCATGTGGTTCATCGCTCCTTTCCTGCTGATCGGTTGCCTGGGGGCAATGGCCTGGCTTCTTGCAACCAACCCTTCCATGCAACTGCCGGCGGTAACGGCAACAGGGACGGCAACTGCAGCTGCTGCGGCGGCCAATGTCTCTTTCATAAAAATCTTTCTGTCGACCCTGGGTATCTCGGGGGGGCTGGCTGCCGTGCTCTGCTTACGGCAGCCGACGCACATCGGGTTTTCGGCACAAGGATTTCGTTTCCTCTGGAGACACAAAGCGTTTCAGAGAGACGGCTTTTATACACTCTGGAAGGACATCGCGCATATCGCCGTGGATCATCGCTCGAACAAGACATCCGCTCTTGATACTCGCCTGTGTTTTATCGTAAAAGATGGAAAAAAGCAGGCAATTAAACTCAGCTCCATCGACGCCGTCGAAGACAGAGAAGCCATTTTAAATGCCATCAAGCGGTTTGCTCCGCACACCAGCCGCGATGCCCTCGTCGAGCAAACGCTGCAGCCGCCCCAGGATTACAGTTATACAGAACTCTGGCTGCAAGCGCTCAGCGCCCCGCCCAAGCGCGAGCGCCTGCAGCCGCTCCTTGCGGGTGTAATCTTAAAAGACGGCAGGTACCAGGCACTTTCAACGCTGGGGGCAGGCGGACAGGGGCAGGCATACCTCGCCATCGACAGGCAAAGCGGAGCGGAGATTGTCTTGAAAGAATTCATTCTGCCTGTGTATGTCGACGTCAACATCCGGCGCAATGCTCTGGAGCAGTTCGAGAACGAGGCAAGAATTTTGCGGCAGATGGACAACCCTCAAATCGTGAAACTTCTTGACTTTTTCATCGAAGACCATCGCGCCTACCTTGTTCTAGAGCATATAGAAGGAGGGTCCCTGCGGCAAATCGTCAAAAACCGGGGGCACCTTCCGGAAAATCAAGTGCGCATGCTGGCGTCGCAAATGTGTGAAATACTGAGCTATCTGCACGGGCTCTCACCACCTGTAGTGCATCGCGATTTCACTCCGGACAACTTGATCTTGAACAAGAGCGGCACTCTCAAGCTCATCGACTTCAACGTAGCCAGGCAGGTGGTCGAGTCAACAACCAGCGGCACAGTGGTCGGCAAACAAGCTTACCTGCCTCCCGAGCAATTCCGCGGGATGCCAGTGACTCAAAGCGATATTTATGCCCTGGGAGCGACCCTGCACTTCCTGCTGGTCGGCGAAGATCCAGTTCCAATTTCCGTTTCCCACCCGAGGCGCGTTTGTCCAGAAGTGAGCGAGGCGTTGAATTTCATTGTGGAGCATGCCACTGCACTTGACCTCCCACAACGCTACGACTCAGTAGCGCAATTGCAAGACGATCTCAACAAGAGCCCGCCCTGAGCCGTCGCCTTCGGCAAGCAACCCCGCCTCGATTCCAGGCATACTCAGCCTCGACATAGGCTTTTCCAACCGACAACGCCCAAGGTCAGCTGGAAAAGCCAATGCCGAGCACATCGAGAATACGCAGCAGAGTGCTTGGATTATGTCCTTCGTCGACGCGCTTGAGGGAGTGCGTGACGGCTGCCACGGCCGCGGCGCGCAGGGGCTCGGGCGGATAAGGGAAGGGCTGTCTCTTGACCATCGCCAGGCGCAATAGCTCGCTTGGCCTTGAAAGAACCATGTGGGCGAGAATCTTTCCGGCTATGCGCGTGCTGCCGATTCCGTGCCCTGTATATCCGAGAGCGTAGATGACCCGCCCGCCAGAGGCTGTACCGAAAAACGGCGTCAGTCTGGTGGTCGAGGCAATCGGACCGCCCCACTCGAAGGGGAACTGCAGCGCACCCAGCTGCGGGAAGTGGCGCCGGAAACTATCACGCAAAGCCTGATAATGCCGCGGCGAATGATCGCATGACTCATCCACGCGGTTTGGCGGGTAATACATGGCCTCGCTCGTGCCCCAGAGAATGCGCTGGTCAGCAGTCAACCGGTAATAGTTGAAGAAAGTACGCCCGTCAGTGACACCCTGCCGATTGCGCCAGCCAATCAACGACCGTTGGGCGTCGCTCAGAGGCTCGCTGACAAGAATGTAGTCATACAGAGGAATATAGCGAAAGAGCAATCGGGGGAACAAGTGGTGCGTGTAAGCATCTGTCGCCAGAATCACTTTGTCAGCCGTCAGAGCACCGCCTGCGGTGACGACGCGGCCTGCCTCCAGCTTGGTGACGCGCGTGCGCTCGAAAAACCTCACACCAAGCAGTTCAGCCTCGCACCGAACCTTGTCCACCAGCTTGATCGGGTCGACAATCCCGCCTCCCGGCACGAAAACTCCGCCCAGATAGAGCGGGGAATCGATTTCCTTGCGCACTTCCTCCGCCGACAGCATACGGTAGCCTTCAAATCCCAGTTCGCGCCCGATTCCAGCGTTGCGCCGTCCATCTTCGACCTGGGCTTCCGTGAGAGCGACATGCAATTGCCCCGTGCGCTCGAAGTCGCAGCCGCCGGCAAACGCCTCAATTTCATCGATGTTCTGAATTCCGAGCCGCGCCAGCTTCTCAGCCTCAGCACGCCCGAAGTGAGTAATAGCCAAGGCATGCGAGTGGTCCACACAGGCGCTGACGATACCGGCATTTCGCCCGCTGGCGCCCCAGCCGACAACACCTTGTTCCAGCACAGCAACATCGAGTGCAGGCTGAAGCTGCTTCAAAAACAGCGCCGTCCACAATCCGGTAAAGCCGCCACCGATAACGGCCACCTGGCAGGCGACCTCCCCTGCCAGAGGACAGACGGGTGCTGCACTGCTACGATTTGCCAGCCAGAAACACGATTGCTCAATGGAACCCATGGCGAAAGTTTACCACGCTCCACGCAGAGAAGAACCAGCTATGGCAGACAATCACGACAGAACAAGCCTACAATCATCCAGGCAGAAAGAGACTGGCAGCAGCAGGCGGATTTGAAGGAAAGTAAAGATGGACATAGCTGGCAAAGAGCCGGCCACGCTGATATACAGGCTCGGGAGAGCCGCCGCTATTTCGCGCGATGGACATCATCGCAGGCGCAAAGGGTGAATCCATATGCGAATAGTGAAAAGTATGCCCGCGCAAAATACCCTCAGGATGCTGCACGCTCTGATAGCCCAGCCCGGACAGTTTCTTGCCCAGCACAGCATGTCCTTGAAGAATCCCGCACATCCTCCCTTGCTGTCCGGCAGGATCAGACAATTGCTCCAGCAAGTAAAGCATGCCGCCGCACTCGGCATAAACAGGCTTGCCCGCTTCGACATGAGAGAAAAGCCCTGCTTTCATGGCGGCATTGCCTTCCAAGGAAGAAAGATACAGCTCCGGGTATCCACCCGGCAAGTACACGCTGTCGACTTCCGGCAAAGCCTCATCAACCAGGGGCGAAAAGAATGTCAGGCTAGCACCCATATCCGAAAGAAGGTCGAGATTTGCCTTATAAAGGAATGAGAAAGCAGCATCACGTGCAATACCAATACGCACTCCTTTAAGCAAGTCAGGCAGACTTTCTGCATCTTCAGCGAAAAACTCCACAGGCTCAGGCAGCGCTGACAGGTCGCCGCTGCCCATAAACTGAGCTGCCAACTCCAGCCGCAAGTCCAGATCGGCGACCTCTTCAGCCTGCACAAGACCAAGATGCCGGCTGGGCAATTCCACGGACTGCTGAGCCGGGAAAGCTCCCAGATATTTCAGACCAGGCAATGCACCATCCTTGACCATTTCGCCATGACGGTGGCTGGCAATACCGTTGGCCAGGACACCGGCCATTTTCAGCCCCGGACGATATGTAGCCAGCCCGTGGGCGACGGCATGAAAAGTCTGGGCCATCCCGGAGCAATTGATCACTGCCAGGACAGGCACTCCAAAGGTCTGAGCCAGATCGGCGCTGGAAGGGCTGCCGTCGAACAGCCCCATTGCTCCTTCAATCAAAATGAGATCGGCTTCTCCGGCGGCCTCCCACAAACGCCTCCGGCAGTCCTTTTCCCCGCCCATCCAGAGATCCAGCTGGTAGACCGGATTCTGGCAAGCAGCTTGCAGAATCATCGGATCGATGAAGTCCGGACCTGTTTTGAAGACTCTGACTGTGCGCCTCCGGCGGCGGTGATAGTATGCCAGTGCCGCACAAACAGTAGTCTTGCCGCTATGCGAACCGGCAGAACTTATAAAGAGAGCAGGACAACTACGGGTCACTCAGCAAACACCCCCCTTGGCAAAGCGAATTTCGGCGGGTCTGCGATAAAGCAGGCGCACTGAGCAGCCATATTCAAGAGACTAATACTCCACTCCGGCCTGAGCCTTCACACCCTGTTCCCGATACGGGTGCTTGATCGCCTTGATCTCACTTACAAGGTCGGCCATGTCAATCAAACGGTCCGGCGCATGCCGACCGGTGACCACAATGTGAAGATCCAGACGCCGGCTACCAAGAACCGACAGGGCTTCCTCCAGATCGATATATTCGTATTTCAAAACAACATTCAGTTCGTCAAGAATCACCATTTGATAATCAGGGCTTTCAATCATTGCCACAGCCTGCCGCCAGGCTTTGCCCGCGGTGGCGACATCCAAGTCACGATCCTGGGTGTTCCAGGTAAAACCATCACCAATCGTATGGAAATCGCACAGCTCGTGTTTGCTCAACACGTTTCGTTCGGCGCTTTCATAAGCGCCCTTGATAAACTGGACTACTCCCAGTCTCATGCCATGCCCGAGTATGCGTAGCCCCATCCCGAAGGCGGCAGTAGACTTTCCCTTGCCGGTGCCGGTATTGACTATCAGCAGCCCCTTCTCCCGGGTTGCCGCCGCCACCTTCTTTTCAAAGGCTTCCTTTCGTTTCTCCGCCATTACCTTATGTGCGTCCCGACTGATCACTCACCCTGCCCTCCAGAGCCACCTTCCTGCACTACACATCAATTCTCACAAGTCCGAATGAGTCATGTCCCTTACTCCTGTTGACTTATGTCCCTGCCTGCCTCCACAGGGACCAGAGCCCTCAACCGGCCAGGGAATCTAAGCCGAAGACGCCTCACTGCCAGGTTGTGCCCGTTACGCGCTCAAGAAGTGCCTGCACGTTGGACCGATTGAGATGATAACCAATGAAGACCAGCTCCGATATCGGCTCCTGAACCAGATGCTCATGCCCATGATCACCGTGTACATGCTCATGATCGCCATGCTCGTGTACATGCTCATGAGTCCCAGAGTGTTGATGATCTGCTGGTCGGCAAAGAGGCGCAGAGATATCATCACAGCTGACCGCCTCAGGCTCCGTGTCTTCCTCGACTAACCTGACGGAAATCCTTGATCTAACACCCTGCACAAGCAGCTTTCCGCCCCCGGAAGAGAGATAGGCATAGCCCTTGCAGCGCAATAACGGCTCGCTGCCGGCAGCTTCCTCCAGAGCGCGCGTCAGGGCATCTTCCTGTTGTCGCTCAGGCGTTCTCAATACAAACGACAACCAGCCAGGGTCCCGCTCGTGAAGATGCACATGGGTGGCGATACCATGTTGGTGCGCGCCGAGGTTGGAGTGACTGTGCCCATTGTCTGCAGCAAGAGACACAGAGTTCCCTGCAGCAGTCAGCGAAAGCCTCCGGGAAGACTCAACGTATGCCGGTTGATTCAAGCGCAAACCGACAGCCAGAGCCGGATCCAGCTTCGCCTGGAATGCCAGCTCAATAAAACGCACGCCTGGAGCCTGTTTTCGTATCCGCATTTCGCAGGCGAGCAAGTCCGCCTCATCCATTTCATCGATCTTATTGAGGATCACGACATCGGCATACTCCAATTGTCGCTGAAATACGTCGGCAATCGACTTGTCGGAGCCAATACCGGCATCAGCCCGACCGCAGCCTCCAGACAGGTCAAATCCACCTGATAGCATGAGTGGTGCATCGACCACCACCAGTGTGGCATCGAGAACGAAATCGCAGGAAAGTTCAGAACCTTCCAGCTTCTCCATGACGGCAGTCGGCAAAGCAAGTCCCGATGTCTCGATAAGTACATGATCGATAAGATCGCGCCGGTGTCGCAAAGCTCTCATAGTCGGCAAGAACAGCTCGTCATTGCTGTAGGCGACAAGCCCGGAATTCAGGGAGTGGACCTCGGCGAACTTGCTGCCGGATTCCCTGGTGAGCACAGTGTCGTCTATTGAAACTTCGCCGAATTCGTTGACAAGAATGGCATAGCGGCGAGACCGGCTCATTCGGAGAAGCCCGCACAAGAGTGTGGTCTTGCCGGAGCCGAGAAAGCCGGTGACGATAGTGACTGGAATCTTCTGATTCATTTTCTTGCTCCCTTTGCTTGCACAAACTCAATAACAGACTGAAAGTCGCATGCCACAGAGGGATACTCCATAGGTGGACGCTTGATCACAATGATAGGGATTGCCAGCTCCCGCGCCGCCTCCACTTTGCTTGCATATCCTCCGGCTTCGCCGGAATCTTTCGTAATGACACAATCTATTTGCCACTGGCGCCAAAGCGCCAGGTTGAACACCCGAGAAAACGGTCCTTGCATCGCGCATATACGATCGGCCCTGACTCCCAGAGCCAGAGCTTTCTCGATAGACTCAGCTGAGGGAGCCACTCTGACAAACCACTCGCAATCACCAGAACCCGGGACAGTCAGAAGCTTCTCGAGATCTCTTGCCCCGGTGGCAAGGAAAATGCGTTTTCCCAGCATGATAGCCAGTTCGGCGGCTTCCGCCGGTGACGGAGCCTCCTTTTCATTATCGAAATCAGCCTTTGATGGACGCTCGAAACGAACATATGGAAGGTTCAGATGAGCAGCAATTTCCATCAGCTGGCTGGATATGCTACAGGCATAAGGGTGCGTGGCATCAACAATCAGCCGCGCTGCCGCATCGGCGAGCAACTGCATGCGCTGATCCTTCCCGAGCTTGCCCGTAAGGACATGCGCTCCAGGACAGCTGGCTGCAGCAGTCACACCTCCATATTCCGTTGCTGCCGAAACAACCACGGGATACTTGAGCTCAACAACTGCGTTAGCCAGAGCATTGCCGTCGCTTGTGCCGGCAAAAACCCATACTGCCCCAGGGGGAACATCAGCCGCCTTGCCCTGTATGAAACTATTCCTTGATGTCAGTGCAGCAGCGCAAATATTTAGGCAGACATCAGTTGACAGCGGCGCCTCGACACTTTCACTTGCTTGTGACAGCACCAAGATGCCATTGTCGCTTTCGCCTAAGGCTCTCTCATTGAGGTCTGGCTCGCTAAAGCTCCCGTAACCCCGGGGAGTGAAAATCCACTTTCGCTTGCGACGGGTGAAGCGGTTGCCGACGACAATACTCGTGAACATATCGAAACTCTCGTCGAGCAGCTCGGACAGCGTCGCCGTTGCTACGGCTTGCCCTGGGCGATAAGCATTGCGCACGACGCCGCAGAGCGTTTCGGGGAGTTTGTGCTCCAGCATTATCCTTAAAATACGATAGACGCCTTCCTGGCGCTTTCGGCTCTGGACGTTATAGAGCACAGCGGACAGATCTGCCTGGGCAATATGCCTGGCGCGGGTCTCAATCCAGTCCCATGGACAGAGGAGATCGGAGAGGCTGAGAGTAGCAAAATCATGAGAAAGCGGCGCGCCTAGAAGCGAAGCTGAGGCAACAGCAGCCGTTATGCCCGGGACCACCTGGACCGAAAATGTATCTGTCTCGGACATCTGCTCAAAGGCGAGGGCAGCCATGGCATAGACGCCGATGTCACCGCTGGAAATCAGGCTAACCTTGCGCCCCTTGCGGGCCAGCTCGATGGATAGAAGAGATCGCTGCCTCTCCTGCGTGAGCGGTGTGGTATGCACTTCCTTGCCGGAGATCCACGGTTTTATCCAGTTGAGGTAATAGTCATAAGAAACGATAGTATCGCTTGAGGCAAGAGCGCGCACCGCTTGCGGTGCAATATATTCGGCATAGCCGGGGCCGACCGACACGAGGTTCAAAGTTCCACTCATAACGAAAGCCTCATCTCATCCTCAACGACTGCTACTGCCACGCCATCCCGGGAGCTCTTGGGCACGATCAAACGACCGCGCGGGCTGGACATCAAGGCGCATGGTTCGCAGACCCCGTCGACGCCAGCGTGCTGGCGCACCCATGGCGACGGCTCGCTCACCCACGGGCGAGCGGCGACATCCTCTTGTTTGAACCAGCGCAAAGGCAAATTGTGACTGCAACAGAACTCCAGCAGCCCGGGCTCAGAAGCCTTGAGCTCGAGTGTGACTACTTCGCGAATCTCATCGATAGCCCGCCCTGAAAGTGCGCTCAGCACGGCCTGCTCGATTGTCTGCGCGGTAACGCCTTTGCGGCAACCGATGCCTACCACCAGAGGCTTCACGGCCTCGGTTGCCGTCGTAATCACGGGCACGGCGCCGACAGCATTGGCCACACGAAAGGCAAGCTCGTTGCCTCCGCCCTCGTGCCCGCAAAGTAGCGCAATTGCATAACGCCCGCCCTCGTCCAGCACAACAACTGCCGGGTCGGACTTCTTGTCTTTGATGAGCCCGTCCAGAAATCTCACGGCAATCCCTGCAGTCCCGACCAGCACCCACTGGCGGTACCGAGAAAACTCGGCAGCGAACTGCTCTTTTGCGCTGAGCTTGGGATTTTGCCAGCAAGAAATAATCTCGACGGCGGCGGCGTAAGCAGCAGTGTCGGTACCGCTGCCGACACCGGACAGACAGCTGTGCAAGCAACGTCCCAGTGGGGCAGCCTGAGGGCGCAAGAGAAAAATGGCCAGCGAAAGGCTCATGCTGCCAGGCACCTCCGAAAGATCGGCAAAAACCCCTCAGGCGAAGCCATCGCCATGCAAGACACCACAGCCGACACCGCAAGAAACATGCTCTGGGAAAAACTCATAACTTCGAGGACCTCCGTGCGCTTTGCCGGAACCGGTGCTGGTAGGCGCTGCCATAGAGGCTCGACTCTGCGCCTGAGTCAAAGCGCAGGACGTCGCCGACAATCAGGAGCGTCGTCAGCGCCCAGTCGCTTAGATCGACTTCAGCCAGGATCGCATCAAGTGTGCTGCGGTGGATCTTCTCCTCAGACCAGCTGACACGGGCAACAAGGGCCACTGGTGTATCGCCTTCATAATGGCGAGCAAGCTCGCTGACAATCTCCGGCAAATGCGGTCCTGAAAGAAATATGCACAAAGTGGCTCGATGCGCCGCCAACCCGGATAACGCCTCGCGCTCAGGCACAGACGATGCCCGCCCGGACACTCGGGTCAAAATCACGCTCTGGGAAACGCCAGGCTTCGTCAGCTCGCAACGGAGAGCAGCCGCAGCAGCAGTAAATGAAGATACGCCCGGAACAATCTCGTACTCAATGCCGAGAGCCTCAAGGCGCCGCATTTGCTCCGCTGTGGCGCCGTATATAGAAGGA
>JAHFBI010000118.1:12335-14045 GCA_023250095.1 Candidatus Melainabacteria bacterium
GGCACAAGCGATCCTGCATACATGACCAGCGGCACCTGAGACAGAATTCTGGCACCGCGCACTGTGATAAGGTCAAAAGCTCCCGGTCCGGCCCCGATAAAATAGACCTTCATCAGTCTTATCCTCCCTCTCAACTCTTGCGAATCAACATTGTGGTGAGATAGCCCGCCGTTCCGGCGCAGGGCAGCTGAGTGAGATTTTTCACCAACAGCTGCCCGGGCAGCCCGATCCGGCTGGCCAGAGCACAGTGCCCGGCAATGCCCATCTCATGAATGACCTTCAACACGAAGCTAAGCCGGTGTCCAATCTTCATGAGAACGACAATGTCATGGCTCTCGATGTCCTGCTGCAACTCCCGCTCATCATCCGGGCAGGGCAAGATCAAAACCCGCTCTTTGCCCTGTCCAAGCGGCCATTCAAGAGCGCTGGCAGCAGCGCAATAGCTGGTGACCCCTGGATAAGTCAGATGAGGCAGATCGGGTACGAGATCCAGCAGAGCGGCAAGCGTGTAGCTATACGTCGAATAAGTCAGCGAGTCGCCAATAGTCACATAAGCCACATTGCGCCCGCAAGTCACCTCCGCAGCAAGAATCGCGGCTAGCTCCCGATAGCGTCTTGACAGTGCATCCTTTGAGTCGTCCATGCCGTATTCGAATTCGCGCAAGCGCTCTGGAGGCAGGTCAAGCCCATTCAGGCACTGCAAGGCTATGGACTTTTCTGTCGCAGCGGCCCTGGGCACGAAAATAAGATCAGCCTTTTTCAAAGCCTCCCAGGCAACCAGCGAAATGAATCCTTCTGGTCCAGGACCCACACCTACGCCTGTAAACGTTCCCGGCGAATTCATCCTACCTCCCTGTCTGCGCACCATCGAGTAACTTCTGAGCCCCTGCCCTTCCGGCGGGATACCAGATCAAAAGAGAAATTCATCTTGCTTCCTGAAAAATAAGCAGGCAAGACAGCAAGAGCGGCTCATAAGGCTGCCCCCAGTGGAGCGCCCTTCATGGAAAAAAGACGCACTTCTACCTTCGTGGCACGACCGACCAGCTCCTGCATCAGGCGCGCAGTACCCTCCTCCACTTCCCTCCACAGCAAAGCACCACGAACAGAGCCTGAGAACATCTCGACTACCGCCTCCACTGTGTTGGCTGCCTCAATTTGCGCCAACTCTTGCCCATCAAAACCCAGTGAGCCAGCTACTTCCGCCAGAGCACCTGTGGCCATGCCGCTCCTTGCCGAGTGCGTATCAACGTGTCCAGCAAGTATCTTGGCAATTTTTCCGGGATGCCCAAGCACATAAAGCTCGGGCAAAGTCCGCGCCTCTTCCTCAAGAACCTGCTTGGCGTATGAAAGGGAGAAACCGAGGAAATTGGAAATGTGGACAATCTTCTTTCTTTGCAGATTGAGCCTTCGGAGCGCATAACCAAGACCGATATTGCCTGGCATAAAGGCTATGCGCTGAGAGCTCTCGGCCAGGGCCACGCGGATATAGACCTCGATCGAAGCCTTGTACGCGGCAAGAGACATCGGCTCGACAATGCCCGTTGTGCCGATGATGGAAATGCCGCCGACAATGCCAAGCCGCGGGTTGAACGTTCTCAAGGCGATAGCTTCGCCCCGCTCACAGCCGATGGTCAGATCAAAGCCTGGATTGAGAGCTCCGGAAAGCACCGCATCCACCGCCATCAGCATCATTTTGCGCGGCATAGGATT
>JAHFBI010000405.1 GCA_023250095.1 Candidatus Melainabacteria bacterium
TTGCCGGAGTGGCTCCCGGGCTGCGGGCTCCGCTTGGCAATCAGGTCTTTACCTTGCAATCTTTCTTTCACGGCGTTTTCAAAAATCATCGTTTGTTTCTTGTGACGCTTGACCATTCTGGCGGCAATGGGCTCCTTCAAATTGACTGTTGCCGCCTGTCCGGCTCACGAAGCCGTTTTTTCAAAGATAGTTGATGCCTGACCTGCCGTAAAGAGGTGTCGCGGAAATAAAGTGAAATTCTTCTTCCCTGCCTGTTACTATCATAAGAGACACAAACGGGGCCCTGAGGCAGGCAACTGCCTTCACGGTGTATGAAAGCAGGAATTGTTATGGAGCCTGAGCCGCAGGCACAGGGCAGGATGCATGCAACCATTTGATGCTCTTACCATGCGGGCGATTTTGTATGAAGCCCGTCCACTTCTTCTTAACCGGAGAGTGGAGAAAGTCTATCAAGTCGGACGCGACGAAGTGATTGTTGCTTTGCGGGGGAAAGCCGGGACAGGTTATTTCCTTCTTTCCGCGCAAGCTTCTTTCGGACGCCTGTGCCTGATTCCGGCGCCGCCACAGCCAAAACACGTCAACCCGCCTGCCTTTTGTCAGCTTTTGCGCAAACATCTGACCGGAGCGACGCTCAGCCAGGTCGATCAACTTCCGGGCGAGCGTGTTGCCGACCTTACTTTTGCTTGTCTGGATGAGCTTGGCAATCGCTCAGTCAAAGTGCTGACTGCGGAGATTATGGGGCGGCACAGCAACCTGATTTTCTGGGATAAGGAGAGCCAGCGCATACTGGGCGCTTCCCATGTCGTGACAGCCGAGATGAGCCGGCAGCGCGAGGTGGCACCAGGTCTGAAATACACGCGCCCGCCGCACCAGGACAAGCCGAGCATTTTCCAGCTTTCGCCGGAGCAGTTCGAGCAATATTTCCAGTCCCTGCAAACAGCGCTGTCAGCCGCTTTGCCGAAAGTTGGAGAGCTTCAGGCGGAAATACCTTCTACCTGGCAGCAGTGGCTTTTATCGACGTTTTCCGGACTGGGGCGCCACCTGGCCGATGAAATAGTGGCTGTCGCTCTGGGCACTGGCGAGCTTTCCGAGGCAGCTGCCACCGCCTTAGCTCGGGACGCTCTCTTCGCCCGCATCAAGCAGCTTCCGGAGGCAACCGCCTACAAGGGGGCAATGAAGAGGGATCTCACAGGCTATACGGTGCTTTCCTGGTGGCAGGAAGTGGAGGGTGCCGGCAGCGAGGAGCAGTGGAAAACTTTTCCTTCTGTCAACGACATGATCGAAGAATACTTCCATACTTTGCACGCCAGAGAGCAAATGCAGCAGCTCAAAGACCGCATACGTTCCGAGCTGAAAGCTGAGTTCGACAAACTGGAGTCTCGTCTGTCAGCTGCCGGCAAACAGTTGGAAATCGCTTGCGAGCTTGCTCAGCTCAAAAGTTCCGGGGACATGATTCTGGCCAATATCCACAATATAAAACCTGGACAAACGGAGCTTTCTTGCCAGAATCTTAGTGAGTTGGACGGTAATGGCGCCAATATTGCTATAGCCCTCAATCCTAACCTCAATGCTGCCCAGAACGCCCAGCATTATTACCGGCAATATGCCAAGTCCAGAGTGAGGCAACGCACAGCAGGCATTGCTCAGGCAGAGGCTTCCTCACGACTTACTGTGGTCGCCTCACACATTCAGGCGCTGGAGTCCGCCAGCACGCTGGAAGAGCTCGATCGCTTGAAAGAAATTGTTCTCGATCGCGGCAAGAGGCTGGAGCAACAACAAAGGCAGCCCCAGAGCCCGCGCACGACCAGACCGGCGGCCCTCAACAAGCAGCCTCGCTTGATGAGCGTCAAATCTTCCGATGGCTGGATCATTTATGTCGGGCGCAATCGGCAGGAAAACGATATTCTTATCGTCAAGCTGGCCCAGCCGTTCGATGTCTGGCTCCACGTTTCCGGGCAGGAAGGAGCGCATGTTCTCATCAAGTGCCCGGGCAAACAGAATCCGCCTGCATCTACTTTACAAGAAGCTGCCCAGCTGGCTGCCAGATTCTCGCGGGTTTCACTGGGGGGCAAAGTACGAGTTGCTTACACGCAATGCCGCTTCGTGCGCAAAATAGCCAGGGACAAACCAGGGCTGGTGAGCTACGAAAACGAAAAAACATTAGAGGTGGACACGTCGGCGCCGATGCCGCCTTGTTTGAGAAAGCTCTTCAGCTAGTTCTTCTTTAGCTTTCTGGACTTTCTTCTCATTTCCATCTCAGCCCAAACAAAAATTGGCAAAGAAATTAGCGCGCCTGTCGCGCCGAGCCAGCAGCCGATTCAGGACAATTTGCGAAAGAGCGCCACAACCACGCCCTGAACGGTAAGGTCGTTGGAGCCGTCGACAAAAATGGGAGCCATGCTCTGATTGGCTGGTTGCAGGCGAAAGCGGCCATCCTCTTTGTAAAGCCGTTTGAGCGTGGCAGTACCATCTTCCAGGGTCGCAACGACAATCTCCCCGTTGCGTGGGCTGGGATTGGGCTTGACTATGACATAGTCACCATCCCAGATGCCGTCTTCAATCATGGAATCGCCTTTGATCCTGAGAGCGAAGCAGCCAGCTTGGCAGTATTGCGCTTCTACTTCCAGATATTCGTCGGTTTGCACAGCGTCGATTGGCTGTCCGGCGGCTATGGCTCCGGCCAGGGGTATTCCTTTGATTGGCTCACCAATTGGCTCGGCCTCCGGGCAAGCAATATTTCCCATTTCGCCGATGTCTATGTCAGAGGGCTCAGGGCTTACAAGGCGCAGCGAACGATTGAGACCCGGCTCCCAGCGTACAAGTCCCTTTTTCTTAAGAGCAGCCACGTGCTGGTGCACGGTCATCCGGTTGCGCAAACCCATAGACTTGGCCAGTTCTGCAAGAGTAGGAGGATAGCCGCACTCCTCGGTGAGTTGCGCGATGAGGCTGAGAACCTCTTTCTGCCGGGGCGGTAAGGACTCTTCAATAGACATTTCCTAGCTTCCCTCTGGTCGACATGGCAGGCCTGGCACATACGTAAGTATAGTACCGCCCCCCTTTAATGTCCAGAGTGGTTTCCTTGTCGTAAGAGCTATCACGCATTTTAAAGAATGCGGTTGCCCAGGCACGCCATGGCCAGCTCCACTGTCAGCTCGGCTGTGCGGTTTTGAATGTCGAAAGCTGGATTGAGTTCGACAAAATCAATGGAGCGTACAAGTTGCGACTCGGCAAGAAGAGTAAGCGCCAGATTCACTTCTCTATAATTGAGACCGCCGCGCGCCGGCGTGCTTACACCCGGGGCTATGTCGGGATCCATGACATCGAGATCGAAGCTCAGGTGGATGCCTGAGACATCCGAGCCCACTGCCCCCAAAGCCAGGTCCGTTACTCTGCCCAGCCCGAGATGATCGATATCGCGGATGGTGAAGGCTGTGACGCCTGTGGAGTTGATGATGTCGCGCTCTTCTGGATCGAGATCCCTGATGCCGATCAAAACCGATCGATGAGCCTCTACTTTCGGAGAATAGCTGTTTATCTCAGTCAGGCGCTTGTCGCCCTTGCCGAGGGCGACGGCGAAGGGCATGCCGTGCACGTTGCCACTATGCGTGGTTTCAGGCGTATTGATGTCCCCGTGTGCATCAAACCATACCAGCCCGAATGACTGAGCGCTC